>JAJTDZ010000003.1 GCA_021298245.1 Algoriphagus sp. | reverse complement strand
CTGAAATCCAAATCCTTGAGACAAAGAGGTCAATTCTACAAACTTCATGTCAAACCTCAGGTCTGGTTTGTCATTTCCATACCAGCGCATGGCATCGGCATAAGTCATGTGGGATACTTCCCCCAGGTCTATGCCTTTGACAGAGGAAAATAAGTGTTTTACCAGCCCTTCAAAGGTGTTCAAAATATCCTCTTGTGAGACAAAGGCCATTTCGCAGTCTATTTGGGTAAACTCCGGCTGCCTGTCGGCACGCAAATCTTCGTCTCGGAAACATTTCACAATCTGAAAATACCGATCAAATCCACTGACCATCAACAACTGCTTGAAGGTTTGTGGAGATTGAGGCAAGGCATAAAATTCCCCTGGGTTTACTCGGCTAGGAACGACAAAGTCTCTTGCCCCTTCTGGAGTAGACTTGATCAATACGGGGGTCTCTACCTCAATAAAACGTTGAGCATCCATGTATTTTCGGGTTTCTTGCATCATCCTATGCCTCAATTGAAGCTTCTCCCGCACCACATTTCTTCTCAAATCCAAGTACCGGTATTTCATTCGCAACTCATCACCTCCGTCCGTCTCGTCCTCAATGATAAATGGGGGAACTTTTGAGGGATTAAGGACCGTCAATTCCTCCACTTTCACTTCAATATCGCCCGTAGGCATTTTTTCATTTTTGGATGTTCTTTCAATAACCAGCCCTTTGGCTTGCACCACAAACTCCCTGCCCAGTGAGGCCGCTGTGTCCAACACATGCTTGTCCGAAGACCCTTCTTCAAAAATCAATTGGGTCAAACCGTAGCGATCCCTTAAATCCACCCAGATCAATCCTCCTTTATTTCTAACTCGCTGTACCCAGCCAGCCAAGGTGACGTGCTGATTTACGTGTGGAAGGCGAAGTTCGCCGCAGGTATGCGTTCTAAACATGATAAGTTTCTATTTTGGGAGGACAAAGATAACTATTTGCACTTTTGAACTACAGCATTCGCAAAAGAAGATCTTACGACTACTAATTTTAAGATTTAGTCAAGGCCTAACTTTTGTTTTTACACCTATTTTTTTCCTCCTCCAAGTACTACTGGTCGCATTAAAAAATCCTTGCACTAAGCAAGTCAATTATTTCAATGGATAGCCTGAGGATTTAAAACGTCAAGAAAAGTTAAAAATTAGATTTCTTTTGACTTATTCCTCACAATATTTTGGAAAAAAGGCAGTTTTTGTCTTGTTTGAAGCCCCAAAGTAAATCGATCAGTCACCCACGGTATTACCCATGAAGTCAAAATGGATAGGCGTACTAGCCCTCCTAGTTTCTTTAGTTCTTATTGCTGTCTATCAGCAAAAATTGGGAATCTTACCAAATTTGTTTTCCCAGGAAGGAGATCCTCAGGCTGATAGCCTGGGTTTGGCCAAGGCCAATGAAAAATTTTTATATGGAATCAATGTGACCGGGCTAGAGATTATTGAAGGAACCGTAGCCAAAAATCAAACGCTGGCTACTTTACTTTCCCCTTTCAATGTGCCTTATCAACTCATAGATGAGATTGCCAAAAAATCTGCCGAAGTATTTGACGTGCGCGGGATTGCAGTAGATAAAAAATTTACCGTCCTAACATCCCCCAATTCTTCCAAAGCCGAATTTTTTATTTATGAGCCCAATCCTTCAGAATATGTGGTATTTGACTTGGATTCTGCAAAAGTTTACCGTGCTGAAAAACCCTCCGAACTTCGAAAAAGGGAGATTGGAGGGATTATCGAAACATCTTTGTACAATGCCATGGTAGCCAAAGGAATTTCCCCAGAGCTCATCGATGAATTTGCAGATTTGTATGGCTGGTCAGTGGATTTCCAAAGCCTTCAAAAAGGGGACGTTTTTAAAGTGGTGTTTGAGGAAAAATTAGTAGAGGGTCAAGTCGTTTCTGTTTCAGGTATTCAAATGGCTTTTTTCCAACACCTAGGAGTACCCATGCACGCCATCCCTTTTGAACAAAACGGTCAACTTACCTTTTTCAATCAAGATGGTAAGAGCTTCAAAAAAGCATTTTTAAGAGATCCTCTAAAGTATACACGGATCAGTTCAAGGTACAATTTGAATCGCTTTCATCCCGTTCAGAAAGTATATAAAGCCCACTTAGGTACCGATTATGCAGCGCCTACGGGAACTGAAATTCGAACCGTAGGGGATGGTACAGTGATTGAAGCGACGTACTCCGCCGCCAATGGCAATTTTGTGAAAATTAAACATACCGATACCTACACTACCCAATACTTACATATGTCTAAAATCGGGAGAAACATAAAAAGTGGCACTAGAGTAAAACAAGGGGAAGTAATAGGATACGTGGGGAGCACCGGCTTGGCTACAGGACCTCACCTTTGTTTTCGCTTTTGGAAAAATGGGAAGCAAGAAGATTGGCTGAAAGAGGTCATTCCTCCATCAGAGCCAATCTCTCTAGCCAATCTCCAAGCTTTTACACTAAAAAAGAATGAAGCCATAAAACGTCTGGCACTTATTGATCCTACAGTAGACGATCGTTTGCTTGCTTCATCGTCATCTTCTTCCAAAAAAACGAAATAGTCCATTCAGACCCATTTCTTCGTAGGTCTACCTTTTATTTGTTTCCTGTCTAGCATCTATGAGTGAGCCTACCTACATACGAATCAACAAATACTTGAGCGAAGTGGGCTACTGCTCGAGGAGGGCGGCGGATGTTCTTCTCGAGCAAGGCAGAATTACCGTCAATGGAATACTTCCCGAATTAGGGGCCAAGGTTTTTCCCCAAGATGAGGTACGGGTAGATGGGCAACTTGTTGGTAAGCCCAAACAGCAACACGTTTACCTGGCTTTCAATAAACCTGTAGGCATTGTATCTACCACGGATACCCTTGGAGAAAAAGACAATATCATCGATTTTATAGGGCATCCCGAACGGATTTTTCCCATTGGAAGGTTAGACAAAGACAGCGAAGGGTTAATCCTTCTTACCAGCGAAGGGGACCTGGTCAATAAAATTTTGCGCTCAAAAAATAACCACGAAAAAGAGTATGTGGTCACGGTAGACAAGCCTATTCATCCCAGTTTTATTCAAAAAATGAGTACAGGCATTCCCATATTGGGTACCGTCACAGCACCATGTACGGTGGTAGCCCTCCACAAATTCAAATTCAAAATCATCTTGACCCAAGGCTTAAACCGACAAATTCGAAGAATGTGCGCCTACTTAGGTTACCAGGTGGTTCAACTCAAGCGGATTCGTATCATGCACATTCCCTTAGACATTGCGGTGGGAAAATGGAGAGATTTGACTACTAAAGAGCTAGAGCAACTCCAATGGCTTATTCAAGACAGCTCAAAGACCCATTAAGGTAGCTTACAGAAATAGATACTCCTTACTATTCTTAGGTTGTTCCTTAAGATTACAAAAAGCAAGTGCCTTTTTATTACCTTTTCCTAAAGATTACCAATTCCTTCCAATTGCCATGATACACCTTTCCGATTTACGGCCTTCTCCACTCCAGCTCTTTGAAGAGCAATGGGCCACCTCCATCGCTTGGCGAAAATCTACTGCCCAAGAGAGAAAAGAACGCCTCAAAAAAATGTTGCAGTGGATCCAAGAACATCATGATCAAATATGCACGGCATTGTGGGAAGACCTTCGTAAACCTGCTCCGGAGGTAGACTTAAATGAAATTTTCCCTGTCACTTCAGAGATAAAGCACTGCCTGAAAAATTTGGATGCTTGGATGAGGCCCAAGCCCTTGCCTACTCCCCTTCCCATGTTAGGGACTTCAGCATTTATTCACTTCGAACCCAAAGGTAGGGCACTGTTAATTTCACCCTGGAATTTTCCTTTCAATCTGGCCTTGGGGCCTTTGGTGTCAGCCATTGCAGCTGGATGTACGGCTATTCTCAAACCTTCCGAATACGCTCCTCATACATCTTTGCTTATACAAGAGATGGTGAGCGAGCTTTTTTCCCCCCATGAAATTACCGTTTGCCTAGGCGAAAAAGAACTTGCTTCAGCGCTTTTGGACCTTCCCTTTGATCACATTTTTTTTACTGGGAGCCCAGAGGTGGGAAAAATTGTGATGAAAGCAGCCGCTCAACACTTGAGTTCTATCACCTTGGAGCTAGGCGGTAAATCCCCAGTAATAATCGATGCCTCAGCCGATCTCAAGGACGCAGCGCAAAAGATCGTGTGGGGAAAATTTGTCAATTGTGGGCAAACTTGCATTGCACCTGATTTTATTTTAGTTCCTGAAAATAAAAAAGAAGCATTTATTAACGAATTGAAAATAAGCCTCCTCAAGTACTACGATGAGGAGGGGAAAGGTATAGAAAAGAGTCCTGACTATGCGCGGATCATTAATGAAAGGCACTTCCAGCGGATGATGGGAATGCTTGAGGATGCTACTGCAAAAGGAGCACAGGTAGAGATAGGCGGTAATGGAGAGAAGTCAACCCGATACCTCTCCCCCACGATATTGTCCGGTATTTCTTCTGAGATGAAGGTTTTTCAAGAAGAAATTTTCGGACCACTTCTGCCTGTACTGACCTATTCCCAACTCAGCGATGCTATAGGGCTAATCAACTCACAACCCAAACCTCTCGCTCTTTATTATTTTGGTCAGGACCAGGGCAATGCCAAGCGAATCATGGTTGAAACCAGTGCAGGAAATATGGTGATCAACGATTGCGTCCTCCATTTTCTTCACAACGAAATGCCTTTTGGAGGGGTAAATACCAGTGGTTTTGGTAAAGCCCATGGGAAGTATGGATTTTTGTCTTTTAGCAATGAAAAAGGAGTCTTGAAGCAGCGTGTAGGATTCAATAACGTCAGTTTACTCCGACCTCCATATGGATTACGCGTCAAGAAGTTGATTGCAACGATGATGAAATGGTTTTAAATGGTCCATAGCTAAGGGTCCACGGACCACAGCAGGAATACCTAAACTACACCTCTTTACTAATTGAGTACTTAAATTAAAAAATGGTAGTCTGAACCTTTGGAAAAAGAAAACCCCGCAAAAATGCGGGGTTACCAAAGGTTCAGACTTTTTGAAGTCCCGTAGAATGGGCCATTTTTTTGATGGCTTTCACTACTTTTTCGGAAGGCTGCAGCTGTACCTGCTCCAAAAACTCTATCGTGCTCAGCAGTTGTATGTATTCTTGCATCAAGGCATCGTCGCTGTGCAAGGCTTGCATTAAGAGTTCTTGTTCGACCTCCGACATTTCCTGGTAAATGTATCTTACCAGGTCATTTGGGGTAAACGATTTTATCATAGGCGCGTGTAACTTGTTTCATTTTTTTTCTAATGTGATGAAGGGCATAGCGCATTCTTCCTAAGGCGGTATTGATGCTTACGCCTGTTTGATCTGCGATTTCTTGAAAACTGAGGTCTAGGTAATGACGTAAAATCACTACCTCTCTCTGTGCTTCCGGAAGCTCTTCTATTAATTTTTTGACCAACTCCAAGGTTTCTTCCTTCACCTTTTTTTCTTCCATAGAATCTTCTGCAAAGTGTAGGGAATTAAACACGTTGCTTCCATCTTCTAGGAGTATGGTAGGGTATCGCTTGGACTTTCTAAAATGATCAATCGCCAAATTATGGGCAATGCGCATCACCCAAGGCAGAAATTTTCCTTCTTCGTTATATTTATCCGAATGGAGGGTTTGAACTACTTTAAGAAAAACATCTTGAAGTAAGTCTTCCGCCACATCTTGATCTTTTACAATCAAGTAAATGGTAGTATAAACTTTACTTTGGTAACGATCTACCAAGAGATCAAAGGCAGCTTCGTTACCATTTCGATACTGAGTGATTAACACTCCGTCTTCAGGACCTATTTGCTTACTCATTTTTAAGATTGGTTGATAAAAAACGTAAACGTCTAGGCCATAGTATCAAGTTAGGTGAATAAATTTTTTTTAGTAGTCCTAAATGGAAAATAAAGGGCTCAAATCTATGCTGTTTTTTAGAATAAAAACAAGAGTTGTAATCAAAAAGCAGGAAAAAATTTGGACGATTCTTAAAATGACAAGAGTAAATGTTTGTTTTTCAGTGCAATAAGAACGTGGATGAGTTCCTTGTAGAAATCAACTCCGGCCCGAAAATAAAAAAATTACATGCCTTAGAGTTGGTCGCCTACAAAAAATAGGATCCAATGCTTACCTTCGTAGCTAGAGAAAAATTAATAATGTATGGACCTAAGCGGAAAAATCATAGACCAGTTGCAGGAGGTAAGTGGTAACTCAAAAAGTGGCAATTCTTGGCGAAAGAAGGAATACATTTTAGAAACAGAAGGACAATATCCCAAAAAGGTATGCATAGCCCTTTGGGGAGATAAGATCGATCAATTTGCGTTAAAAGTAGGGGAACAAGTCACTTTAGGAATCGATGTCGAGAGTAGGGAGTACAATGGGCGTTGGTACACAGAAGTGAAAGCCTACAAAATAGATCGTAGCCAAGCAGGAGGAATTTCCCCCCAAGAAGCTCCCTCTGTAGATACTTTTTATTCTTCATCCGAAGAAGACGCACTCCCTTTCTAATCGAGTAACAAATGAAAAATAAAAAAAGCGGGGCTTACTCAGCCTCGCTTTTTATTTTTAGTTCGATTTCTTCTCCAGATTCATCTAGAAATCTGTATTCCGTCACAGGTAGGGAAGAATCTTTGATCAGTCGTATCCATTTGAAGTATTTCAAAAACCACTTTACCCTCTGGCTAATCATTCCTTGAGTAAAGTAGGCGTGCAGGTAGGGATGCAGCCCAATGTGGATATGGTCCACATTTTGAACCGTTGCAATATGCTCTAGATCTTTTTCCAACTTATCGGCCACCAAAATGGAGGCTTGGATTTTGCCAGTACCGTTGCACGAAGGGCACGTTTCCTTGGTCACAATATTGACCTCTGGACGTACACGCTGCCGTGTAATTTGCATCAGCCCAAATTTGCTTAGAGGCAAAACGGTATGCTTCGATCTATCAAATTTCATCTCCATCATCATGGCATCAAAAATTGCCTTCTTGTGTTCGGCTCTTTTCATATCGATAAAATCGACCACAATGATTCCCCCCATATCTCGGAGGCGGAGCTGTCTAGCAATTTCTTTAGCAGCAACCAGGTTGGTTTTAAGTGCTGTAGATTCCTGGTCACTTTCTTGATTGGACTTGTTCCCACTGTTGACGTCGATGACGTGCAGGGCTTCCGTATGCTCTATGATTACATACCCTCCCTGAGGAAGGCTAACGGTTTGTCCAAATAAGCTTTTGATTTGCTTTTCGATTCCAAAACTTTCGAATAGCTTGACTTTACCGTTGTAAAGTTTTACAATTTTCTCTTTTTCAGGAGCTATTGACCTGATGTAGGAACGGATCTGATCGTACGTGGACTCTTCTTCTACGGTGATTGCGTCGAATGATTCATTGAGTAGGTCCCTTACTAAGGAGGAGGCCATACTCATCTCTCCAATAATTTTGTCCCGACTTTTGGCTTTCAGCAATTTATTCATTCCAGCTTCCCAGTTTGTTAGAAGATTTCGAAGGTCTTTATCGAGTTCCGTCACGGACTGTCCTTCGGCCACGGTTCGGATGATTACTCCGAAATTGGCTGGTTTGATTGAATTGATGAGTCTGAGTAGCCTTTTGCGCTCTTCGTTGCTTCTGATTTTCTTGGACACATTGACTGTGTCAGAAAAAGGAACCAAAACAAGGTAACGCCCGGGTAGAGAGAGCTCACAGGAAAGACGAGGGCCTTTGGTGGAGATAGGTTCTTTGACTACCTGTACCAACACCTGGTTGGTCTTGGCTAGAATTTTGTCGATTTTACCGACTTTTTCTATTTCAGGTTCGTTGTCAAAGCCTTTAAGCAGGTAGTTGTTATAGTTGTTGTTGCGAACCATCTTGGTAAACTTCAACAAGCTATTGATATTTGGACCTAGGTCTTGGTAATGTAGAAAGGCATCTTTCTCATAGCCCACGTCAATAAACGCGGCATTGAGTCCATTGACTATCTTACGGACCGTACCCAAATAAATGTCACCTACCTTAAATTGAGTATCCATTCCTTCGGAATGCAGCTCAATCAGTTGCTTATCCTGCAATAAGGCAATTCGACTTCCATTTTGAGCAGAATCGATTAACAATTCCGTACTCAAATTTTTTTTTAATTAATTATGTAAATGAACGTAATGTACGCAAACAGGTACTCAAAGAAGTTATTATTTCTTCTTATGTCTATTCTTTCTTAATCTCTTTTTACGCTTGTGCGTAGCGATCTTATGGCGTTTTCTTTTTTTTCCGCAAGGCATAGGATAACATGTTAAAGTTTGAAATAGGTTAAAGTTTGTCGAGGTAGCTTTGCACACTGCTCAAGATCATGGGATCTTGGGTCATTTGCTTTACCTGTTCAAACTGTTTTTTTGCTTTATTCTTTTCTTTTAATTCAAAATAACTCACGGCCAAATAAAATTGGCCTTGCACGTTGCTAGGATGAAAGCGTACCAGCTCCTGAAAGCGCTCGACAGCACGTGCGTACTGTCCTGATTGCATGGAGAGAAGCCCCATATTGAAAAGCCCATCCTCATTTTGAGGATCTTCTTCCAAAACTTCCCGAAGCATGGTAATCCCTTGCATGGGATTGGCAGAAGAGACATAGGTCATCGCGACTTTGGTTTTCAAGTCAAGTCGAGAAGGATCTTTCTCCAACACCCTATTCAAGTACGTCCTTGTTTTGGTTGCTAGAGTCTCTACTTTTTGTTTGTCTAAAGCAAAGGAAAATGCTTCGTAGGTTGCTTTTCCAGCTTCTTCTACCACAAACAAATTATCTGGCCAAATTTCAGCTGCTTCACTCCAATAATAAGCGGCACTATCAAAAATCCCTTCTTCCGAATAAATCCCAGCCAAGACTTGAGCAGAAGCCACTTTTTCCTCAGGAGTCGGAGCATTGGCAAACTGTTGGATCAGCTGATCCGCTTGAACTCTATTTTTAGAAGATAGTGTATTCTCATGGGACGCTGTGATCGCCTCGGAAGTTGGAGCGCCTCCTTCTCCCTCCATGGTGCTCTCTGTGTCCTTGTTTTCCACGACTACCTTGGGTAATGCGTAGAGCCCTAAAACAGAGATTACCCCTAGGCCAATGAGAACAAACTGAAGTTTTTTCATGTACCTGTCAACCCAGGCTTATCCCTGAGCAGCCACTTGCTTAATTTTTTTGCTATTCTTTATTTTCTCTATAAACACCTTAGAGGGCTTGAATGCAGGAATATAATGCTCTTCAATAACGATAGCGGTATTTTTAGAAATGTTACGCGCAATCTTTTTTGCCCTTTTCTTGTTGATAAAACTTCCAAACCCTCTGACGTAGATGTTGTCGCCATCAGCCATGGAGTCTTTAACTACCTTGAAAAACGCCTCTACGGCTTGGGTAACATCGTCTTTTTGAATTCCAGTTTTTTCGGAAATTTTGGTAATTACTTCTGCTTTTGTCACAGTGAATCTATTTTAGAAATTTAAGGATGCTCCTAACCACTTATGAACCAAGTGATTTTGGGTTGGCAAATGTACGATGCTATTGGCAATTAAAAAAGATATTCGAAAAAAATAGCTTGGTTTGTATCTTCAATCCCCCTGGAAGCTTATGCGTAAAGTAGTTGAAAATCAAATATTTCCTCATAAAATCCTTGCCTGGTACCGTGCCCATCCCCGCGAACTTCCCTGGAGAGAAACCCAAGACCCCTACAAAATATGGCTGTCTGAAATTATCCTTCAGCAAACCCGAGTGGCACAAGGCTTACCTTATTACATTTCTTTTGTAGAAGCCTATCCTAGCGTAAAAGATCTTGCCATGGCTCCTGAGTCAGAAGTGCTACGACTTTGGCAAGGATTGGGGTATTACAGTCGGGCAAGAAACCTTCACCAATGCGCAAAATTCATTTGGAATGAACTACAGGGTAATTTTCCTTCAAGCTACGAATCCCTTCTTCGACTCAAGGGGGTAGGAAAATATACCGCAGCAGCTGTATCCAGTTTTGCATTTGGAGAAGCAAAAGCCGTGGTAGATGGAAATGTATTTCGAGTACTCGCACGGTATTTTGGAATTACCACCGATATCGCGAGCAGTACTGCATTTAAGGAATTTGAAAGCCTTGCCAATGCGCTGCTCCCCAAAGATCAGTCCTCAGAATACAATCAAGCCATCATGGATTTTGGGGCACGCTGCTGCATACCCAAATCCCCAGATTGCACTTCTTGCCCCCTCTCTTCCTCTTGTTTTGCTTTCCAAAATAATTTGGTAAGTACCCTACCCGTCAAAGAAAATAAAACCAAGGTAAAAGACAGGGAGATCAACTACCTGGTGCTGACCTGTGGCTCGTTGTGGGTGTGTAACCAAAGAGGCCCAGGAGATATTTGGACAGGCTTGTATGATTTCCCTCTTCTGGAAAATCTTCCCAATGCTCCCTGGGCAAGACGAAAATCCCCCATCCCTTTTCCTAAAAAATATAGACATTTACTGTCACACCGTCGCTTACATGTGTCCTTCTGGGAATTGGAAATTTCTCAGAAAAATATGTCTCAACTCAAGAAATGGGCAGATTTGACTGGGTACAAACTCGTAGAAGAGAGGCAACTTGATGCCTTACCCAAACCAAAATTGATGCTCAGGTATTTGAACGATCGAGGGATTTGAGTACTTTCAATTCTTCTAAACTTTTTTAACACATAAACCACATTGCTATGGCAGGAGTAAACAAAGTAATTTTATTGGGCCACTTGGGTGCCGATCCAGAAGTCAAGTATCTCGAAGGAGATAAGGTGGTTGCCAACCTGAGCTTGGCTACCTCAGAAGCCTACCAAGATAGAAATGGAAATAGGGTGGAACAGACCGAATGGCACGATCTCGAGTTATGGGATCAGCAAGCAAAAGTTGCTGAAAAGTACCTGAAAAAAGGTTCTCAGATCTATGTAGAAGGCAAAATAAAATCCGATAAATGGACGGATGAACAAGGACAAAACCGAAAGCGAATGAAAATTCGTGTCCTAAGTTTTACCATGGTTGGCGGCAAACCAGAAGGAATGCCTACTGCTCCAGGAACCGCTAGTACAGCGCAATCCCCTGCTTCTAGCACTTCGGCCAGTGTGCCAACGATGTCTCTAGAAGAAGGAGATGATGATCTTCCTTTTTAAGTAAATTGGACCCCCAAGCGAAAAGTTTGGGGGTTTTGTATACTTTTACCTCTTCATTTCTCGCTTGCAAATGGATGATCCTTACCCGAGTTACCTTCTGATAGCCCAGGTTTTCCCGTACTCTTTTAGCTTTTTGTTGGGTTATGGATTAGTCTTGCTTTTCTTTTTCTTAGGGGCCATGCTATGCTCTGGGGCTGAAGTAGCTTTTTTTTCCTTAAGTCAGGATGATTTGACTATCCTACGTCAGCGTCACCCCAAAAAAGGGACTCAAATGGATCGCCTCCTAACTAGCCCAAGAGAACTTCTGAGCAGCTTAATGCTCATGCAAAAAGTGTGTATCCTCGGAAGTTTAGTTTTGAGTACTTATTTATTTACCTCTTATTTTAAAACCCTAGATCCTCTCACTTTCTTGGTAGGCATCCTGATCCAAGGATTGGGGATAGTGGTAGGAATTGAGCTTCTTCCCAAAATGCTGGCTCAAAAATCTAAAATTGGATTTGTAACAGCCTTTTCTCCTGTAATTTATATCCTTAATAAGGCTGTCCTCCCCCTTTCTTCTGCTATACTTGCCCAGACCAAAGCCGTGGAAAGAAAAATTCAACAAAGAGCGTATTTCCTTACCGTAGAAGAATTGAACCAAGCCTTGGAACTCAATACTGCAGGAACCCCAGAGGAAGAAAAAGAAATCCTTAGGGGTATCGTCAACTTTGGGACACTCACCGTGCGGCAAGTGATGAAAAGCCGAATGGAGATTTCTGCAATAGAATTAGGACTTGATTTCCATGAACTCATGGATAAAATTAACAAAAGTGGGTATTCCAGAATTCCTGTTTACCAAGAAACCATTGATTCGATAAAAGGCATCCTGTATATCAAGGATGTACTGCCTCACATAGACAAAGACGAATCATTCGACTGGAGTACCTTGGTTAGAAAAAGCTTTTTTGTACCAGAAAACAAAAAGGTAGATGCTTTGCTCAAGGATTTTCAGAAAATGCGCGTGCACATGGCTATAGTGGTAGACGAATACGGGGGCACCTCTGGCCTAATCACCTTGGAGGACCTCCTGGAAGAGATCATTGGAGAAATTCACGATGAATTTGATGAACCGGATACTTACTTTTTCCAAGAACTAGACCAGCATACCTTCCTATTTGAAGGTAAAATATCCTTACATGATTTTTGCAAAAAATTAGACCTAGACCCACAACTGTTCGAAGAAGTCAAAGGGGAAAGTGAATCCTTAGGGGGGCTTCTTTTAGAACTCAATGCCAAACTCCCCAAAAATGGAGCTAAAATTGTTTTCAATCCATTCGAATTTACCGTATTGGCTGTGGATTCAAGGAAAATTAAAAAGGTTAAAGTTCACCTGCGCACAGCAGAAAAAGATGATCTCGCTCCATTTACTGATTAATCTGCAAACCTGTTTTTTCAGCTTACTAACAAACTATTACTATATTCTGTAGGAAGAATATTTTTCATTTTTTTCTATTGAGTAAGCTGATAAGAACAAAATAAAAATTATTTTTTTAACAAATTTACTTGGCCTTATTTCTGTTGAGCTTAGAGTTTTTTTGAAAAAAATTTAAAATAGACTTCATTTTTTTCGATTTTTTCAAAAACCCTACGATTAATGGGTAAAAAAATATTCAAAATTTAATTTCCGTATTTTCATTTTTTTTTAGTTATATAGTAGTTTTCATCATTATTATTCTATTTCTATTAACATGTTGAGCAACATGGAGCATCGTGGCGGCAGAGGTGCAGATCCCAAGACGGGAGATGGGGCTGGAATATCCCTTCAGATCCCCTATCAGTTTTTAAAAGAGGTAACTTGCCGAACAGAAATCAAGCTCCCCGAGCCAGGGCAATTTGGGCTTGGCATGACTTTTTTCCCAACCAATAAGCAGCTCTATATAAAATCAAAAGAGCTCCTCAACCAATTGATTGAGGAGCTAGATTTTGAACTTTTAGGGTATAGAAAAGTTCCCGTAGACGAAACGGTGCCTGGCTCGGGGGCCTTGGAGGTCATGCCCAATATCGAGCAGGTTTTTGTTCGCCACCGACAAGGCCTTACGGATCTCGACCTAGAGCGAAAGCTTTATGTGCTCAGAAATTATGCTAGCTCAAGCATCAATTCTCAAATTCCTGGAGTCAATCATGCCTTTTATTTTGCGAGCTTCAGTTCACGTACCGTGGTGTACAAAGGCCAATTACGAACCGACCAGGTACTGCCCTTTTTTAAGGATTTACAAAATCCAAAAATGGCTTCTGCCTTTGCCATCGTCCATTCCAGGTTTTCTACCAACACCTTTCCCAATTGGAGGCTCGCCCAACCATTCCGCTTCCTCTCCCACAATGGGGAGATCAATACCATTCGAGGCAATTTGAATAAAATGAGGTCTAAAGAAGCGCTGATGAAATCCAGCTTCTTTACCGATGAGGAATTGGCCAAGCTTCTCCCCATTACCAATAAAATGAATTCCGACTCCGCCAACTTGGACGCCATGCTGGAGTTACTGACCCTCAGCGGAAGAAGTTTGCCACATGCCCTCATGATGCTCGTTCCTGAAGCTTGGCAAGACAATGAAGTCATGGACAGGGATAGAGAAGCATTTTACAAATTTCATGCTTCTCTAGTAGAGCCTTGGGATGGCCCCGCTGCCCTTTTGGTCACCGATGGGAAATCTGTAGGAGCAACCCTAGATCGAAATGGCCTGCGGCCTCTGAGGTATTTTATCACTAAAGATCAACGCTTGATCTTATCCTCAGAAGCAGGTGCATTACCTATTCGCGAGGGAAGCATTTCCGAAAAAGGAAGAATTAGCCCAGGACGTATGCTTTGGGCCGATCTGGAACAAGGCCGAGTCCTTTTTGATGAAGAAGTGAAGGGGGATATTTGCCGCAGACAGCCGTATAGCAAGTGGGTCAATGAACAGCGCACCAAGCTTAGATTAGTCCCTGATCCAGACGAGCTTGCCTATCCCTATTCCACAGAAGGAATCCAAACCCTCCAAACCGCTTTTGGTTACACTTCCGAGGAATTAAAAGTGATTCTCGCCCCATTGGGTGAATCGGGCTATGAAGCTGTTGGCTCCATGGGTGCGGATACGCCTTTGGCAGTGCTATCCTCTCAAAGCCAGCACATTTCAAATTATTTCAAACAACTCTTTGCTCAAGTGAGCAATCCCCCCATCGATCCCATCCGCGAGCGATTGGTCATGTCCTTGTTTACCCGAATTGGAGAAGGGCACAATATATTAGAGGAAAGCCCACAGCATACCAAGCAAATTCACATTTCCCAACCTGTTCTGTTAAATGAGGATTTAGAGAAAATCACTCGAATGGAGCATTTGGGATATAGGGCCAAGCGTCTTTTTGGACATTTTCAAGCAGACCAGCAGCCCGGTAGACTTTTGGCTGCATTGGATACCCTTTGCCAAGAAGCAGAAGAAGCCATCTTGCTAGAAGGCAAAAACGTATTGATCCTTTCCGATAGAGGGATTACGGAGCAGCTAGCACCAATCCCCTCCTTATTGGCCATTGGGGCGGTACATCAGCATTTGGTAAAAAAGAAAATCAGAACCCGAGCAGGATTGGTCTTGGAATCTGCCGATATCCGTGAGGTGCATCATTTTGCCACGGCCATCGGCTACGGAGTATCTGCCATAAATCCTTACTTAGCTCTAGAATCTCTTTTAGACTTAGCAAAAAATGGGCAACTCAGTAAAGCCCAAGAGGAAAGGCAAGTATTGACCAATTACCAGGAAGGCATTGGTAAAGGGCTACTTAAAGTACTCTCCAAAATGGGTATTTCAACACTTCAATCTTATCAAGGAGCCCAAATTTTTGAAGCCATAGGCCTTGGACCAGAAGTGATGGATCGCTGCTTTAAGGGCACGGTTTCTCGCATCAGTGGAATCTCCTTTGACGAGTTGGCCAAGGAGGTTATGATTAGACACAAGGCTGCCTTTGGAGCCTCTGCGGAAGGGCTAGAATCTGGTGGGGTATACCAATGGAAAAGAAGAGGAGAAAAGCACCTGTTCAACCCAGAAACCATTCATTTGTTGCAAAAATCAACTCGCTTAGGAGACTACAACTTATATAAAAAATTTGCTCAAAAAATAAATGAGCAGTCTCAAGATGGCCTCACCTTGAGGGGCTTGTTTGAGTTTAAAAAACAAATAGCTGTTCCCCTAGATGAAGTAGAGCCAGCAGCACTCATCTTAAAGCGCTTTGCTACCGGCGCCATGTCCTTTGGCTCTATTTCTCATGAAGCCCATACCACCCTGGCCATCGCTATGAACCGAATAGGAGCCAAAAGTAATTCTGGAGAAGGTGGGGAAGACGAGATGCGCTACGAAAAAAAGCCCAATGGAGATTGGGAAAGGTCAGCCATCAAACAAGTTGCTTCTGGAAGGTTTGGTGTCACCTCGCACTACCTCAGCAATGCCGACGAACTTCAAATAAAAATGGCTCAAGGGGCCAAGCCAGGAGAAGGGGGACAACTGCCCGGTCATAAAGTTGACGATTGGATAGGGAGAGTAAGGCATTCCACTCCTGGAGTTGGTTTGATTTCCCCTCCTCCGCATCACGACATCTACTCCATTGAAGACTTGGCACAACTCATTTTTGATTTAAAAAATGCCAACCGAAAGGCAAGAATCAATGTCAAGCTGGTATCACAAGCTGGGGTAGGTACCGTAGCTGCTGGCGTGGCCAAGGCCATGGCAGATGTGATTCTAATTTCTGGAGCAGACGGGGGTACTGGAGCTTCTCCCTTGAGTTCCATCCGTCACGCAGGCTTACCATGGGAACTTGGCCTTGCAGAAGCACATCAGACCTTGGTTCGCAACAACCTTCGAAGCAGGGTAGTGCTGCAAACGGATGGTCAATTGAGAACTGGAAGAGATTTGGCCATTGCCACCCTCCTTGGAGCAGAAGAATGGGGGATTGCAACCGGAGCTTTGGTGGTAGAGGGCTGTATCATGATGCGGAAATGCCACCTAAACACCTGCCCTGTAGGGATTGCTACCCAAGATCCAGAGCTTCGTAAACTCTTTACCGGGGACCCGGATCATGTGGTGAATTACTTTAATTTTTTGGTGGAAGAACTTCGAGAAATCATGGCCTCACTTGGCTTTCGCACTATAAATGAAATGGTTGGACAAAGCCAGGTGCTCCAATCCGCAAATCACCTTTCCCATTGGAAGCGAGATAAAATCGATCTTTCCCCAATTTTCCATAAAGTGGAAGTCCCCGGCCACGTAGGCACGCACAAGCAAATCGACCAAGAGGTGGATTTGGATGAAGTCCTTGACCGAAAATTACTCCTGGCAGCGACTCCTGCCTTGGAGCAAACCATTCCTGCCCAAGGGTTTTTCGAAATCAAAAATACCGACCGTGCAGTAGGGGCCATGCTATCCAATGAAATCTCCAACATCTACGGAAGCATTGGTCTTCCAGAAGACACCCTAAAATTTACATTTTCCGGTTCTGCAGGACAAACTTTTGGAGGATTCCTAGCCAAAGGGGTACAGTTTGAATTGGAAGGAGAGGCCAACGATTACTTTGGAAAAGGGCTCTCTGGAGGAAGATTGATTTGCTACCCCAGTAGGAATGCTCGGTTTTTAGCAGAAGAAAATAGTATCATTGGAAATGTGGCATTTTATGGCGCCACCTCTGGAGAAGCCTACATCAATGGTAAAGCAGGGGAGAGATTTTGTGTACGTAACTCCGGAGTTAATGCAGTCATTGAGGGAATAGGAGACCACGGCTGCGAATACATGACAGGAGGGATAGTCATCAATCTGGGAGAAATTGGAAGAAACTTTGCTGCGGGGATGAGCGGTGGGCTTGCGTTTGTCCTCAAATCCTACCTGGCAGAAATCAACACCGAAATGGTAGATCTGGATTTGCCCGATGACTCAGACTATTCCTTAATTAGGTCCTACCTCAAACGGCACTTGGCATTTACCCAAAGTAAACTTGCCCAGGAATTTTTACAAGATTGGGAGCAAGCCAAGGAGGCATTTATCAAGGTTATACCAAAAGACTATAAAGCCATTTTGGCAAAAAAATTAATCCCTCACGCAACATCAATGGCTTAAAATGGGAGCTAAAAACGGATTTTTACAATTTGGCCGAGAAACGCCTGTGGCCCGTGATCCTAAAGAGAGAATACAGGATTATAAGGAAATTTATACTCCATTTTCCGAGGAGAAAGTGCAAGTTCAGGCAGCACGATGTATGGATTGCGGAGTTCCTTTTTGCCATCATGGATGTCCTTTAGGCAATGTGATACCGGAGTTTAATGATGCCGTGTATGCTCAAGATTGGAAGCAAGCCATACGAATTTTGCGAAGCACCAACAATTTTCCAGAGTTTACCGGACGAATATGTCCAGCGCCCTGCGAAGCAAGCTGCGTTTTAGGGATCAATAAGGATCCGGTAACCATAGAGTTGATTGAAAAAAGCATTGCAGAAACAGCATATGAACTGGGTTTGATTCAAGCTGCTCCACCCAAAAAAAGAACAGAAAAAAAAGTAGCCGTGATAGGCACAGGGCCTGCTGGACTGGCTGCAGCAGACCAACTCAATCAAGCAGGTCATGAGGTAACTCTCTATGAAAAAGAAGCAAAAATTGGGGGCTTGCTCCGCTATGGAATTCCTGACTTTAAGTTAGAGAAATGGGTCATTGATAGAAGAATTACGCTGATGGAACAGGAAGGGGTACGATTCCTTACCCAACAAGAAATTGGAAAGCAGGTGGAGGCTGAAGAACTTCTGCAGCAGTACGATGCTATCGTTTTGGCTATTGGCGCGCAACAACCCCGAGCCTTATCCATACCCGGAAGTGAGCTCCAGGGAGTTCATTTTGCGATGGAATTTTTAGGCAAACAAAACCAAGTCATTGGAGGTGAAATTTCAAAGAACCCAATTTCTGCCACAGGCAAAAATATCATTGTCATTGGGGGTGGAGACACAGGAAGCGATTGCATAGGGACCTCCCAGCGCCACGGGGCTGCTAGTATCACCCAATTGGAGCTACTTCCCAAGCCTCCACAACGTAGGACTACCACCAACCCTTGGCCAGAATGGCCCATGACTTTAAAAACCTCTAGCTCTCATGAGGAAGGAGGCGAGCGCCTGTATTCCGTACTTACCAAAGAATTTGTTGGTGACGCCGCAGGGAAGGTAATGGGTCTTACCGTAGTAGATTTGGACTGGAAATACCAAGATGGCCGAATGGTTTATGAGGTGATCCCGGGTACTGAGCGGACCTTAGCATGCGATCTTGCCTTCCTTGCCATAGGGTATGTAGGCCCAGGTCAGCAAGCGCTATTGGAAAGCTTTGGAATTGCACTTATGGAAAATAAGCTGCCCAAATCACAGGATTTTTGCAGCACACATCCCAAGGTATTTTTGGCCGGAGACATGCGAAGAGGACAGTCTCTCGTAGTTTGGGCCATATCAGAAGGCAGAGAAGCTGCCGTCAAAGTGGATGAGTTTTTGATGGGAACTTCTTCTCTTCCTAAAAAAGATGCTTCTCTATTTACCATAGAAGAAGATAGGTAAAGACATGCCTAATGATCCTTATCCATTGACATGTCTTCCCATCTAGTTTCAAAGGAATGGTATTACCTTTCGCCTCTAGGTCCTCGATTTTTAGGAAATCTTCGATTTCCTCCCCCAGCATCTTCTGACCTGCGCTTCTCTTTCCACGCCTCCCAGAGCAAGCGTTGTTCTTCTGTAAGGGTGCTAGTTATTTTTTCTTCTTGAGCAGTTGCGGCCTGTCTTCTAGCTTCCATGGCTTGTCGGCCTTGCTGAATTGCCTCTTGCCGCATTTCTGCATTTTCTAACAAAAGCTGTTTTACCTGCTGAAATTGCTGATCTGAAAGTTTGAGTTCCTGCAACATGGTTTCTGCCATTCGTTCGGCACGCTGTTGGGGAGTAGGAGAACCCTGCATGCGTTGGTTTTGAGCCGAAAGTCCAGAACAAAGGAAGCTGCAAAGGACGACTCCAAGTATCCAATTTTTCATCTGTGTTTTTGGTTTGGTTTGGAATTTAGACTTAGCTGGATAGGAAGGGTTTAATTCAAAGATCCGAGATAGACATCTAAATTGACTCTGGATACTAAGTCATATAAGTAACTAATTGCAATCAAATTAATGGGCTTTTTTGGTTTGTTAAGGTCAATGGTCTACAGGGAATTGAGTTTCACTAGGAAAAAGAATTTCTTACTTTTGCTTCCTACAAAAGAGCACAGCTATGGGAAGAGCATTTGAATTCCGAAAAGAGAGAAAATTCAAGCGTTGGGACAAAATGTCCAAGGTATTTACTAGGCTAGGAAAGGAAATCGTGATGGCGGTAAAAGCTGGGGGTCCCGATCCCAGCAGCAATGCCAAACTCCGCACGGTAATTCAAAATGCCAAAGGGGCTCAAATGCCCAAGGATAGAATTGAAAGTGCCATCAAACGCGCATCCAATAAGGAAGAAAAGGATTACGAAGAAATCGTATACGAAGGTTATGGCCCATTTGGAGTAGCGGTAATAGTGGAAACCTCCACCGACAATACCAACCGCACGGTCGCCAACGTCCGTTCTTACTTTGCCAAAGCAGGGGGCTCTTTGGGAACTTCGGGATCTGTTAGTTTTATGTTTGAACGAAAAGCAGTTTTTCGCTTTGCAAAAGCTGCCTACGACTTAGAAGAACTCGAATTGGAATTGATTGATTTTGGCCTTACTGAAATTGCAGAGAACGAAGGGGAAATCTTTGTTTATACCGAATTTGAGGATTTTGGCGTCATGCAAAAAGCCTTGGAAGATCGTTCCATTGAGGTAATTTCTGCAGATTTTCAGCGCTTCCCCACTACCCTAACCGAATTGACTGAGGAGCAGGAGGAGGTGATTACCAAATTGATTGACCGCTTGGAAGAAGACGACGACGTCAATCAAGTATTTACCAATATGGCTTAACGTGTTGGTGAAGAAGCAGGGCCAACAAGGATCATCTTTTGCTAAAAATTCCCCTCAGCTTGTGGTGGTGGGGAGTAAAAATCCAGTCAAAATCTCCTGTACCCAAGAGGCTTTCAACATGGCCTTCCCCAAGTCTACTTCAGTCGAGGGTGTAGCAGCGCTGTCAGGGGTGTCTAATCAACCTTTTGGATTAGAAGAAACCTGGTTAGGCGCAAAAAACAGAGCGAATCATGCCCGGCAGTTACGGCCAGAGGCCAACTACTGGCTAGGAATAGAAGGAGGAGTAGCGGAAGACCAGGGAGGAATGTATGCTTTTGCATGGATTTTTATACTTCATTCTTCTGGGAAAACCAGCCAAGCACAAACCGGCACCTTTTATCTTCCCTCCATCGTGGTGGATTTGATTCGCCAAGGTATGGAGCTGGGCGAAGCAGATGACCTTGTTTTTAAGGAAAGAAACTCCAAACAAAAAGGGGGCTCGGTAGGTCTTTTGACGCAGGGATTACTCAGCAGGGAGGCCTACTACAAGCAAGCCATCTTACTTTCCCTTATTCCTTTTCTCAACGAAGAGTTGTTCCCCAATACTTCTTCCTAAAAACCTTACTTGGGTGACAAAAAAATAATCCCCTCGTGATGGCTCTATTTCTTTAAATTTTCTAAAAACTGCCGTAAGGCTACGCTTGAATTGGGAGCTGCATCCCAACTTGGTCCCAGATAAATTTCGTCTCGGACCAGCAAATTGATGTAATATTTAACGACCATCAGATTCGCTTCTTCCCCTGTTACTGGATCCAAACCAAAGCTTCTCATTAGATCTCCCTGTGGGCCGCTTGCTTTTACAAGGACAAACTGCACCTGATCATTGATAAGCTCCTGCGTTGACCTTGATTCGGTAAGCCAAACAAAAGCATGGGGATAATTTTGCTTAAAAATTTCCTCTATTTCTTTCTTTTGATTTTCCAACTCTGCTAAAAATACCTCCTGATTTTTTCCCAAAAGATCGTATCTATAATAACTCATGGGGCCTATTAGGGCTGCCGAGCCTTCTAAAGGAATACCTAACTTAAACACCTCCAAATTCAATGGCTTCCTTTGGAAAACTTTTTGATTCGTGTTTGCTGCTTGACCTGCTTCTTTCCAATCCTTTCCAGAAAAAGACGCTATTCCTATGGTAGAGATGAAATTGGCATCTCCCGATAGCGGGGCAACATGGATACTCACTTTTTCTTTTTGTCTAGTGATCAAAACGACTTGTTGGATTTGCCTCTGCTGAAATGCTTTGGCATACTCTGCCTGTCTTACTTTCGATAAAACTACTTGCTCCAACTCTAAATACCCTACCGGATCACCTCCGGCGGCAATCAAATACGAATGCAAGCTATCGGCCAATGCTTGCCAGGGCAAGGAAGGAGACGCTGAAGGATCACTGGAAACTAGAACCATGGACTTACCCTCAAAGAATGTAGGGGGCAAAGCCCCTTGACTTTGGCTTTTAGAAGGAAGTACTAGCAAAAAAAGAAAAGCGATGATATATTTCATAAAATCTCAACAACCGGATAAGGATTAAGAAGAATAACTCCTTCTTTCCAACGTATCTTGGCCCCTATACTTATGCTTCGACACAAATTAATTACTTTAATTTTAGTTATTGGTACCTATTCCTTCACTTTTGCACAAGAAATTGATAGTACCCGGCTGCTTCAACACGTAGAGAAATTAGCATCGGACAACTGGTCTGGGCGAAAGCCTAACAGCGATGGGCATTTACAAGCACAAACCTACGTACTACAAGAATTAAGCACTCTTGAGGGCATTCAGCCTCTTTTTCCAGAGTATATTCAGCGTTTTACCTTTTTCAATCCTAGAGAACAAAAAAATTACGATCAGGTCGCCAATATTGTAGCCTTTGTCCCGGGGAAAAGCTCCAAAAAAGTGATTGTAATCACGGCTCATTACGATCATGTCGGAATAGGTAGACCCAATTCAGAAGGGGATTCCATATACAATGGAGCAGATGACAATGCTTCTGGAACTGCTGCCTTATTGGAATTGGCAAGATATTTCTCAAAAAATCAACCCATGCATGGAATGGTCTTTGCAGCGGTGGATGCAGAAGAAATGGGACTTAAGGGGGCAAAAGCTTTGGTAGAAAAATTCCCTTTACCCCTAGATCAAATTTTGCTCAACGTAAATATGGATATGTTATCTAGGAGTGATGCCAAAGAAGTTTATGCATCTGGCAGCTATTACCACCCCGTATTTAAACGTATCCTAGAAACAATCCCCATCCAAATGCATGCACAACTAAGGTTTGGCCATGATATCCCTGGAACAGGAAGCGAGGATTGGACCAGATCATCTGATCACGGTGCATTTTTTGAGAAAAAAATACCTCACCTTTATTTCGGGGTAGAAGATCATGCAGATTACCACACCCCAAGCGATGAATTTCAGCAAATTCAACCCACATTTTACCTTGCTGCAGTGCACCTAATTTTAGATGCCATCCTAGCATTAGATAGAGAATTATTAGACGAAGAATAGATTGACTTAAGAACTAAAATACTCAGACCAACTACTGCTGAAATTGAATCTTAAAGAGTCAAAATTAAATTCTATATTTTTTTATATTTCAATACTATTAAATACAATTCTTAAAAAATATTTCAGTTTTCTTCCTCAGAAAAAAAACCCAGATTTTGGCCAATTAGGCCTCCATGCCCTTACTATTAATTTATCTTACCTCCCCTTACACCGGTACGACTTGCCCCCTTTCTTATATCTAAATCTCGCCTAAATAAAATAAAATTTGGATATTGAAATTATCCACTTACTGATCCATTTTAATCCTAGCCCTATTTTATTTAGCTTCAATTATCCACAAATTCATTTATTTCAAAGTAACGTAACTAATTATTTTTCAGGTATTTATATCGTATTTGATGAAGAGTGTGGATAAATAATTGAATTTGTGGATAAATTTTTCTTGCATTTTTTAATTGCCTCAATTTTGGATTTTTAGGCCTTTTTTTGAATTTAAATTTTGTGTTAAACAAAGATCGAAAAGTTTAGGCCAGAGGAAAGGCCTTGCCTAATTTTTAGAATTTTATTTGGTTTGGGAACAAATTTTTGTTGGGTAACGCAGCGATTTTTCTTCTTTCCAAGCAAAGGGATCTCTATAACTTGAAAATATTATATTTTAAAAAATATTTTTATAATTTATTGTCCAAATCCGGTTGGGGAAAGGTTGCTCATTTGGCGCATGATCCACCCTTGCCTACTTTGAATATAGGCAGTGGGTCGAGCAGGGCTCCAGCGTCTGGGGTTGGGCAATACTGCCGCAATCATAGCCGCCTGACCCTTAGATAAGTTTGCTGCTTTTTTATTGTAAAATGTCTGAGAAGCAGCCTCTATGCCATAGACCCCATCTCCCATTTCAATGACATTGAGATAAACTTCCATGATTCTTTCTTTTGGCCAAATCAACTCAATAAGAAAAGTAAAATACGCCTCTAAACCTTTTCTTAGGTAACTTCTAGATGGCCAAAGAAAAACATTTTTTGCTGTTTGCTGACTAATTGTACTTGCGCCCCTTATTTTATTTCCTTTTTTATTGCTTTCCCAGGCTTTTTCCATGGCTTCAAAATCAAATCCCCTATGATCCAAAAATTTTTGGTCCTCTGCCGCCACTACCGCCTGTGGAGCATGCCTAGACATCTCCTCGATAGTAATCCAATCCTTGTACAAGCGAACTTCTTTTTCCGAATCAAATGATTGTTCCACGACTCTTATCACCATAAGAGGTGTAATAGGTACAGGAACAAATCGATACAAAATAACTAAGCCAAAGGATAGCCCGATAAACCATAAAAAGGACTTCCAAAGAATTTTCCAAATCCGACGAAGAATTTTCATAATACCTTAGTGTATGGTGGCTTTTGCTTGTACAAATTGGTAGAAAAAAATGGCATTTTCATCTTCAGCTAATTTTTCAAAGTCATTTTCCACCTCAATAAGCAATTGGGAATCACAATATCCAAAGTTTAGAAGATTGTGAGACGCACTTTTGAGTAATTCTTTCCAATAGGGCAAGTACTTTTTTTTACTTTCTGTTTTCCTTTTATCGAAATAAAATCCATCGAAAACCGTCTCCACATTAGCAAATCCTGTCTCTACCAAAAGATTCCCCAGTTCAATGCCAATATCTGGATGACCACCTATCTTTTTTTGGTAGGCGCTCATATTAGCCAGGTATTTTTCCAGCCCATCGTAGCCGGGAGAGACATAAAAGCTAGCATTAAACACCTCCGTCAGGTACACCTTGGACCCAGGAATCAAGTGCTCCCTTAGCCTAGCTAGCAGTTGCCTTGGCTCTGATACATGCTCCAAGGTCCAGCATACAAAAGCGGCATCAAAGCGCTCATCTATTGCTAATTTACATCCATCTTGCTCCAGAAAACTTAGCCTAGATTCAAATCCAATCAATGCCTTTTTTGCTTCTTTAAGTTGCTTGGAAGATCGATCCACGCAGGTAATATGGAGATGGGGAAACCTTGTCAAAAGCTGTAGCGTCTGAGCCCCTACCCCGCTTCCAACTTCTAGAAGCTTGGTGCTTGTACTAAAATCAACTCGCTTAAAGACCATAGGAGCCAAAATGTCTGCTTGCTCCTGCAAGCGATTTTGTTCCTCTGCAGAAAATCCATGTAGGTAAGAATCCATTAACGTAACTGAGCTCCTAGAATAAAGGAGCAAGACTAAGATCTAACTTTTTTAAGGACGAAAAAATTCCCTTGCTTACTTTTTCCTATTTTCGAGTTCTGCAAAATCTCAACTTAGTCCTATATGAAACCAATTCCGATCGGCAGCTTTGAAGAGTTTGAATCCTACCTAGGAAAAGAACTTGGGGCTTCCCCTTACTTCCAAGTTACTCAGAAGCAAATCAATCAATTTGCAGAAGCCACCCTGGATCATCAATGGATCCATACCGATCCAGTACGCGCAAAAGCCGAAGGAGCCTTTGGCAATACCATTGCCCACGGCTACCTAACCTTGAGTATAATTCCTTACCTCTGGGAACAGATTGTGCAGGTGTACAATCTCAAGATGATGATCAATTACGGCATTGAGCACCTCCGATTTGCACAGCCCGTGCTGGTCGATAGTGAAGTACGTCTAGTCGCCTTTTTAAAAAATATAAGTAACCTCCGAGGAACTGTAAAAGCAGAGGTAGAGGTAAAGCTAGAAATCAAGGACCAGGTCAAGCCTGCCTTTGCGGGAGTACTGATTTTCTTGTATCATTTTAAGTAAATCCTTGGACTGATGCATGAGACCCCAGTTCATTAGGCATTTGGGGCCCTATCAATCCAACCTTTTTCGCTCCTCCGTGCTTCCTGAGTTGGAGTTCACACGAAAACTTTGGCCTTTGGCAAAATTATACCTCAAGGTGATTCGAACACTCTGATCGTACCTATACTGTCGGATACGAGTATCAATATCCGCAAAATCGATAGCTGCTCGGATCCATTGTGATCTCAAGAGATCAGAGGCATTTAGAGACACGGAGAGCTTATCTTTCATCAAGGATTTGCTGACCCCAGCATCTACCCACGCCAAACTTTTAATTTTCCCCTGACCCCAAATTTGAGGGCTGAGATAAATTCCTATCAATTCCAATTTAAATCCAGCGGGAAGAGTAAAGTCGTGTTGGCTCCTAATTAAATGAGACACCTGACTCACGTCTAAAAAGTTAGGGCCTACTTGAGATGTAAATTTGTTGTAATTGGTCTGAAGCAGATTCGTAGAGTTCCACCAGCTTGTTATTGGAATGGGGAGGACTGCCTGGAAATTAAGGTTTTTCGTTTTGTCAAAATTTGCCGTGAAAGTAGTTGAGGTTCTTGCTTCTTGGTCTTGCTCAAAGATTTGCATAAAGGTATTTTCTGTAATACTATACCCCATAGTAATTTGATAGGTCCCTTTGATGATATGATTCATTTCAAAATTGGTAGCATACTGAGGTCTCAAATTGGGGTTACCTTTTTCAGAAGTAAGGGGGTCAATGTAGTAGATGAAGGGATTGAGCAATCTATAGTTTGGTCGAGTAATCCTCCTATTCGCATTGACCACCACTTGGTACTGCTCACTGACCTTATGCTGCAAAAAAATACTTGGAAAAAGGTTGGTGTATTTCTGCTTATTGATTTGATTAAGCGTCCTTGAATTGCCCGTCACGTCGGAATACTCCATTCGTAATCCTGCTTGAAAGGATAGTTTCGGAGACAAGTCTCCTTTCAACGAGGTATACGCTGCCAATACATTTTCCAAATAGAGAAAATTATTGGAATTAGGATCAGGCAATAAGGCGCCTTCACCTAGGCCCCTACTTAAGTCCAGATTATTATCCGATTCCACCCAGCTTCCTTTAAGCCCAGCTTCAAGCACTTTGCCCCCCTTTAAATACTTCTCCCAATCCAGCTTTGCAGTCAAGATGGTATAAAACATGTCATTGAGCGTTTGGACACGATCCTTTGAATACCGGATGGGGTCGGTTGCGGTACTGTAGGTATTGTCCAAAAGCGCATCGCTTTCCAAGTCCAATACGGTTAAATCTATATCTGCAGAAAACTTGGATCCTAGGGTATCCAGCTTGGCGTCGTAGTGAAAATTGGTAAAGAAGCGATCTCTTTTCCCGCCCGAAGCATTGGAGGAGACGATACCTTTGGTGAGTGGAGTCAGGGGTTCAGAAATTTGAGTGCCCGAAGTATTTAATCCCTTGTCTGTGGAAGTAGAGGCTTGAACGTTGATGCCAATATTCTGCTTGGGACTTAACTCATAGTTGGCAGAACCAGTAAAGGAGGGCGTTTTAATTCTTTCTTTGATGGTGGATTCTTGAAGAAAAGTAGAGACCCCTTGATCCAAGACAAAATTTCTTTCAATCTCTAAGTCGTTTAACTCTACAAATTCGTTGTAATTGAAGGTCCCGTTGGTGGTCAACCTTCTATTTTTAACATTTAAGGTTATTCCTGTAGTAGGAGCTCCACTTCCATTGTACCTCCCACCTACTTGTACATTACCAAAAACACCCTCTACGGTATTCTTTTTCAACTGAATATTGATCACCCCAGCAGCACCTTCAGCATCAAAACGAGCGGAGGGGCTGGTAATGACCTCAATGCTTTTGATATTATCTGCTGGCATGGAACGAAGAAAATTGGCAAGATCGGTTGCGCTCATGTAGGTAGGCCTATCATTGATCATCACGGTCACCCCTGTTCTTCCATTCAGATTTATAATTCCTTCAGCATTGATAAAGATTCCAGGTGATCTGCCTAATACATCCAAAGCATTGGCTCCCTCGGCCATTACTGTACCCTCCACGTTGACAATCGTCTTGTCAGGTTCAATGATTATTTGAGGACGGGAAGCCTTGACAGTGACCTCATCTAATCCTGTCACTTCCTCAACCAAGGTTAACGCCCCGAAGTCTTTGTCTAATCCAGGCTCTAGGAAAAATTCTTCAGAAGTATGCGTAGTGTAGCCCAGGGAGGAAACCACCAACTTTACTTTTCCAGATTTGGCGGAGGTAATGGAAAAATTTCCATCCTCTCCTGAAACAGCCCCATCTAGAAGCGTCCCTTCCTCCGCAACCAAGGCAACATTGGCATAGGCTATGGCTTGTCCTTTCTGGTCTACGATTTTTCCTCGTAGTAGAGAAGGTACTATTGGAGTCGCTGACAGCGTGCTTACCCCTAAGAAATAGACAAAAAAGGCGAATGAAAAAAAGCGAGAACGCTTCATAGGAAATAGGTTGGTTTAGTTTTCAATAAGATGCAGAACCTTAAGAAAAGGTTGTGCCAATTCAAAAAATGCCCTCAAATATTTCAAAAAGGGCATGATGAATACGTAGGGTAAAAATAATGTCACATTTTCGAACAGTATTTTTTTCAAAATGGAACAAAAAAACTCCCAAGCATTCCTGCCTGGGAGTGAGAAAACCAAGTAAAAAAAACAGTTATTTGGCAGCAGCGTATCTTCTGCTTACTTCTTGCCAATTGATTACATTCCAAAAAGCAGAAATGTAATCGGGTCTACGATTTTGATAATGCAGGTAATAGGCATGTTCCCAAACATCTAGCCCCAAGATGGGTGTCCCAGGACATTCGGAAACATCCATGAGAGGATTATCTTGATTGGGAGAGGAACAAACGCATAATTCTTTTTTGGTATCCACACATAACCAAGCCCATCCCGAACCAAATCGAGTAGCTGCAGCTTTTGAAAAAGTTTCTTTAAATGCTTCGAAGGACCCAAATTTTGCATCTATGGCAGCCCCAAGTTCTCCGCTAGGAAGTCCCCCTCCTGAAGGAGAGAGAATTTGCCAAAACAAACTATGGTTCCAATGTCCGCCTCCATTGTTTCTTACAGCCGTATTGGAGCCAGCAACTTTCATCAATTCTTCCAAAGATTTACCTTCAAGGGGAGTACCCGCAATGGCGGCATTGAGATTGGTCACATAGGCATTGTGGTGCTTGCCATGATGAATTTCCATAGTGCGCGCATCTATGTGGGGCTCAAGTGCAGTAAAGGAATAGGGTAAAGCGGGAAGTTCAAAAGCCATAAGAATAAGATTTAGTAAGCTATAAATTTAGTAGGAAACAACTTCACATCATATAAAAACGAAGTTTATCGTCAAAAAGTTCTATCTATCTAGGATAACTTTTTTCGCATTTTTTGAAAAAAATCAAGCAGCAATTGGGAGGATTCTTTTTCTAAAATCCCAGCATAGACTTTCGCCTTGGGATGTAGCATGTCTGGATTGCAACTACGGTATCCCCTCTTTGGGTCAGAAGCTCCCAGATAAATTTCTGGAAGTTGAGCCCAATACAATGCTCCAGCACACATGGGACAAGGCTCCAAGGTAATGTACATCCTACAATCCACCAGGTATTTTGATCCCAGGTAATTGGATGCCGCAGTAATCGCTAAAATCTCTGCATGCGCCGTGACATCCGATAGCTTTTCCGTTTGATTGTAAGCCTTCGCAATCACTTTGTTCTTGGAAACAATTACCGCTCCTACAGGAACTTCCCCCTCTTCAAAAGCAATTTTGGCCTGCTTTAAAGCCTCATTCATAAAATATTCGTGAGAATAAAGTTCCAAGGATCCTGCGGTTTACTGGAAAAGTGCAAAAATCTCATCTCGGACACCCTTATTGATGATGACCGCCAAAATCAAGGAAACCACTAACCCCGCTAGAGCCTTCCCTATGTCTTTTCTAGCCAGTCTAAATGCCCTTACCAACCAGGCTGTTTTCTTGCTGGATTTTTCATGCTTTCCTAGGGCGATAGCAAATTCTCGCCCAGCTAATAAGCCAATGAATACCCAGGTAGTACTCATAGGAATATTGTTATACATCTTGAAATAGAATAAGATCACCGCATAGACCAAGTCTACCAAGGTAGCAGCGCGCACATCGGTAACATTTGTTTTCTCGTTGATGATATCTTGGATTTTATCCCCTTTCAGGTAAAATATTAGTCCTAATCCAAAAAATACAAACCCAGTGTAGGCAATAAACTCCATAGTATCGAGTTGCCGAGGCAAAAAAACAGCAATGTTGGCCGCATCCTGCATGATCCAAACCGCCCATAGCGTCCCAGAAGTAATCCATTGCAGGACCATCCAGTAGGGTCTGGCTTTGCCTTTTAGATAATTTTCTACAAAGCGCTCTAGGACAAACCAAACCAGAATCGCCAATACGAACGCTAAAAAGTACCCGGAAAGACTTTTTTGAACTACAGAGACAATAGTCCCGGCTTCACTAGTAAATACATTTAACAATAAAAAGGTAGTAGAAACCGGCCATCTCATGCGGGTCATTATCAAGAGTACTATGGGGGCAGCTAATTGAAGAAATTCAAAACCTACCGGAGCCTTTTGTAAGCCCTTAGTGGTAAGCAATTGAAAAGAAACATCCCCATTGAACACAAACCAACTGTAGGTGATGGTTACCACCCAGATCAAGCCAATAAACAGCCAGAGCCAATACCATTTGGTGGCTTGGTTGGAAACGATAAACGTTCCTATGGTCTGAATGCTATCATTCGCTATGGCGGAATAGGCTGCCAAGGCAAATCCAAACCACATGGCCGCATATGTATAATCAGTAATCAGCGCAGCAATGGAAATCAGGATACAAGTAATGATCAAAAACGGTCGTTCACTTTTTGCTAAATCAAAGATCCAGTACGTCTTTTTTGAAAGTTTTTGCTGATTAATATTTTGATCTATTGGCTTTTGCTTGGCCATAGGAATGAGAAGGTGAGATTGGGACTAAAATTACTCAAGATATTCGGCAACACGTATTATTAAATTGTTAAAATAAGGAAAACTTAGGGGCTTGGGCAGTCTAAAAATTGATTTTAGAGAAAAAAAAGTCAACTTTTGTAAGGAATATCTTTTGAAAAGGCCTCCCTACTTACGCAGGTACCATCAAAAGAGAAATGTTTGTTGCTGTAGGTCCCATTTAGTCCATTTTTGCCTTGGAAGAACTTCATCCGTCCTCTAAACCCTCCAAGATTCTCCAATACCTAAAAGTATTTCTGGCTTTATTACTTTTTATTTTCGCCATCGACTTGCTGACTATAGGGGTAGGAAATATCAACGAGGGAATTGTAAAGGATTTTCTTTCGGCCACGCAAAATCCCTTTATCAGTTTATTTATTGGGATTTTAGTTACTGCTTTAATACATAGCAGTTCTACGGTAACCGCAAGTGTGGTGGCAATAGTTGCCTCAGGCAACCTAACCTTGCAACAAGCGGTGCCTATCGTACTTGGAGCCAATATTGGTACTACCCTGACTTCTACTTTGGTGTCTTTGTCTTATATCATGAATAAGAAGGAATTCCGAAGGGCTTTCTCAGCAGGCATCTCCCATGATATTTTTAATATTTTGACCGTAGTTCTTCTTTTCCCTCTAGAACTTTATTTCGGTTTTCTTTCCAATACAGCAGCTACCATTGCGGACTGGTTTGCTTCAGACAATTCCTTTGAAGGCCCCATCGTTTACAACAAACTATTTACAAGAGACTTGACCTCCTGGGTAATTACCCAGTTACGATACCCCTTGTTGGCGGTTGCGATTTCTGTAATCCTGGTATTTTTAGCCATCAAATTTTTGTCTTCCTCGGTTTACAGCTCCTTTGTGAAAAATTCATTTAAGGACATCAATAAAGTGATCTTTCAAAAAACAGGCCTTGGATTTTTTTATGGCCTATTTTTCACCGCTGCTATTCAGTCCAGCACCGTGACCACCTGCTTGGTTGTTCCATTGGTTGCTAGCAAAAAAGTATCGGTCAGAAAAGCTTTCCCATTTATTGTCGGGGCGAATATCGGGACCACCATCACGGCCGTGATTGCTTCCATATACAAACCGGAGGCAGCTATCGCCCTAGCTTTGGTCCACGTGCTCTTTAATAGCGTTGGGGCATTGGTATTTTTACCCTTTGCTGCAATCAGAAGAATTCCAGTAGGATTGGCAAATTTTATGGGTAAAGCATCTACTAGTTACCGAGTAGTGGTATTTGCCTATATTCTGTTGACCTTTTTTATTCTTCCTTTGGTGCTGATTTATCTAAACAAAATTTAGGAATGGCATGCCCTCCAGGCCTCCATTAAGGATTTAGCTGCGCTAGTACCTATGCGATCAGCTCCAGCTTGAATCAAGTCAAGGGCAAATTCTAAGGTTTTTATTCCACCACTGGCTTTTACTCCAACCGTAGAAGGAAGCGTCTCTCGCATGAGCGCTATATCTTCCAATGTAGCTCCATGAGGTGCAAATCCTGTGGACGTTTTGACAAAATCCGCCCCTGCATCTTGGCAAATGATACACGCTTCTTGAATCTGGGAAGGGGTCAAGTAAGCAGTCTCAATAATTACTTTTAGTACCCTCTCCTCTTGGTGACAGATTTTAGCCAGCTGGGCGATTTCAATTTTTGGCCAGGTCATTCCCGAATGAAAAGCAGTTTGGGACCAGACCATGTCCAATTCATCGGCTCCATCGGTAAGGGCTGTTTTCAATTGAGCCACTTTGGTTTCTGTTGTTTCGTATCCAAATGGAAATCCAATGACGGTAACTACCTGAATGTCTTCTTCTCGTAGCTCTCTTTTAACTTTTTTCACCCAAAAGGGAGGCACACACACCCCTACAAATTGCTCCTCCACGGCTTCCAATACCAGGAGATCTACCTCCTTATCGGTAAGCGTTGGCTTGAGCAAGGTAGATTCCAGGTATCTATTGAGTTTAATCTTGTTCATCTTCAGCTTCCTTATCGCTTACATAATCGCTGAGGTACATGTATTCCAGCGTCAAATCTCCATCCCTAGCAATGGTAGCCCTTTCTAGAATGGGGGAAGGCTCACTCAAAAGTGCTGGAATCACCCAGGTACTAAGTTGCTCTGAAAATTCAGAAGAAGCTTCCCTAGGCAGCTCACAAGGAAGATTGTCAATGGCCATGACCGATATACTATCTTGCTTGCCAAAAGCGGGTAATTCTCTGGTAGTAATTCGATCTATATCGTATACTGGATCGGCTATACTTGAAGCCCTATGCGTGGTGGGAATCGAACCATCTATATCGCAAGTAATATCTGCTATGACGGAGATTGAAAATTCTGAGGAAGAGAGATCCCTCAGATCAAAGAGCCTTGGGGCTCGAGGATCCCAAAAAGCAGCTGCAATCAAGAGTTCGGCTACTTCCGCAAATTTCAAAAAATAGCTTTCGTATCCTTCTGGAGAAGTATAAAATTGACTTTGATCGTATCCCCCATCTGATTTTCTGCGGTAGTAATCTGAGGAGGACAGGGCTACAAAAACCGCTTCCTCAAAATAGTCATGAATAAATTCCTTTGGGCTTACCTCCTTTATTTCTAGGATTTTCAGAATCTCAAGGACCCCTTTTCCTACCCTGCCTTTCCCTGTAACTACAATTTTTATGGGAGGAAGGACCACCTTTTTAAGTTCTTGCTTCAAATCTTCCAAGTCCTCGCATTCCACCGCCCTTCTCAATTCAAATAAGCCTGTCTTTCTGCCATAAGTCCAGAAAGCATTGTAAGCCCCTACGATACCTGCCCATCTTCCAAAGGCAACTACCCGAGCTCCCTCTTCATTTTTGAGCGCTTCGTAATCAATCAAACGAATGGATTTGGATAGGATAGCCTGCAGCAGTGCCCTATTTCTGGCTTGCTTTTTCAAGGTATGGGAAAAGAAAAAATACGTTTTACCAGGAATCAACTGAGAAATAGGGACTTCTTTTACCCCAAATAAAAGATCTGCCTGAGAAATATCTTCCACTACGTCAATCCCCAACCGGGTGTACTCCTGATCGGAAAAACATCGCAAAGGACTAGATTGTACACAAAACGAAAATTTGGATCCGTAGGCCAAAAGAATCTCTTTTAAACTAGTGGGCGTAAACGGGGTACGATGATCCGGAGGAACTTTACCCTCACGGATAATACCAATTTTCATAAAAATTTTAGGGTTTGGGTTTAAATCTCTTAACTGTGGAAAGGTCTTATGGCCAACTCATGGACTGCTATTTCTTACACCCAAGTTAACAAGATTTTTGTAGGCAAAAGAGTGCACCTCTTGAAAAAAATGAGCTCATTGAAAAGGCAAAGGTCTTTTGCCTAGACAATCATACATTTCAGCTCATTAATGGGAAAGGAATAAAAAAAGGGCCTCTCGGCCCTTATATATTAATCTATTCCTAAAAAGTCAATTTGGAAAACCAAGACGGAGTTTTCTGGAATTTTAGGATTGCTTTTTTGACTTTGGTAACCCAAAGGAGAAGGAATGACCAAGACAGCCTTGGATAAAGGCCTCAGCCTTCTAAAGGCAAAATCCCATCCTGTGACCACACTGGACGCCCCTACTACAAAACTAAAAGGCTTATACACCCTTCCTTCAACAAAAATATTGTTTGCACGGGCAATAGACTCGTAGGAAGTGTCAAACACGGTACCTCCTTGCATTACCTTACCTATATAATCGGTATAAACCACCGTATTGGAAGAAGGTCGGGTACCTACGCCCTCTTTTTGAACAATGATCACTACTCCACTTGGGTCGTGTATTCGATAGATACTATCAATTTTTGCCGTGTCTAAATACGCTGCAATCTTCTTTCTATCTATCGCCAAATTACCTTCATAATCGTAGGCAGGACCTTGGTCAAATGGATTGGGCGCCTCACAAGAACTCAAAGTGAGTACTAAAAAAAGGGCAAATAGTAAATAGTTACGCATCATGGATTCAAATTAGGCCCCTTGGCCACTTGAAGTAAGTCAAGCTCAAATATCAAAGGAGAATTAGGAGGGATAGACCCATTTGCCTGAGACCCATACCCCAATCGTGAAGGAAAGATCACCGTAGCCTTTTCTCCAGGATGCATCATGGAAAGTGCAAATTCAAATCCTGATATGGTAAATCCATACCCAATAGCATAGCGTAAGGGCTGGTATTTTCTTGTGGAATTAAAAATCCCATTGTCTTTGGCTACTTGCTCAAATGAGGTATCGAAAATTTTCTTGTCTAAGGTCTTACCGGTGTAATTGACGGTAACGGTATCCCCTCGGGAAATACTATTCCTAGCTTCTTTGGTAGATACTTGCCAAAACATATAAAAACCTTCTATGGGTTCGCTGTATTCTTTTACAGACGAGATGGGATTTTCTTGTAGAAATTTTTCTATGGCTTCTTTATCTTTCTCCAAGATTACCTCCTGAGTTTGATCGGGATCAATACAAGAAACCAAAGAAAACAGCCCAACAAGTAAGGCGATTGCTGCAAAACCATTGGATTTCATAGCCATAGATTTTAAATAAGTAGGTTAAGGGGCTCGTTTATTTTTTTACATCTGTGACTTCTACGTCAAATACGAGAATAGCGTTCGAAGGAATTTCTGCTCTAGGTTCTCCAAGCTCTCCATAACCCAATGGAGATGGAATGATAAACTTGGCTTTGGATCCTTTTTTCAATAGCATCAAGCCCTCGTCCCATCCTGGAATAACTTGACCTATGCCTACATTAACATCTAATGGGCCATAAGGACGCCCTTCAATAAATTTATTCTTTGCTTTAGCTAGGTCCGGCCAAGAAGTATCAAACATAGTTCCATCAAGTAGATAACCGGCATAGTTAACATACATTGTTGACCCTTGAGTAGTGGAATCACCCGTTCCTTCTTTTTCAATCACGTAATAAAGTCCACTTTGTGTCTTTTTTGCTTTCAAGTTATTCTTCGCTAAGTAAGCTTCGATGGTCTTGGACTCTTCCACCATCAAGGCCTTTGCTTTTTCAGCTGCTTCTTGAAATTCTTTTTGCCTAGCTCCTTCAATAAAAACCTCCATCTCTTGTTGAGACTTTATATCAAATGCACCTAAAAATACTTTTAGTTGTTGATCTGCTTGAATTCCTTCAGGTGGAACTTCACCGAAAATAAATTTGGCCGGTATTTGGAAGGTAATTGAATCTCCTTTTCTTAAACCAAATAATATCTCCTCAATGCCACTTTGCGCACTTATTGAATCATTTCCAGGCATAAATTGAGGTACTGGGTCTTTTATACTTGAAATAATTAAAGAATCATTTGAGTCAAAAACTTCCAAATTGAATAAAATAAATTGGTCCTTGGTTGGCTTTTCAGTACCCTCCTTGATATAGGTATATTCTATAGCATCCTTTTCGGTGACCTTGGTTTTTTGACAAGAAGAAAGCGTGCTCACCCCAGTAATCAAGGCAAATACAAGTAAAAGAGATTTATAATTTTTCATAAAAGAGTGGATGATTTTCAACATGTAAGGTGTTTAGATTAATGAATGGGTTCTGCTTGAGCGTGGAAAAGAGCTTCTTGATGGTCCTGTACCAAGGATTCGAATCGCTCCACGGTTTTCTTTAAGCTCAAAGAAGATTTACCACCGGCTGCATTCACGTGACCTCCTCCTTGAAAGTGGTCCGCCGCGAATTTATTTACAGGTACTTCCACGCTAGAACGAAACGAAATTTTGATGCCATCCTCACGCTCGGAAAATAAAGCAGCCAACTTTATTCCTTCCAAAGATAAGGCATAATTTACCAATCCTTCCGTATCCCCAGTTTGGCTTTGATATTTTTTAAGATCTTTTTTACTGATAATAAAATAAGCAGTATGTAAATCCTTTAGAATTACCAACCTACGGGTAATCGCAAATCCAATAAATTTGAGTCTATTGATGGAGTTAGAGTCGTAAATCAAATTGGAAATTTTGGCGGAATCCGCCCCAGCCTCCAACAATTCTGCCACTACTAAGTGTACATTTTTAGTGGTATTGGGATGACGGAAGCCCCCGGTGTCGGTCATAATTCCTGCATACAAGCAAGAAGCGATAGCTTTATCGATCAAGGCCTTGTCTCCCAGGGCCACGATCAACTCGTAGACGAGTTCGCAAGTAGCCGCAGCACTTGTACTCCAAAGCCTGAAGTCGGCAAAGTCCTCAGGGTCTTGGTGATGATCGATATTGACAACGTACGCATCGGACTTCCGAATCAAATCGCCTATGGCATTTACTCGATCTAGGGCAGAAAAATCCAAACAAAAGATGATTTCTGCAGTCGCTAGCTTGGCTAGTGCTTTTTCCCTATCTGTATGGGAAGAAAAATCCAAAACCTCATCATTCCCTTTCATCCAAGTCAAAAAATAAGGGTAGTCAGAAGGTGTAATGACGTTAACCTCATGCCCCTTTCGAATAAGGTAATTGTAAAGTCCCAAGGAGGAGCCAAGCGCATCAGCATCTGGCTTTACATGAGTGGTTATGACTATTTTCCTAGCAGAGGAAAGTTCTTTTTTAAAGGTACCTAAATCTTTCATTTATTCGATTCAGCTGCACAATTGGCTCCAAAGGCAGCAAAGGTCAGCAAATTTTAGACAATTCCCAAAGCAGGAAGACATTGATACTGAAGGGGCTAGCAGAGATTTATTTGATCCATAGAAAATATTGATTCAAAAAGACCTACTTTTGCACCCGAAATAAACCAATGAAACTCCAATCCTATGGCAGGAAATAGAACATTCACCATGATTAAGCCAGATGCTTTTGAGGCAGGCAACACTGGCGCAATTTTCAAGATGATTGAGGCGGCAGGCTTCAATATAGTAGCAATGAAAGCTACCCGATTGACTCCAGAATTGGCCGGTAAATTTTATGCTGTACACAGCGAAAGGCCTTTTTATAAGGATTTGTGTACCTACATGTCTTCAGGACCAATTGTTGCTGCCATATTGGAAAAAGCAAATGCAGTGGAAGATTTTCGCACGCTCATTGGTGCCACCAATCCTGCTCAAGCTGCAGAAGGCACCATCCGCAAAATATTCGCAAAATCCATAGAGGCCAATGCCGTGCACGGATCAGACTCTGATGAAAATGCTGCCATTGAGGGCAATTTTTTCTTTAATCAAGCAGAAAGAGTTCGCTAATGGTAGTTATTGAAGAAAAGGCCCAGGATTTCTCCCGGGCCTTTTTTTGTTGAAGTTTCCTTGGACTGGGATGCAATTTTTTATTTGGGCACCATTTCGGACATGATTTTGGCAGAAAGCAAGGCCAAGGGTATTCCTCCCCCAGGATGTACGGATCCTCCACAGAAGTAGAGGTTTTGAATGGTGGAGGAAAAATTGGGATGCCTAAGAAATGCTGCAAATCGCGTGTTAGAACTGTTGCCATACAAAGCTCCCAAAGCAGAAGAAGTTTTGGACTCAATACTCCTGGGATCCAGGATTTCTTCTACCTGAATCAAGGGAGCGATGTCCGTTTTCAGGATACGGCTCAACTTTTGTAAAATATTCTTTCTAGCTGTAGCAATCAGCACATCCCAGTCTTGGCCCTGATTGTTGGGAACATTGATCATGGTAAACCAATTCATGCATCCCTGTGGGGCATCATCCTGCTTACAAACAGAGGTGATATTGAGGTACACCGTGGGATCGGAAACGATACTCCCTTTGCTGAAGATATGGTCAAATTCAGAAGCATAGTCTTCCGAAAAAAAGATATTGTGTAATCCGAGCTGGGAAAATTGCTGAGAAATTCCCCAATAAAAAATCAAGGCCGAACTGGACTTAGGCTGATGAAGTAATTTTTTAGGCTGAGGTTGTTTCTTTAAAATGGTTTTGTAGGCATTGACCATGTCCATATTATTAACTACCACCTGTCCTTCTACCTTTTTACCATGCACCAGCAGCCCCACGGCCCTACCTTTTTCTACCAAAACTTCTTGCACTGGGGAATCGAAATGATACTGAACTCCAAGTCTGCAGGATAGGGAATACAAGCTCTGGGTGATATCATGCATCCCTTTTTTAGGAAAAAAGGCTCCAATATTATATTCTAGATGCGGGATGATATTGAGGGTAGCAGGGGTTTGGTAGGGATTGGAACCGTTGTACGTGGCATAGCGGTTAAATAATTGCACCAATTTTGGATGTGAAAATAGGCGTTCGTTTTCCTTATTCATCGTGGAAAAAATACCCAATTTTCCTAGCTTGAGATAGGCTGAAAGCGCTTTAGGCCCTACCCAGGTCTGCCATTTGTGCAAGGACTTGTGCATAAACAAAGGAGCTAAGTACCGGTAAAGAAAGGCAGATTGCTTCATTGCCTGCAGAACACGGTCCCTGGGCTCACCCAAAAGGTCTTCTACCTCATCGGCAAAACGATGAGGTTCTGCATAGGCTTTTAGGTGGATTCCATCTTCCCAAAAATAATGACAAGCCACTTCCAACTTTTCGTAGTCAAAATGCTTGCTTGGATCTTCTCCTGCCAATTGAAATAATTCTTCCACTTGCTCCGGAAGGGTAAATAAAGAAGGCCCTGCATCAAACCTATACCCCGATAATTCGATTTGTGAAAGTTTTCCTCCAGGATAGGCGTTGGCTTCAAATACTTCCACCTGATATCCTTTTACCGCAAGCCGAATGGAAGCTGCGATTCCTGCGATTCCTGAACCTACTACAAGTGCTTTTTTCATGGGGACCATGCTATACAATTAAATCAGGATTTAGGGGCAAAATGTTTCGTTTGCAAAGAAAATCGTACAGAATAGCAGGATACAGGTACACTAAAACTTCATTTTCTAATTGACTAAGTCTAGGCAGGAGGATTACCCAAAGGAAGGTGAGCTTGGATATTCCAACGCCCCTTCGTTCTTTTCATCAAGGAAAGCTGTTCAACGTCAAATTCAGCTTCTACAGGATAGGCATTGGCCAAGGCTAAGACCTCCAGAAAGGTGTCTTTTTTGAGGTCCTTGTAGGCCAAGGTAAGGTGAGCCTGGAAATTTTGATCACTTAACTCCAAGGGAAGATGCAAGGATTTTTTACAATACGCACCTAATGCCGCTTGAAGCGCCGAAAGTGGTTCGGAAAGAAGTATGGGATGAAAAATTACTCGCTTTCCAAAGTGTCCAAGTCCCGAAATTTTCAAGGAAAAAGGAGTATAGGTATGAAGGAAAGAGGTCAACTGCTTTACCAAGAACTCCTCTTTAGATTCTTGGTAACTAAAAGGCATTTTAAGGGTAACATGGGAGGGAGAATTCAAGGCATATTTGACGTTAAACTTGGTTTTTAGAAGTTCCTTGATCGCTCTTATTTCTTGCTCAATGGGATCAGGGGGAAGTAGGGCCAAATAGTATTTTCCCATTTGCTTCATGACTGCTTATATTTTGGGCTTTTGACAATAAAAACAGGCCTGATCTCCTTCTCCGGATTGATTGTACCGCTTGGCTTTTTCTTCCCATGTAGCTAGCTCTTGAGCGGAAAAATAGCTCTTGATTTTCCTTCTATCCAAAACCTCTCCACGCTCATAAAGGCTTGTTCCCCAAAATTGAAAACTGGTAGAGTCGAAAATTATCTCCTTGATGGCAAAGCCTATTTCTTTTGCCGCCAGTTGAAACCCATTCGTGCTGGGAATATGTAAGTGCCTTGGAGCATCTAACTGCACCCATAAAGGGCCTTTTTCTTTCCAGACCAGAGCATCTGTCACCGGGCATCGGACAAGAAGTATTCCTCCAGGATGTAAGGCATCGAAGGCATCTCGAAGCACAAGCCTGGGATTATCCATGTGTTCGAAGGAATGATGCATCATGATTACGTCAAAGCGTAAGCCTGAGGAGGCGATGTCTGACTTCCAGAGGCTAAGTCCAGAATTTATTTTCTTGGTTTCCGGTAAAAATGGGTCAAATCCATGCAGATCTGTAAACCCTGAGATGCTCATCTCATACAAAAGTTGGCCCGAACCACATCCCACATCTGCTATTCCTTGATGAAAGGAGGGCCTGAGCTTTTTTAGCCAATCCCCAAATGGCGGCGAAAAAAAAGGCCATCCTGTATTCAAAAATGCCTTCATACGAAGCTTTTTAAAGGCTCTCCGAAAAAATGAGGAATAGTGTAAGGAGGTGAAGGAATAATATGAACTAGGATAATAAGTGGAGAGATCCTTCGGGACATCGAGAAGCTGTAGAGATCCACAAGAGGCACAGGCCATGTAGGAAAATGCTCCTCCGAGACCAAGCATGCGCTCTGTAGCTAAAAAAGTAGTACCCTGGGTGGAATGACAAAAATTACATCTATAGGCCGAATCAATAGGCATTTTCTCGGTTGAATATCAACTCGTATACGGTCTTGATCATGATCTCAATATCCAAAAGGAAGGTCCAATTATTGATATAAAAAGCATCCAGCCTTACCCGTGAACGAATTTGAAAGGTGTTTTCAATTTCTCCTCTATACCCTTTTACTTGAGCCAAACCGGTGATGCCTGGCTTGATTTTATGCCGAGCATTGTAGCGTACTATTTGATTTTTGAATGACTCATTCATGGGAAGGGTATGGGGCCGTGGGCCTACGATGGACATATCTCCCATGATTACATTCAAAAACTGTGGCATTTCATCCAAAGAGGTATGCCTCAAGAAAGCACCAATTCGAGTAACTCGCGGATCTTCCTTCGTTGCCTGCAAAGAGTCTGCATAATCGTTGGGAGTCATGGACCTAAACTTGAGGCAATTGAATACCCGATTATTTAATCCATTTCTTTTCTGAATAAAGAAAATCGGTCCTCTGGATTCGAGTTTGATCAAAAACCCAACCAAAGGGATAAGCCAAGTCAAAATAAAGAGGGTAACCATTCCAGCAAAAGCCAAGTCAAAGACTCTTTTTGCCATTCGATTCAGTAGACTATCAAGAGGAATTTCATTGACATTGATGACAAAAAAATCTCCGTACCTAGAAAAAGATAAACTCTTTTCCAATTGAAGGCTTTGTCCGGGAATCATTTTCACCTTGATGTAATGCTCCTCGGCAAAATCAATGACTTGCTTGACTAGGCCAGCATCTAATTTTTCATGGATGTAAATCAAATCCAAATTCAACTTTGGGGCCTGATTAAATAATTCTACAATTCCTCCACGGGTCTGTTCACAATCGGATTGATCATCAAAATATCCCAAAAAATTAATCCCGAAATCTTTTCTAATTCTAAGCACATCGACCAGTTTGGGGCTAGTAGTGCCTTTCCCTACAATCACTGCGTTTTGGTAGTTATTTCCTGAAGCTCGGTATTTTCGAAGCATCATGTGGACCGCCACCCTAAATATTCCCATCAATAGCCCCAGGATCGTACCTAAGGATCCGATTTGAATCCATCGGTAATTGCCCACTTGCAGCGGAGTCCAAAGAATGGCAGTTGCTCCTAAAAACCAAAGTAGGGAAATAGATAGGCTAGAAAGTGTTTGGTCGTATTCATCGGTACGTCCGATCTTATAATCCTTTCTAAGAATTGAAATTAAAATCCACAGCAGAGCTAAGGGAAGAAATGCAGAAAATTGCATCTGTCCCAAAACCTGGATACGCTGAAGGAAAAAATTTGCTAGGGCCAAAGAAAGTAGCGAGGCCAAAAAATCACTGATTGTAAACAACCAGGGAAAGTAAACGTCAAATCTTTTCTTCATAAAAATCTAGATGAAAATAAATACACTCTTGTCCTTAAAAATGGAATAGGCAAGGAATTCTAAAGGGAATTCGCGTAAAAATAAGAAAGAAATTGTCAAGGCTTGTTACTTTTGAATTAAATTATACTTGCTCGTCGAATAAATTTAGCATGCCCTCCCTAGTAGAATTTTTTTCTTCTTCCGATCATCCACACTCTTTAGGGAATAAATTCCGTGCCAAACGTTTGCGAACTTTTGAAAGTTTGTTTTTCAAGAACTTTACTCTAGACAAACCTGTGGAGATTCTTGATGTAGGTGGGGCCTTTTATTTTTGGAGCAATAGCCGATTGCTAAATCACCCCAACATTCACATTACGCTGCTGAATCTGCATTTGGAAAAAACAAGCCATGTTTCTCTTAGCTCCATGCAAGGAGATGCAACAGACATGAAAGAATTTGCAGATCGTCAATTTGATTTGGTATTTTCCAACTCAGTCATTGAGCACCTCTATACCTTTGAAAATCAACAAAAAATGGCGGCTGAAATTCTTCGCGTTGGAAAAACACATTTTATTCAGACTCCCAATGTGTCTTTCCCTATAGAAGCCCATTATGCACTTCCTTTTGCCCAGTTTATGCCCAAGTCTTTGGTGTTTTTTTTGCTCACAAAAACCAAACTAAGCCGCTTTCAAAAGTGGGCTCCCGTTGACGCAGAACAATACTTGAATGAAATACGGCTTCTTAACGAAGGAGAAATGCGCGTACTTTTTCCAGGCTCCTCCATTCTGAAAGAAAAAGTAGGAGGGCTTACCAAGTCCCTCACCGCACACAATTTGGATTAATCTGCAAATTGCAGTTTCACCAAGTTAGCATAGATGCCAAATGAATTTTTTACTAGCTCTTGATGTGGACCTTGCTCCACGATTTTTCCTTCGTGAATGACCAAGATTCGATCTGCCTTTCGTATGGTAGCCAATCTATGGGCGATAATGAGAGAAGTTCTCCCTTTCATCAATAGATCCAAGGCCTGCTGCACCAAAACTTCTGACTCCGCATCCAAAGAGGAGGTGGCTTCATCCAAAATGAGGAGGACTGGATCCTTTAGTATCGCCCTGGCAATGGCTACCCGTTGCCTTTGCCCGCCCGAAAGTTTGATGCCTCGCTCCCCCACCATGGTGTCCAAGCCCTCAGGAAATTGAGAAATAAATTGCCAAGCATTAGCCTTTTTTGCCGCAGAAATGATTTCCTCCTCCGAGGCTTCAGGTTTTGCATAGGCAATATTTTGACGAATACTGCCTCCAAACAAGAGTACTTCTTGGGGGACTACACCAACCTTACTTCTCAGCGATTTTAATTGCCAAGTATTTAGGGGATGTCCATCCACAAGTATAGTGCCTTGGCTAGCTTCGTACAATCTTAGAAGCAATTGAGTGATGGTAGATTTTCCGGCTCCAGAATGTCCTACCAAGGCTATTTTTTCTCCAGGACGAATATGAAAGGATATTTCTTGAAGCACCTCTACCTCAGGTCGAGTGGGATAAGAGAAACTCACCTGATTAAATTCGATTTCTCCCTTAAGGGTAGAAATGATTTGTCCCTGCTCGGGTTCCAGCTCTTCTTCTAAAAGTTCAAGTACCCTCTCCGAACTACCGATGGCCCTTTGCAATTGGCTGTAGATATCTCCAAGGCCTGCAATCGAACCTCCAATGAAAGTGGTATACAAGACAAAAGAAACCAGCTCCCCTACGCTTAATTCTCCACTGGCTACGAGGCTGGCTCCATACCACATGACCCCTACAATGCCTCCAAAGAGTGCAAAGATGACAAAGGAAATGAAGGCCCCTCGAAAGCTTGCTGCTTGGAGAGCAATAGCCACTGCCTTTTTAAGTCCTTTAGCATACCGGTCTGTTTCATAAGACTCTCCAACAAAAGATTTTACCGTAGCAATGGATTGTAAAGTTTCCTCTACAATTACATTTGCCTCAGCCAATTGATCTTGCGTTTTTTTGGATAGCCTACGAATAAACTTTCCAAAAATCATCGCAATCACGACCAAAATGGGGAATGTTCCCAGCATGAAAAGGGTCAGCTTGGGGGTGTTGATAAATAAAAAAATAATCCCTGCCACTAAGGTGACTGCTTGTCGAAAGAGTTCAGCCAGGGTGGTAGAAAAGGTATCTTGCAAAAGCCCGACGTCTGCAGTAATTCGGCTAATCAACTCTCCTGTTCTTCGCTGATCAAAAAATCGAATGGGAAAGCGAATCAAACGAGAATAAACCGCCAAGCGAATGTCCCGCATGGATTTTTCAGAAACCTGGGCAAATAACCAAACACGAAAAAAGGAAAAAACACTTTGTACTGCCAAAATACCTATCAATAGGAAGGCAATGTGATTGAGGTCAGTAAAAATCCAATTAGTCCCTTGAGCAGTATCGATTAACTTACCCGCTACATAGGGAAAGCTCAACAACGTGAGGGAGGATAAAAACAAAAAAACAGTACCTAAAAAAAAGGCCCCCTTGTAGGGGAGAATAAATTGAAAAATGCCCTTCAACTTACTCAGATTCTGCTTGCTCAGCTTTCTCTTTTCTTCTGGCTCGAGTGCAATCCCATGTTTTTTTGCCATGCCTAGGTCATGTAAATCAAGCACAAAAATAGCACTTTCACTTCAGTATAGCGTGAAACTTGGCAAGTAATAGCCTTACCAGCCGATTTTCTGGGCCAAAACTTCTCCGAGAGCAGCAGAATGCTTGAATCCATGACCGGAGCAAGCTGAAACCCAAAGAAAGTTTGGGTTGCCCTGCATCTCCTCCAGGATAAATCGTCCGTCTTCGGTTACCGTGTAAAAGCAGACCAGCGCTTGGCTTACCTTTTTGCGTAAGCCCTGAATTCTCCCATTAATTTTGGTGTCCCAGAAGGTTTCTATCTCTTTTTGACTCACCTCTCGCTCCAGTTGATCTGGATGATCTACTTCTATAAAGGATTCAGTAGCTACCTTGATGGTCTTCCCATCTAGGGAAGGAAAGCCATACAAAAAATCTTCAGGCTTAGGGCCAAAACCCCACATCCATACCGGATACTTCTTCCAATCGGTAAAATTTTGATCTACTTCTACCCAGTAGAGTACCTGCCTACAGATACGTAGCCGCTTGCGCTGCTGCTCCGGCAAAAAATCTTTGACCCAGCCACCAGCACTTAGGATTAGTTTTTTACAAACTACTTTTGCGTTACCTACATCCACCACAAACTTTTCGCCTTGGGGCAAGATGGCTTTTACCTTCGTTTCTGTCCAGAGGCTTGCTCCCATTTTTTTTGCTAGATCCAGTTGAGCTTGGATAGCTACCTCTGGAAAAAGGTATCCCGCCTCTTTTTCTTGATACACTTTACTGCCTGATGGGATTTGGAGCCCCGGGAAAGTTGCGGATAGTTCTTCCACATTCGGCAGTCTATGTTCAATGCCTTGGTTTTGAGCATACCTTAGCGTACGCTCCCAAAATCCTTCTGCTCCATGTTTGGACCAGGCCACCTCAGCCGAATCGACCAATAGCCCCCCCGTACGTGTTTTTATCTTTTTTCCAGATTGGACTTCAATTTGTTCCCACAATTCGTGAGAACGTTTGGCCAAGGCTACATATTCCTCCCCTTCGCCTACGGCAAGTCGGGTGATGCGCGTTTCGCCATGACTTGAACCCAAAGTATGGGGAGGAGTAAATTGATCTATACCAAGGACTTGGGCTCCCTTCAAACTGAGTTGATAAAGGGTAGCAGCGCCTACGGCTCCAAGGCCAACCACGACGACATCCACACTCGCTTTTTCCATAGGTGCTTTCAAATATCTTTGTAAAATAAGGGAATCAGTTCATCTGTTTCTGATCAAAAAGACAATATTTTACCTCAAGACGCCTCCAAGGTATCTACTTGAGAAGCTATCCATGCGGGACGCCAGGAGACCGTCAAGGTAATTCCAATTAAAGCAAGTCCAATACCCAGCAAATCGAGTAGATTGATTTTCACCGGATAGGCATCGATCACTCCTGAAGAAATTCCTAATGAAATCAACCCAAATTGCTGTTGCAGCAGGACAAGCACTATGCCAAGTGCCAATCCCAAAAAGGCCCCAGAAAAAGCAATCATAGCTCCTTGCTTAAGGAATATGGCTCGAATCAAGGAGGGTGAAGCCCCCATAGACTTCAATATGCTAATATCCTTCTTCTTTTCAATGGCCAACATGCTCAAGGAAAAGAAAATATTGAAAGAAGAAAGTGCCAGTAAGAAGGTGAGCGTGAGGAAAACAAAAAGTTTTTCAAGCTTAACTGTACGGATTAAGGTAGCATGCTGCTCGTCTGCATTTTTCACTGAAAATTTAGGTCCCAAATGCAGTAAAAGGGCTTCTTGTACTTCCGCAATGGAATAGCCTTCTTGTACATTGATTTCTAAGGCAGTCCGCCTGGGTCCGTAATCTAAAAGATTTTGAAAAAATTCAAGAGGGACTATGACGTACCCGTTGTCAAAACTTTGTTCTATGCTAAAGAATCCCCTTGGCTCAAGGGAAGCTTGAGCATACAAGCGACTAGGATCAAGGCTGCCCGAGGAAGGAGGGGTTTTGGGGTAATAGACGGTTAGTGGAGCATTGAACTCCCCCAAGTTTACCGATAGGGCGTGGGCAAGGCCTCTGCCCAGGATGACGCCAGGCCTTTGGGAGGAGCCCAAGGAGGTATCCCCCCAGAAATATCCTTGGGCAAATCGTCCTTCATCTAAAAAATTAGAAGAAACTGCCTTGACTCGTGCTACTTGTTGGTTGCCGTCAAATTCCAATAGGGCATTATCTTCAATAACTTCAACTACGTCTTCCACTCCTTCCACATCAGCAATGGCTTTCAAAAAATCTTCGGAAACCTCAAAACTCTTCCCTTGAACGGGAGCTACTTTTAGTTCTGAGTCAAAGCTGGCAAATAAACCACGAATGACTTCTTCCAATCCGTTAAATACAGACATCACCACAACCAAGGCCATGGTACTCACCGCTACCCCAACTACTGCAAGCCATGAAAGTAAGGTAATGAAGTGCTGTTTCTTCTTACTTCGAAAATATCGCTTGGCAATGTATGTGCTAGTATTTACCATTTCTTGGAGAGATTACTCGTCTTCGTCTAACTCTTCCAGGGGTGCTGGAGGAATCTGCAGATCAGAGATGACCTTATCCATATGTTGAGCATAGCTTGCCGAATCATCCGGAAAAAAAGCTAGTTCTGGAATTACCCTTACCGACTTGCCTATTCGCTTAGATAAGGCGTGGCGGATTTCTTTTTTATGGGTATTGATGCTCTCTATTTTGGCGTTTGTATCTCCAAAAAGACAACTGAGGTACACCTTTGCCAATCCCAGATCTGGACTCATCATCACCCTAGTAAGGGTAACTAGGCCAGGGCCTATCACATGCCTTGCCTCCTTCTGAAAAATATCCCCCAGTTCTTTTTGAATTAATTTTGCGTACTTTAATTGTCTTTTGCTTTCCATCTGAAGTAATTATACTACAAATTTAGTGATTTACTTGGGCATGCTTTAATTTAGACCTAAAACCAACCTTAGCGACTACACGCCTTGCTTAACTTCTTTAGAGTCAACGATCCTTTTCGACTATTCGGTATTGCAATCTACCTGGTGGTAGTCAGTTCGGTGTCTGCTATTTTCTTTACTTTTCCAACTACTAGCCCCACTTTATTGTGGATGGTCTTGGGAGAAAGATTGAGCGAAGGATATTTGCTGTACGTAGACATCATAGACGATACAGGCCCTCTTTCGGCTGGGGTTTTCATGGCCATTCATTCCCTGTTCGGAAGGAGTGAATGGGTCTACGAACTGCTAGGAATCATTCTGGTAGGCATACAAATTTACTATTGGAATAGTACCCTGATCAAATTTCGAGTCTTTGACGAAAACACCTACCTGCCTGCCATCATCATGGCGGCTTTGTTTTATTTTTCTTTCGACTTAAGGCAATTATCTCCCACACTTTTGGGAAGCACATTTTTAATTTTAGCACTAGGCCAACTTTTTTCTCAAACCGTACTTCAAAAGGAAAGTAATGAATCTACCTTACTCATAGGAATTTATGGAGGATTAGCCACAGGTTTCCACCTTCATTTTCTATTTTTTCTGCCCTATCTTATATTTTCAGGCTTGGTTATATCAGGCTTTTCCTTTCGCCAACTTTTCCTTACCCTTATAGGCTTCGCGCTTCCCATAATTTCTATCCTATTGTTTTATTATTGGAACGATGGGCTGGAACATGCCCTTCAAGTGTGGCCTATTTTCTTTAGCTATCCTAGCTATACCTACCAACCTTTGCTAAGTTGGTTGATCCCAGCAATTTTTCCTTTATTTCTTGCTTTGACCGGTTACATTTTTGGTGGAATTCTTCGCGGATCAACCATTAATCAACAAAAGCAGCGCCAACTGATTTTACTCTTGCTCGTCTTCTCCTCTACCCTATTTTTCTTTTTGAAAAATCAGGCCTCTTACCAATTGGTAATCTTTATCCCAGGGCTTACCTACTTAATTACCCACCTGTTTCTCCATCTCAATTGGGGAATCCTTGCCAAACCCGCATTCTACGGATTGACCTTAGGGCTACCCTTTTTGGGGATGAATTATTGGAATAACAGGACTTCTCAAGACTCCTCCTATTTTGTATTAGAAGATTCTCCCAAAATCGTACCTAATAAAAAATCCATATTAGTAATGGGCAATGATCCTAGTCCCTACCTGAAAATTCCCCTAGGCGGACCCTTTTTGAATTATAACATGTCAAAAAGCTATTTGAATCGAGAAAAAAAATTGGAAGAAAAAGCACAAATTTACTTTATGATCCAAAAGCAAGGCCCAGAACTGATTTTGGATGAAGAGGGACAGTTTAAAATCCTTTTACAAGAACTTCCTATTTTACAAAAAAATTACCAAGAGACGAGTCCTGGGCTTTATGAGAAAAAATAAGACCTACCCGTTACCTTCATTTACAGATGTCTTCTTCCCCATTGCTTTGATGGAAAATAATCCAAAAAATATACAGTCATTAATCCCTGTTGATATGATAAAATTTATCCGAATCCCTTGTCTTGTATTGACCACTTGTTCTTTCCTTGCACTTGGTTGTACGAGTTCATCCGTATTGACTTTCAGCTCCCTTTCAGGGAGTTCCAAGCAGAGGATCACAGAGCTATCACCTGCTGAATCTAAGAAATGGGGACATCTAGATCCTATGCTAGATACCGTTCCGGGCATGAGTGTGGAAAGAGCCTACAAGGAGCTAATCAAAAAAAGAAAAGGACAAGGGGTGTTGGTAGCAATCATTGATTCTGGAATTGATTTAGATCATGAGGACTTGAAGGGTTTATTTTGGGAAAATTCTGGAGAAATCCCTGGAGATGGATTGGATAACGACCAAAATGGATTTGCGGACGATATACATGGATATAATTTTCTTGGAGAGTCCTACCATGAGCAACTGGAGTTTACTCGGATTTTGGCAAGAAAGATTGGTGACAGTACCCTTCAAGCCCAGGCCAAGAAAGAATTAGATTCACGACTAGCGGAAACCTCTGCCTCCTTGGCTCAGCTCCAGCAAATAGAAAAGATGGTGGCTCTTGCCGACCAAACCTTACAGAAAAAATTAGGCAAGGATTTTTATTCTTTCAAAGACCTTCAAAAGTATAATCCTGTAAACGAGGAGGAAGAACAATTGATTGAACTTCTTTTTCAAGTGTATGGTACAGGACAGGATGTGCCTACTGTCCTAGCTGAATTGAGAGGTGGACTCGCCTACTACCAAGACCAACTTGACTATAACCTTAATTTGGATTTCAACGCAAGAACTGAAGTAGGAGATGATCCCTATATACTCACTGAAATTGGCTACGGCGATGGAAATCCAGACATCAGAGATCCTGAGGAAAGTCATGGTACCCACGTATCAGGGATAGTAGCAGCAAACAGAAAATCGAAAAGAGGGATAAATGGCGTGGCCCAGAATGTAAAAATTATGAGCCTGAGAGTTGTCCCTGACGGTGACGAATACGACAAGGATGTAGCACATGCTATTAGATATGCCGCAGATCATGGAGCCAAGATCATCAATGCAAGCTTCGGAAAGAAATTTTCTCCCCATGCTAGCTGGGTGCAAGAAGCTCTAGCCTATGCTGCTTCAAAAGATGTACTTTTTGTACATGCCGCAGGCAACGACGGGATAGATCTAGATGATCCAAAAAACAGCAATTATCCAAATGATCATTACAGCAAAAGTGGAGCACGTCCATTGGACAATTACATCACGGTAGGAGCCCTCGCTCCAAGCTATGGCCCTGACATGATTGCCTCCTTCTCCAATTATGGAAAAGAGTCTGTGGACATTTTTGCTCCTGGAGATGAGATTTATTCCACCATGCCTGGAAATGCGTACGAGTTTCAGGGAGGAACTTCCATGGCTGCCCCTGCAGTAGCTGGTTTGGCAGCAGTGTTGCGCTCCCATTTTCCTGAACTCAATGCAACAGAGGTAAAACAAATCATTCTAGAATCAGGAATACCTGTACCCTTTGCCGTACGTGTAGGAGATAAAGAATATGACCTTTCCGATCTCTGCAAATCTGGTAAAATGGCCAACCTTTACAACGCATTTCTGATGGCAGAAAAGAAAGTGACAGGGAAATAATCAATTTGACCCAATAAAAAAATCCCTTGACGACAAGGGATTTTTTTTATTGGCAAGGAATTTTATGGACCCGCTGCAAATGTCTTCCCCTTTCAAAATCTGTGGTTAGAAAAATATCGCAAATCCTTTCGGTCAATTCATAGGAAATAAATCTGGCAGGAATAGCCAAAACATTGGCGTCGTTATGCTGCCTGGACAATGCTGCCAATTCTTCATTCCAGCAAAGAGCTGCTCGAATTCCTTGGTGCTTATTGGCTGTAATGGCAACCCCATTTCCGCTTCCACAAAGGACGATTCCCATATCAAAAGTTCCTTTTTCAATACCTTGACATAAGGGGTGCACATAATCTGGGTAATCTACTGAATCGATGGAGTAGGGACCATAATCTTTTACCTCATAACTCAGAGAGCGTAGGTGTTGAATCAATTTTTCTTTGTAGGCAAGCCCAGCATGATCTCCCCCGATGGCAATTTGTTTGAACATGTTTTTTATTCAGCTTCTTCATTTTTTTCAAACTCCGCTTCCCTTAACGCTCTTTGCTTCTCCAGTCTTTTGGCAATTATAATTCCTACCTCATACAACACCAAAATCGGCATGGCAATCAATAGTTGACTGACCACATCTGGAGGCGTAATAAGTGCCGATACAATCAAAATAATAACAATAGAATGCCTCCTGTAAGACTTCAACATCTTAGAAGTAACAATTCCGGACATGGAGAGAAAATACACTACTACCGGCAACAGAAACATGACTGCAGAGGCCAAAACCAACATGGTCAAAGTTGATACGTAGGAGGTCACATCAAATTCATTGGCAATGCTAGGATCTAGCTGGTAATTGGCTAAAAAATTGATAGACATGGGTGTAAGAACGTAGTACCCAAATAGGGCTCCTGTTAAAAACAGAGAACTTACAAAAAATACAGCTCCTTTTGCTGCCCTTCTTTCCTTATCGTAAAGCCCTGGACTAATAAATTTCCATATTTCCCAAAACACATAGGGAAAAGCTGCGACAAGACCCACTACGATACTTGAGGTCATGTGCATGGAAAACTGCCCCGTCATTTGCCTGCTTTGAATGGTAAAGGGCAGGTTATCAATACACAAAGCAGGGAGCTGAAGGTAGCTGCTAAGATCACACAGCAACCTGTACGTAAGAAAATCAATTTTTGAGGGACCAAGGATAATCACCCCAAATACAATGTCTTTCGCAATAAAGGCAACTACAGAAAAAATTAAAATCACTGTTAATGACCGAAATAAGTGCCAACGTAAGGCTTCTAGGTGGTCCAAAAAGGACATTCCTTCTTCTTCTTCCTCTTCTTTGATTTGATCTAAGGCCACGTTAAAATTTTTTGTTTAATATAAAGGAAATTTAACCATCCAGGCGTTTACTTCTGCTCTTATTTGCGTAAGCACCGCATCGTCTGCGTGGTGCTGCAAGGCTCGGTCAATCAGTCCTACAATTTTTTTCATGTCCTCTTCTTTCAAGCCCCTGGTGGTAACAGCAGCGGTGCCTAAACGCATACCAGAAGTCACAAATGGAGACTTGGTGTCAAAAGGCACCATATTTTTATTGATGGTAATATCCACTTTTCCTAAAGTTTCTTCAGCTAGTTTCCCCGTCAAGTCTTTATTTCTCAAGTCTATTAGCATCAGGTGGTTGTCAGTACCCCCGGAGATAATCTGATATCCCCTTGCCACAAATTCTGCAGCCATAACGGAGGCATTCAATTTTACTTGCAGGATGTATTGCATGTATTCGTCGGAAAGCGCCTCCTCAAATGCCACTGCTTTGGCCGCAATGATATGTTCCAAAGGCCCCCCTTGTGTACCAGGGAATACGCCCATGTCCAACAAAGAAGACATTTTTCTGAGTTCTCCTTTAGGGGTAGTAAGTCCCCAGGGATTATCAAAATCTTCTCTCATCAAAATTAAGCCTCCTCTTGGTCCCCTTAGGGTCTTGTGGGTGGTGGTCGTCACGATATGGCAATAGTCCAAGGGATCATTTAGCAATCCTCGGGCAATCAATCCCGAAGGATGGGAGATATCCGCCAGTAAAAGGGCATCTACTTCGTCGGCAATCTCTCTAAGTCGCTCGTAATTCCAATCTCTTGAATAGGCAGAGGCTCCACAAATGATCATTTTGGGTTGCACTGCGAGGGCCTTCTCTGCCACCTTATCGTAGTCGATAACCCCAGTGGCCTCTTCTACGCCATAAAAATGCGCTTGGTAAAGTTTACCTGAAAAATTTACTGGAGACCCGTGGGTAAGGTGGCCCCCATGGGAAAGATCAAATCCTAAAATTGCATCTCCAGGTTTTAAGCAAGCAAGCATCACAGCAGCATTGGCCTGCGCCCCCGAGTGGGGCTGTACGTTAGCCCAAGTGGCTCCAAAAAGTTTTTTTGCTCTATCTATGGCAATTTGCTCAATTTCATCAACCACCTCGCAGCCTCCATAATACCGTTTCCCCGGAAGGCCTTCGGCATATTTATTGGTCAAGACGCTTCCAGCAGCTTCCATGACTTGCTTGGAAGTAAAATTTTCGGAAGCAATTAATTCAATGCCTCTTTTTTGTCTATCCTCTTCTTTGGAAATAAGTTCAAAAACAAGGGTATCTCTTTTCATAGATAGGGGTGAATAATAGGAATGAAGCCGAGGGAATGCACAAGCAAGCTCAGCCAAATAGGGAAATCAAAAATAGCCTTAAAGTCCTGATTATCCAATGAATCTCTAATCTTGCAAGGAAGGAAAATTCAAAAATTCTTACCAAAGGTTAAAATTCAAGTAGGAAGCCTAAATTCAAGACTAAAATTGCATTTTTGTCCTGCGCTAAAGCTCCCGTTGCTATGGATTTTTTATTTCAACCTACTTCCTTTTTTTCAGAAGAAAATACCTCTGTCCTATTGGTACGCCTCCACTATCCCGAAAGTACTTGGGGTGAACAAATCAGTATCTATGCCCATGAAAATGAAGGAAAAATACACTACGAGGCAGTGGATTTTTATGGCAACGACTACCTTCTTTATCCCTCATCCAGTAGTGAGCCTCTGCATTTAGAAGAATTAATTTGGCTCATTGAAGGGATGCAAGTCAATCAAGATAACAACCCTAATCCCATGGCTTTGGTATTGGATGGAATCCCAGAGGCTGAAAGTTCCTTTTATCCTCAACTTTCCCAATACTTCGAAGAAAAACGCAAGCAATTCGGTTTGGAGTAAACTCCAAGGACAGTACGGATTAGGGAGCAGCATACAAGTAAGGGAGGAAGAAGGTAAAAGATAGGTTTTGCCCAAGGTTGAATCTTGTCACATTACTTACCTTTATGGAAATTAATTCTTTTCCCTTACTCTTTGGTATGAGTGCATGGATTGCTATTGCTTTTCTCTTCTTGGGTTTTTTTCTCCAACAGCTGCGCTCCTTTCCTAAGGAAAAAGTAGCCCAGGGAGGACAAGCTTTATTGATTTACCTAGTTTTGCCTGCCCTTGCGCTACTCTATATCCCGCCCTTAAAGCTTGGTACAGCGCTCCTTCTCCCCATCTCCGCCGCATGGTTTACTTTTGTTCTTTCCTGGCTAGTATTTGGTTCGTTGGGTAAAATTTTTGCTTGGCAAAAGGAAGTGACAGGCTGCTTGATCCTGGTAGCAGGTCTTGCCAACACTTCTTTTTTGGGTTTTCCAGTAGTGGAAGCTCTTTATGGAAATCAAGGTCTTACTACGGCCTTGCTGATTGATCAGGGAGGGTCTTTTTTATTGGTTGCCACCCTTTCCTTATGGGTTGGCGCCCGCTATGGAAAAACCAATTCAGAAAATAGAAAAATCATTCCCACCATTTTTCGCTTCCCTCCCTTTCTTTTTTTGCTTGGTAGCATAGGCCTAAGTTTGGCTAACCTACAGGTACCCGATTTCATGAGTTCAGTACTCCAAGGCATTAGCATGACCATGGCACCCCTTGCCTTGTTGGTCATTGGATTGAGAATTTCCTTAGATAAGGAATGGATTCAATCCCGATTTTTTTGGTATGGCTTAGGCTTTCGATTGGTGCTGGCACCCCTGTGTGTTTGGATTATTTACGCCCAACTCCTGCCTACAACAAGTATGGAATTTAAGGTGACCGTCATGGAAAGTGCCATGGCACCCATGATTACGGGATCTTTGCTTGCCATGGAGTTTGGATTGCAACCTCGCCTTGCGGCCTTACTGAGTGGCTTGGGCATCCCCCTTTCAGCGATTACCTTGGGCCTATGGTATTGGATTTTGGGATAGCTTATTTCCAGTCCTCTGCCAAAACTTCCAAAAATTCATCGTGTATGGCCCCATTACTGGCCACAATATTCCTTCCAAAAATATAATTATTCCCTCCAAGAAATTCAGTCACCCTTCCTCCTGCTTCCTGGACAATAAGCACCCCTGCTGCCACATCGTAGGAGTTGAGGTTGTACTCAAAGTATCCGTCCATTCTGCCGGAGGCTACATAGCAGAGGTCCATGGCCGCCGAGCCCAACCTCCTTAGACCATGGGTTTTTTGCATGAGCAACTTCATGGAACTGAAATACTTATCCATCAAATCAAACTGGTAATAGGGAAATCCTGTAGCAAGCAGGGAGGAGGCCAGCTTGGGCGCTTTACTGACCTGAATGGGTTGATCGTTACAAAAAGCCCCTCCCCCTTTCATGGCATAAAAACACTCCCTACGATTGACCTCGTACACTACACCTAGCACAACCTCATCCTGCGCCATCAAGCCAATGCTTACCGCAAATACAGGAAGTCCATGGATAAAATTAGTAGTACCGTCTAAGGGGTCAATCACCCAATGGTAGTGTTCTCCTCGGGTGATAGATGTGCCTTCCTCGGTGATAAATCCAGCCTCAGGTAAAATGGCATGCAAGCGATCCACCAGTTGCTTCTCAGCTTCTTTATCCACATAAGACACCAAGTCATTAAAGCCCTTATGCTCCACCCGATCCATTGAAAAATGAAGTGTCTCCTTTTCAATAAAGGTTCCCACCTGGATAGCAATAGCTCGGGTCTGGGCAAGAAGTTGGGATAATTTTTCTGTAGATAGCATACGGTACAAAAGAAAGTAAATTACTTAGACGTGCAGGGAAGAAACAGTTACTTGTCCGTATTCCAGCCAGCTTTTTTCTTCGCTTGTTTCTGATCTCGAGATTCTCGCTGTTCGGGACAACCTGCAACGACCAAGACAAGTTCCCCTTTCAAGGGATGAGTTTGGTAGTATTCTATAAGTTCTGCCAGGGTACCTCTGACTGTCTCCTCGTGAATTTTGGTAAGCTCCCTAGCCACAGCAGCTTGTCTATCCTGACCAAAAGCCTCCCCAAGTTGCTCCAAGGTCTTCAGCAAGCGGTGTGGGGATTCATAAAATATCATGGTCCTTGCCTCTGTCAACAAGGAATCTATTCGGCTCTTTTTCCCCTTTTTATGGGGCAGAAATCCTTCAAATACAAAGCGGTCATTGGGCAGTCCACTGGCCACCAAGGCAGGAACAAACGCCGTAGGACCAGGAAGACAAGAAACTACCAGACCGGCAGAAAGTACTTCCCTCACCAATAAATACCCAGGATCTGAAATAGCGGGAGTTCCCGCATCACTAATTAGGGCAAAGCTTTCCCCCTTTTTCATCCGCTCCACCAACTTCACTATGGCTTTGTGCTCGTTGAAGCTGTGGTAGCTTTGCAAGGTTTTGGAAAGTTGGAGGTGCTTCAGCAGCACTCCACTAGTCCTAGTATCCTCTGCCAAAATCACATCTACTTCCTTTAAAGTATCTATGGCCCGGAGTGTGATGTCCTTCAGGTTACCGATAGGAGTAGGTACCAAATAAAGGGAAATGGCCGTTTGACTCATGGAAGCAGTTGGTCAATAGCTTTGGCCAATTTTCTATCCTTTTCTGTGACCACATTTCCAGCATCGTGAGTAGTCAATGCCACATCGACCCTATTGTACACATTGGACCAATTGGGGTGATGCTGCTGGGTTTCCGCTAAAAAAGCCACCCTAGTCATAAATGCAAAGGCCTCGGAAAAATCCCGAAAGACAAAGCTTTTTTTAAGTTGGTTATTTTCTTCAATCCACATGAACTAAACCTTATAAAGAAATGATTCCCTCAATTTGGGATGCTTTTTCGTAGAGCGCAATAATTTGTTCCGCATTTTCAACCCGTTTTTCAATGGTAGTGCTTACGTACTTACCGGCACTGCTAGGCTTAAGCATGATTTTTTCTCCAGGAAAAAGTAGGCCAACTTCCGTTTCCTTTCCAGAAGGCACTATAAATTTAAATAAGTAAAGCATGGGAAAGCTACCAGAAGATTCAAGTTTTTCCTTAAATCTGACCTTATCAAATGCATTCTTCATGGCCTAAGGTACTTTTTTCTCTCCAAAAATTTTGAAAACAAAAAACCCATGCCTTTCGACATGGGTTTATTTTGTTTCATTTATTAAAAGAATTTATATCGGTAATCCTTCACCTTAGCTAACTCTTGCAAGGCCATCATGATCTGATAGGTCATACGTTGTGAAGCCCCTTGTGCCAATTGGGCTTGATAGGAAGTATAATCTCCAATTTCAGTAGCCGGTGTTAGGGTATTCAATTTAGCTACCACCACTCCAATATCCTCTTGTACTGGCAAGGTAAGAAGGCCTGTTTTCTTTAATCCAAAGATTGTTCCAATCGCTTTTGGTGCAAATCCAATTCCAGGGAGCACCGAGTCACTTAATCGTAGTCCTGGAACTTCATTTAACGATGCGTCTGGGAAGACCTCCTTCATCTGCTCCAAGGTAGTTTTTCCTGCAAGTTTTTGCTGGATCATGGCAGCCTTTTTATCGTTCATCACCAATTGCTTTACCTGGTCTTTTACATCTTCCAATTGTGCCTCACCCTCTTCTTTTCTACTCACCAAAGAAGCTACCAAATAGGTATTATCCAGTTCGAACACGGTAGATACCTCGCCTTCTGAAGCCTCACCAAAAGCCCATATAACCACCTGTCTGGCATCGGTAATGTTATTAAGGTTTCTAGAAGTAGCATCTACATTATTGGCTTGAATGATTCTATATCCTTTTTTAGTGGCTAATTCGGTAAACTCATTTCGGTTACCACTTTCGGCTGCGAAAGAATCCGCATTTCTAAAGGCCTCATTGCGGGTGAGGTCTGAAGCGACGAGATCAAGTTCCAATATTGCCACTTTGGTATAGGTAGAGGAGGGAAGCTCGGTCACTTCAATGATATGATACCCATATTCTGTTTCCACCAAATTAGGAAGCAAACCCTTGGATGAAGCGGCATAAGTAGCATTGGCAAACGGTTCTACAAAATCGGCTTTTGCAAACCAGCCTAAGTCTCCACCGTTTTGAGCCGTTCCATCTTGACCATACTGTCTAGCAGCATCTACAAAATTTCCCGATGCCTTAATTTCAGCAAGGACTGTTTCAGCCTGTACCTTCACCGCAGCCTTAGCTGCATCGTCCATTCCCTCGGTACCAAACAAGATATGAGAGGCTCTCATTCTTGGCGTTCCCGAGTATTGATCCGTTACTTTATAGGAAACATAGGTAGAATTTGAAGTAATAAAAGGACCGTAAGTTTCCCCCTTCACCACCTGTGCTACATTGGTACTTAAGGATACGGGCAAAGCAGCTCCAGGCGCAAAAGTTTGGAAAGGATTTTGAATTTCAGAATTTTGACTTACGAAGACAGAATCATTTTCTGCCACCTTCAAACCTGCGGTAAGCTCAGTAATTTTTGAAATTACCGCCGCTGAATCTTCCCCACTAGGAAGGATACTGAAGGATACATACTCCAAATTGGCTGAGTTGCCTACTTTGAACTTTTCTTGATGTTTAGAAAGATACGCCTCAAGTTCACTGTCTTCAATTTTTACGTCTCCATCGGGAATCACGTAGTAAGGAAGAAAAAGTACAGAGGCATCTGCAATGGTATTGGCCGCTCTATGCTCAAGCTTAGCTTCTGCAGTGGTGGCATATTCTGTGGTAGCAAGTAGCTTATCGTATTTGACCCGAATTCTAGCTTGCGCAAATAATTTCTCATTCAGGTCCCATGCTGCTTGCTGAGCCGGGTCTGCATTCTCTAATGATTGCAAATAATTAATCAATTGCACTTTATCAAATTGACCCGTTTGTGGATTGGTAAAGGAAGATTGGAGGTCAGGAACAATATTTTTTCCTTGAACCATATCAATTAACTCTTGACTAGTGACCGTCAAACCCAATTTATCGTATTCCTCTTCGAATACCCGCTCAAAAATCATAGCCTGCCACGCAGCATCCCTTACAGAAGCCATTTCGGCTTCAACAGGAACTCTTCCATTCCTTTGTTGAAAGAAAGTTTTATACTCCTCCACCTTTTGGGCAAATTCTTCAAGGGTAATTTCTTCTCCCGCAATTTCTCCTACAATGTTGTCATTGGAAGTGAAAAAACTGGAATTTGGGCTCAATAAATCCCCGCCTAGGAGAAATAAAATTAATCCTACCGCGATTACCCCGATAGCGAGACCTGTTCGTTGTCTAATTTGCTTTAATAAGGCCATTGTTGCTTCTTCACTAGTTTAAAGTGTCGCAAAATAATAGCATTCAGGGCGAAAATCAAAATTTACCGCATAACAATGTCCGGGCTTACCTAATTGAAGTATCCTTGATTTTCAATCGAAGAGTTTCCATTCGGTGTGCTAATTTGGAGACTATGGTAAAAGTAAACCGTCCACAAGTGACAGTTTCACCAATATTTGGTAGGTTTTCGGTATGCAAAAGTACCAATCCCGAAAGGGTTTCGTAGTCCCCAGTTGGTAAATCCCAGCCGTATTTTTCATTGAGATAATCTATTTCCAATCGAGCACTCATCAAATATTCATGTTCTCCAATCACCTGCTCTGTCAAATCTTCGTGATCGTATTCGTCTTCAATCTCTCCAAAAATTTCTTCAATGATATCCTCCATGGCAATAATGCCACTTGTTCCCCCAAATTCATCTACCACCAAGGCCAAACTTTTCCGTTCTTGAATAAATTGTATCAAAAGCTCATTGGCTAAAGCAGACTCAGAGGTAATGATAATGGTAGTCAAAATATCTGCTATTGCCTTTGGTTTTTTAAAAAGCTCCAAGTGATGGCAATAGCCGATGACCTCGTCTATAGAGTCCCTGTAAATAATTATTTTGGAGTGCCCGCTTTCTTCAAACACTTTTCGAAGAGATGCCACCGAATCTTCTAGGGCCACCGCGACAATATCGGTGCGAGGTACCATGCAGTCCCTTACACGAACAGTCTTAAACTGTATAGCATTGGCAAAAATTTTAGAATCAATTTCCATGGTAGCCGAGCCCCTGTATTGTCGAAACTGCTCTTTGATGTAAGTTCTCAGCTCAGTTTGAGAAAAATGAGGTTTCTCTTCAATGAAATCTAAACGAAGCACACGCGTAATGCTTTCTCGAAAGAGAATCACCAAGCACCCTACAATGGGATAAAATAACCCAAAGACTAGAAGAAAGGGAAAGGCAAAAAAAGTTATAAGTCGGTTGGCATGGAGCACAAAAAGTCTTTTTATCACCAGATCCAGGAAAACAACTGCGATCCCTATGCCTAAAAAAATCTTACTTACTAGAAATAGACTTTCCCTTCCCGGGACTTCAGGGATAACGTTTTCTAAATATTGATCCAAACTCAAAGAAAAAAAGAGCACAAAAGCTACCAGCATGAGGGATGCGCCAAAAAGAGTAGTGCCTCTAAATTGATCTGGTTGCTTTAAAAAAATACTTAAGATCTTGCCACTCAGCTTCCCTTGTTTTTTTTGAAGTTCTATTTGAAGCTTATTTGACGCTAAGAAAGCCGTTTCCATTCCGTAAAAAAATGAAGTTAGTAAAAGAGTCAAAAGCGCAAGCAAGAGGTAGTAGGTATCCATAATCAACGATTTCGACCTGCGTTTTTACCTTTCCTACGAGCTGGGATGTGTTGCTTATTCGAAGCTAGGACTTTATTTCTACGTAATTGAAACCAAAACAAAAGTCCAACAGCTAGCATGAATAAAGGATAGGAAAAACCTATTCCATTAGCCCAAGTCTGGTGAATGCCAACCACCATTAGGGCTAGGGAAATAGAAAGTATGCTAGCATCTAAAAGTTTCATAGGCCTTCTCCAGGTAGTAAAGTTCGGCTATCGCGAACTTTTTTGAGGGTATAATTGGAAAATCCATCGTCGGCCTCCATGCCTGTTCCGTTAAACAAAGTTTGTCTTTCTTGAATGGTTACAAACTTCTCGGTGTAAATTTTTCGTTCCGCTTGATTCCAAAAAATTTCTTCAGTTTGTAGGCGCTGGTCTTTCCTTAAATTTTTTACCTGTACGTTACCTTCCCCTTTGTAGAGGTTTTTGTCACGAATAAAATACCCCCTATCCGCTCGAAGGGTAGTTTCCAATTGTCCATCTAAAGAGAAAAGCTGAATATCAATCCCCTCAGGAAACTGTAAATCTCCATTAGCAAATTCCAATTGCTTAGGAGCTGTAATTTCAGACCTAAGAACAGCTGAATCGCTATGGAGAATATGAATGTCCATAGCAGAAGTAATGGGGCCATCGTAAGGAGCAAGTGAATAAGGATCTATGGATTCCCTGCAGGAAAAAGTACTCCATCCGCTCAAGAGCGTTAGAATCAAGGGAAGGTATCGTTTCATTTCATGACAAAGATAACAGGAAAGAATGCATGCAAAAACAAAAAAGGCAGCTTGAAGCTGCCTTTCCTGTCAAATTACTGAGACAAAACTTAGTCTCTTGTAGATAAAGATACGATTTCACCCACCCAGCATCCGGTGCTTACTGCCGAACCAATCTGGTATCCCTCAGTAAATAATTCTTCCTTGGAAGGGAATCTTGCCCTTGCGCTACCCATTCCTCTAGAGTCTCCCGCTTTTTGGTACGCATTGTATGCTGCAATAAAAACTGCATAATCTTTGGCACGGCTTTCACCTCCTCTACAATCGTTGTAAGCTGACATGTACAAGTCTCCGATCAAGCCGTAGGCAGAGGAAGATAAGTTGGCATCCAAGGCTGCTGCTTCTCTTGCTGCAGATCTGGCCGCCGATTTTTTACCTGACTTAGCATATATTTTAGCTAATTCCATTTGTATTTCTCCCTTTTGAGTATTGTTTTCTGCCAAGGTCATTGCTTTTTCCAATACAGGCTCTGCTTTATCAAAATCTCCTGCGGCCATGTAGCGCATAGCTCTTACTTGAGAGGTAGCAAAAGTGGGGTTTTTACTATCAATGATCTCCAAAGCCGCTAAGAAAGCGTTCGAAGAAAAACACTTGTATTGCACCGAATACTTGAAAATTTGCTGCGCAATTTCCTCATTGCTAGGATCTGCGGTCAACTTGGGTCCCATGGTATTCTCAATGAAATTACAATCAATCAATTGCATGTTGACCAATAGAGATTCTAAGGTAGTACGAGTTCCACTCACATCCTTGCCTTCAGCAGCTGACATGTCTAGCAATTTATTGGCCTTATCATAAATGGTCAATACTTGCTCTGGAGCATATGCCTTATTTAAGGCATAATTTCTGTAGACCAAATCAAAGTAAGCAGCGATCAACTGATGGTTGATATTGCCATTCAATTCCATGGCCTTGTCAAAATCAGCAATTACCCCAGCAATTTTGGTTTTATCTCCTTTGTAAAATTGGTATCCAAAATACGCTTTGTTCTCTATCCATTTTTTGGCATTGTTGTACAGCTCTCCCCTTTTGTTATACACAGCCATAACGCTATCCTGATACACCAATTTCATGGCAGCATCGGTAGTTCGGTCTGCTGCACCCTTGTAAATGGTGACTCCGTTGATATATAGAGATTCGTTGAGGTTGGGCACATTATTCAAAAGCCAATTCAAAGGCTTGGTAGCTTCTACAAACTGCTCGGACTTCATATAATCCGTGTAGGCAGCATTGTATTCCCTTGCCCTAGCTTCTTGGGCTGGGTCAGCTGGCCAATTCCAGCCCTCTTGTGCGTTCGCTACACCGGCAAGTAACATGACTCCAAAGACAAGAAAAACTATTTTGCGTTTCATAACGATTGAGGTTTAATCTGTTTTAACGTAAGTTTAATACCTAAATTTTGATTAAATGTTTACCTATATTTTTATTCAAATACTCGTTTGTAGAACCAACTGTTGTCATTGAGGGAAAGTCCTAAGGAGAAATTGACATATGCCTCTTGAATCAATCCATTTTCTACAGTTCCTCTTCTCCCTACCTTTACTGCCAAATTTAGCAAAGACAATTGGTTTACAGGAATAGATGTCCCAAAGTTGATGCCAATATCGTTGATATCGGTTTGATTGATGAAAAAAGGTGTTTGCATGTATTCCAGCCCCACCCTATACGTGGCTCTATTCAACAACCTATCGAAGTCCATGTAATCGGGAACTATCTGGAATCCAAGCCCAACTTTTTGAGCTGCTTGCAAGCTTAAGGGTTGCCCAAAAAAGTTTCTGTATTGAGAAAAATCTTGGTATTGTCCCTCTAGGCCAATCACGAATTTATTAATTTTTTCTATGCTGAAACCAAACCCATAACGATTGGGCAGGTAAATACTTCCTTTTTCATTATTGGCCAGTAGATCACCGTCCGTTTTGAGGCTACTAGCTTGGCCAATAGGCGCTAATTTTGCAAATGCTGTTCCATTTACATCGCCAAATTTTTGATAGATGGCTCCCAAATGCAAATTTGTTTTCTCCGAAGTCTTGAAAAAGTAATGGGCGCCCAGCTTGAAGGCTACATCGGAAACGTTCACTCGCTCGTAGTATTCGGAAGCCCTGCCCACTTCTACTCCTTTTTTGTCAAAAACAAGCAATTGATTGGAGCGGATGGATGATCCAAAAAGATAGGAAGCGTGTGCACCTATGCTCAAATTCTTGGCTAGCATATACCCAAAATTCACATAGGCTTCTGAAATCCCCCCATCGCCTTCCAAATAACTATTCGCTGTAAGCTCTGAATTGCTCACGGGACTATCTACCTTCAGTCGATAGTTGATGCTGGAAATCTGTCCCAAACCTAATCCAGACGTAAATTTTCCAGATTTAACAGGCAGAGAAATCGCGACATAAGAGAGTCCTCCCCCATCCACTAGAGATTTTTCCGCACTATTCTGCATTTGAATTCTCTTGTAGTTGAGAGACGCTTGAAAATTAAAAATTGTATTTCGCGTGGTAAGTGCAGGATTTACAGTATTTGCATTCCATCCCGTGCCAAAGCTAATGCCTAGGCCTCCCATGCCTTGGTTTTGAATTTGGCCACCAAAGCCAAACTCGCCTACCCCCAAACCACTGTAAATGGAGGAACTATTTTGACCATAGGCCTCAGAAAATAAGAAAAGGGTGCAAAAAACACCCAGCATTTTAAACCCTATTTTACGCAACATCGTGGTTTAGAATTCACTTTAGTTCCTAGAGGAACCAACTTTGGGATTACAAATATGTGGTCTTTTGTGAATGAATCAAAAGAATAAAGCAGCAAGGCACATAGATACGGAGATATTTCTAATAACAGGTAATGCCCTCTCTAGCGCTTAAGGCTTTTGAAAGTAGATTTCCAAGCCTAGAATTCACCCTAATTTAGATCAACATTGAGGATAGTTGAGTAACTTAGGACCAGCTCAAAAGTAGCTAGGAGGAAAAAACCTTAGGCAATTACTTAACAATCTTTAACTCATGCTCCCCGAACGGTATACTTTATTGGGACTTATGTCAGGCACCTCAGGGGATGGCTTGGACCTGGCACACTGCCATTTTGAATACCATCAAGGAAGCTGGAATTTCGAAATTATCCAGGCAAAGACCATCCCATTTCCCACTACCTTAGGAAATAGATTAGCTACGAGCCATGTAATGAGCGGTCTGGATCTGTACCAACTTGATGTAGATTTTGGGGCATGGATGGGCCTTCAAGTGAAGGAGTTTTGTATGGCTAATCAAATAAAGCCTCAAGCCGTGGCCTCTCATGGACATACGGTATTCCATCAGCCTACTAAAAAACTAAGCCTTCAACTCGGCAATGGATGGGCTCTACATCAGGCCTGCGGGGAAAAGGTAATTACAGATTTTCGAATGCTGGATGTTCAATTAGGAGGTCAAGGAGCGCCCTTGGTACCTATTGGAGACCATTTTCTTTTCTCCCACGTAGATTTTTGCATCAATCTCGGCGGCATCTCTAATTTGTCTATGATGGTACAGGGAAAGAGAATTGCTTTTGATAGTAGCCCTTTCAATCTCTTACTCAATCGAGAAGCTCAAAAATTAGGAAAGCCCTACGATTCAGAAGGACAGTGGGCTAGAGAAGGAAATGTGCATCAAGACCTCTTAGCTAGTCTTAACTCCCTTTCGTTTTATACCCTTAAAAGAGCCAAGTCTTTAGGCCGAGAAGACATTGAAGCTGATTTCATTCCAATCTTGACTCAATTTAATTTATCTCCTAAGGATAATTTGGCCACTTTGGTGGAGCATTTTGCATGTCAAATTGCCAGTTTGATAAAGCTGTATGCCGTATCGAAGGTTCCTAAGGTATTGATCACTGGAGGTGGAGCATACAATCGGTACTTTGTAGAAAGATTGGGAGAACACCTGCAGCAGAATTGGGCACAGGTAGAAGCCAGTAAGGAAGTCATAGAATTTAAAGAAGCCCTCATTTTTGCTTTTCTTGGGGTACTTCGGCTTCGAGGAGAGGTCAACTCCCTGGCCTCCGTAACTGGGGCTTCTACGGATTCTTGTGGAGGAGTCATCTACGAATAAGATCTTTAGGGGGCGCTCCGACTGTCTTAATTTTTTTTACTTTTGGGCAAAATATAAACCCAAAAAATCATGCAGGACTTACTCAAAAAATTTGAAGAAAAGGCCCCAGAAATCATTTTTGAATGGAAGGATAGTGAAACTGAAGCAGAGGGCTGGGTAGTCATCAATTCCTTGAGAGGAGGGGCAGCTGGAGGGGGTACCCGAATGCGCAAAGGGCTAGACAAGCGAGAAGTAGAATCCTTGGCCAAGACCATGGAAATAAAATTTACCGTCTCCGGCCCTGCCATTGGAGGAGCCAAATCTGGAATAAACTTCGACCCTTCTGATCCTAGAAAAGAAGGCGTGCTGCAGCGCTGGTACAAAGCGGTCTTGCCTTTACTTAAAAATTATTACGGGACGGGAGGGGATCTCAATATTGACGAAATTCACGAAGTCATTCCCATCACCGAATCTTTTGGCCTGTGGCATCCTCAGGAAGGGATTGTCAACGGACATTTCAAAGCCAACGAACCCCAAAAAATCCGAAAAATTGGGCAGCTCCGACAAGGCGTTTCCAAGGTTTTGGAAGATCCAAAATTCACTCCCAATGGACACAAAAAATATACCGTTGCCGATATGATCACGGGGTATGGAGTGGCAGAGTCCGTTCGGCATTATTATTCTCTTTGGGGGGGTGGACTAAAAGGAAAACGTGCCATCATCCAAGGTTGGGGAAATGTGGGAGCAGCAGCAGCGTGTTTTTTAGCAGTAGAAGGAGTAAAAGTGGTTGGAATTATTGACCGAATTGGAGGGCTTATTCGCCAGGAAGGATTTAGCTTAAACGAAATACGGGAACTATTCTTAAATCGGGAGGGCAATCAACTTAAGGCAGAGGGATTGATCCCTTTTGAGGAAATAAATGCAAAAATCTGGGACTTAGAAGCTGAAATCTTTATCCCAGCCGCAGCTTCTAGGTTGATAACTAGAAATCAAGTTGAGCGCATGGTGCGCTCAGGCATGGAAGTTATCTCTTGCGGGGCCAACGTACCCTTTGCCGATCCAGAGATTTTCGTGGGCCCCACAGGAGTGTGGGCAGACGAGCAACTTTCCCTCATTCCTGATTTCATCGCCAATTGTGGAATGGCTCGGGTGTTTGCTTATTTGATGAGCGATGTTGCGGAGCTGACGGATCAAGCCATTTTCGCCGATGTAAGCAACACCATTTACCAGGCTTTACATCGTACCCACTCTACCAACCCCGCTAAAACCCGGCTTTCGCAAACTTCCTATCAACTTGCTTTATCTCAATTGATGTAAAAGAGAGGAAAAGCTTCCTTTCAAGAAAAAATGGAAAGATAAGCAAGTAGCTGAATAACTGGGTTTTTGTATTTCAAACCCTTCATTTTTCAATTGATTTTATTGAAATTTTTGAGGAATGGTTAGGAAAATCAGCATAAAGGGACTAGAATAGCCATTCAGTAGGCACCTGCTGAGCAAATCAAACCTAATTCATCACCAAAAACCCCAGAAAAATGGAGTTAGTCATTATCATCGTCTTTGTGGTAGGCTACTTGGCCATTGCCTTGGAGCATCCCATCAAGATCAACAAAACTGCTTCTGCCTTGCTGACCGCAGTGATTTGTTGGACTATTTTTACTGTAAGTGGCGGAGAAAATCATTTAGAATTTGTAGAGGAGGAATTGGGCCATCATCTGAAAGAAATCGCAGCTATTCTCTTCTTTTTGATGGGGGCGATGACCATTGTGGAGCTAGTTGATGCACACCATGGCTTCAAATTCATCACAGATCGCATTAAAACTAAGAACCCTATACTTCTACTCTGGGTGGTCTGTACAGTTGCTTTCTTCTTATCCGCTGTTTTGGACAATTTAACTACGACCATTGTGATGGTATCACTGGTTAGAAAGCTGGTCCCTGACAAGGAAATGAAGCTTTTCTTTGTAGGGATGATCGTCATTGCAGCCAATGCGGGAGGTGCCTGGTCCCCTATTGGAGACGTGACCACTACCATGTTGTGGATAGATGGTCAAATTTCTGCTGCTGGCATCATGAAGAGCTTATTTATCCCTAGCATCGTTTGTGCCTTGGTACCTCTTCTGTTCCTCACATTTACCATGAAAGGGACATTGGGAGAGTTTAAAGAAACAAGTGAGTCCACGGCATCTTCAGTCAAAACGGGAAACCTTATGCTTGTTCTAGGGATTGGTGCATTGATCTCTGTTCCTATCTTCAAAACGCTCACCCACCTCCCTCCCTACATGGGGATGTTGCTTGGGCTTGGTGCGCTTTGGGTAGTGTCAGAATTGATCAATCCGCATATGGACGAATTTGAGCGTAAAAACTACACAGCAGGACATGCCTTGAGTAGAATTGACATGCCCAGCGTTTTGTTTTTCTTAGGCATTCTTCTGGCGGTTGGAGCCTTACAATCTATGGGAAC
>JAJTDZ010000049.1 GCA_021298245.1 Algoriphagus sp. | reverse complement strand
CTAGGTTGAGGTTTAAAAGCCGAGCATTTTTATGGCGGTGATGGCCGCTTCGTCTCCCTTGTTGCCGTACTTGCCTCCGGAGCGATCCAAGGCCTGCTGTTGGGTATTGGGGGTGAGTACCCCAAAAATAACGGGCTTATTGTAGGTGAGGCTGACCTGGGTAAGACCTTGGGCTACGGCTTGACATATAAAATCGAAGTGGCGTGTCTCTCCTTGAATGACGCAACCCAGACAGATCACGGCATCAATTTCCTTGTCTTGGGCACACCACTGGGCTCCGAGTGAAAGTTCGAAAGAGCCGGGTACCAATTTTTTAAGAATGTTTTCTTTTTTTACTCCATGCTGCAGCAGGGTCTGGTAGGCCCCGGAATAGAGTGCCTGGGTCACCTCTTCGTTCCATTCGGAAACAACAATTGCAAATTTTTTGGTAGACACATCCTGGATATTTGTGGAAGTATGTGTACTTAGATTTTTTAATGAAGTAGCCATGACTGGAATAGGTTGGTCTAGGGTAAACAAAAAAGAGTAAGATCTAGTAGACCTTACTCTTCAAGTATGCAGGATTCACGCATTACTTGGCAGCAAGGCCTTCTAAGCGTGCTTTGTGTTTTCGAGCTAAAGCAAATTCAAAAGACTCGTAATACTTCTCTTCGATTTCAGCGTAGGTTTTGATTGCATCCTCAATTTTTCCAGCTTCCTCTTGAGCTACGGCCAACTTGGCCAAGTACTTAGGAGTCATGTATTTGTTTTCATGGGTGCGGGCTGCCTTGGTATATTGGGCAATCGCCTCCTCTGTTTTTCCCAACTCCAAGTTGGCATCTCCAATCAAGGAATAGGCTTTGGATTGTACCAAATAATCGTCAGAAGAAAATTCCTCCAAATGAGTCAAGGCATCTTCAAATTTTTTCTGGGAAAGGTAAATGGACCCTATGTACAGGTGAGACAAATTGGCTGCTTCGGTCCGTGGATAGTTTTCCACTATACTCAAAAACCCTTTGTTGATTCCGTCTCCGTTAAGGGCAAAATCCACACTGTCTTGTTCAAAGAAATAGACCGCCTGAAACATTTCAGCTTGGGCTTTATCGTTTTGCGTTTCAGTGGTATACTGGAAAAACAAAATTCCTCCAATAAGTACTCCGGCAGCGATCAAGATCCCTGCGACTATTTTGCTATTTTTTTTCAAGAAATCCTCTCCAGGAACCAACTTTTGAGCCAGAACTTCTGGATTCTCAATTAACTCGGCTTGTTCGGGTTTCTGTACTTGCTTCTTTGCCATATCACTCAAATTTCGGTCGCAAATATACGCTTTTTATCTAATTCACAAGCCTAGACTGGGAAGAAGGCACTGGCCGCTTGCCCTAGGTCTTTTGGCAGTGCCGGGATTGATTTATTCCATAACGAAAGGATAGTCGGCCTGCACGTACACGTCTTTGAAAGCATCCATGCCGTCGGGCCAAGGGGATTCTTCTGCAAACTTGACCGCATCCTCTACCTGATTTTTTACTTTTTTTCCAATCGCCTCAATTTCTTCTTCAGTAAGGATCTGGTGTTCGCGAATGGTATGCAGAACTTGCTCGATGGGGTCGCGTTGCTTGTATTCTTCAACTTCCTCTTTGGTCCTGTATTTTTGAGGGTCAGACATGGAGTGCCCTTTGTAGCGGTAGGTTCTAAATTCCAACAAGGTGGGACCATCTCCTCTGCGTGCCCGAGCAGCTGCCTCGGCTACGGCTTCGTGCACTGCTTCCACGTCCATCCCATCTACTGGGAAGGACGGCATATCGTAAGCCTCACCAATTTTATACAATTCGGTCACGTTGGACGTACGTGCCACCGAAGTTCCCATGGCGTAGCCGTTGTTTTCAATGACAAAGATCACTGGGCTTTTGTAAAGCATGGCCAAGTTGAAGGCTTCGTGTACTGCCCCCTGGCGTATGGCTCCATCTCCCATTTTGGTGATGCATAGATTCTTGGTTCCTGCATATTTTTCGGCAAAGCCTATACCCAAACCCATAGGGACCTGAGCCCCTACGATGCCATGACCTCCCATGAAATTTCTTTCTTTATCAAAAATATGCATGGAGCCACCTTTTCCCTTGGTCGTGCCAGTAGCCTTACCGTAGAGTTCGGCCATGACAGCTCCTGGATCCGTACCTAGTCCCAGAGGATGCGCATGACAACGGTAGGCAGTAATCCACTTATCGTCTTTGGTCAAGGCAGTGATGGCCCCCGAAGCACAGGCTTCTTGGCCAATATAGAGATGACAAAATCCTCGAATCTTTTGCTGACCATAGAGCTGGCCTGCTTTTTCCTCAAATCTTCTCATCAAGAGCATACTTTCATACCAAAAGGCGTATGTCTCTTTGGAATAGTTTACTTTAGACTTAGCAACTGTAGTTTTCTTTGCCATAAGGTACTGGTCAAAATATGCTAATTTTAGGCCTCAAATATAACAATCCCGACCTAAAAATCAGGGATGTAGTCAAATAATTCAACGAAAACATGATCCTGGAGTCCCTCCAACTCATCCAGTTTAAGAATCACAGCAACACCCAATTGGTCTTTAGTCCTGGGGTAAATTGCTTGCTGGGGAAGAATGGAAGTGGAAAAACGAATGTCTTGGACGGAATTCATTACCTCTGCCTCACCAAAAGCGCACTTCACGGGAGCGATGCCTTGCAGGTACAACACGGCAAAGATTTTTTTTCCCTGAAGGGCAATTTTAGGGTTCAGGCCTCTCCCTTGGAAGTACGGTGCTCGGTGGAAATGGGCAAAAAAAAGCAAGTATTTCAAAACGGTAAGTGTATTGAAAAAGTGAGCGATCACGTGGGTCATATCCCCATCGTTCTTATCGCCCCAGACGATACCGAACTCATCAAAGGAGGCAGCGAAGGAAGAAGAAAATTTTTTGATGGCCTATTGAGCCAGTTGGACCGCAACTACCTGGAGCAACTCATCCGCTACCATCATTTTTTAAAGCAGCGCAACGCCCTCTTAAAACAGTTTGGAGAGACGGGAAGAAGGGATTTGACCTTGCTGGATACCTACGACGAGGAATTGATTCGATTGAGCGTGCTTTTGGCAAATCGACGGGCTGCCCTTTTGTCTGACATAGGACCGCTGATCCAAGAGCACTACCTGAGCCTTTCTTCGGGTAAAGAAAAAGTAGAGGTGATCTATCAAACAGAAGCCTTGCAGCCTGATTTTTCGGCAAACTTTCTCCTCCTGCGGCAAAAAGATTTAGCTACCAAAACGAGCAACGCAGGAATACATAAAGACGATATTGACCTTCGCATCGATTCCTATCCTTTGCGTAAAGTGGGCAGCCAAGGCCAACAAAAATCTTTCCTCATCGCACTCAAACTGGCTCAATTCCACTATTTTGAGAAGGCCAAAGGAGAAAAGCCCTTGTTACTTTTAGACGATATTTTTGATAAACTTGACGATGAGCGCATTGCCAAGCTCCTAGAGATGGTGGCTAAAGGAAACTTTGGACAACTCTTTTTGACCGATGCAAGACCCGAGCGCTCAAGGGAATTTCTAAAATCTCTAGGAAAAGAAGTAAATTACTTTACCCTACATGATGGTCAGGTACTAGCTTAGGATTCTCTACCCCAAAGCAAAGCGGGATATTCCCCAATCCGGTGCATGTGCTGCAAAGCCTCGATGACCAAGGGACGGTCCTCGGTATAGGTGACCCCAAACCAGGTTTTTCCTCCAGGAAGAATTTCGAAAGCAGCTTTGCCGGATTGAATCAAGGCATTGGCTACCGTGGGTATATAAAATTCAGATTTGAGGTTGGTCACATTAGATGGCAAAAATTCCTGCCAAAGTGCGTCGATTTCCCCAAATACGGAAGGGTGGAATCCCCAAAAATTCATGCTCACTGGCGTATGTAAGGGGATTTCTAGGATTTCTCCTTCTCCCCTACTGAGGATGGCATTGCCTTCTCTCGCGATAGAAGTTCTCTCGGTCATGCCGACCAACTGCCCTTTTTCATTGGTTTGGCAGACTCCACGACTCACTGTACCGTGTGTAGACAACACGTTTTGTATGGCATAGCCCACCATAGCATGAAGGTCTGGACGCACCTGGTCACGAAGAAACTCCCCCAATACGGCAAACGCCTCCTTGCCATAAAAGTCGTCGGCATTGATCACTGCAAAAGGCTCTTGGATGGCATCCTTGGCACAAAGTACGGCATGTGCTGTACCAAAAGGCTTGATGCGGTCTGCTTTTCGGTAGGCCTCTGGCACAAAACTATCCAAAGATTGGATCACCCATTCTACCTCTATTTTGTCCCCAAACTTGGGCATAAACTTCTCTTGCGCAAGGCTCAAAATTTCCTGCCTTACAATCATCACCACTTTTCCAAATCCCGCTCGAATGGCATCGTAGACGGAATATTCTAAAATGGTTTCCCCTTGTGGGCCAAATCCATCGATTTGCTTGTTGCCCCCGTACCGACTGCCCATTCCAGCTGCTAATACGAGAAGTGTAGGTTTGCTTACCATGTAGTCTATTAAAAAACGCTCCAAAGGTAGTCCCTTTTCCCTTTTACACAAATTCAAATCAAGAATGATAAAGGTTTATTTTTAAACCTTTTTTTTATTTTTTTAATTTTTTTTTGAGTTTATAAGCTTGTTTTTAAACTTATATTATTAATAAAAACATATATTTTTTGTTTTTTAGTTATTTTTTTAACCTATTTTTTGATTTTGTTTTATTTTTTGACTTTCTTTCCTGTCACATTGACAACTAATCACCACTTCTATTGTAAAAAATGAAAAAAATTGAAGCCATCATTCGTACCTCACGATTTGACCAAATCCACGGATGCATTTCCAAGTTGGGGGTAAAATTCCTGTCCTTTTACGAAGTAAAGGGGATGGGTTTTGAGCATGCCCGACAAGAAGTATACCGAGGGGTAGCCTACGAACCCGCCTACATTCCCCGCACCAAGTTGGAAATAGTAGTGCCAGACTCCCTTGCCGAAGGAGTCATCCAATGCATTCTCCAAGAAGGTAAGACCCAGGAGGTAGGTGACGGAAAAATATTTGTTTACGAAGTCCTTGAAGCCTACCGCATCCGCAACCAAGACACAGGCGAAGCCGCCCTCTAAAACAACCTATTCTTCACTCCTTGCGATCAACCTATGGAAGCCCCTGTACAAGACCTATTTACCATCAACAACCTCTGGATGATGATCTCCACCTTACTGATCTTCATCATGCACCTCGGCTTTGCCACCTTGGAAGCCGGACTTACTCGAGCCAAAAACACGGTTAACATTCTTTTCAAAAACACCATCATTCCTGCCCTAGGCTTGCTCACCTACGCTTTGGTGGGATTCAACCTGATGTACCCTGGCGCAGAATACGCTGGAGAATTTTTTGGATTTTCTGGATTTGGCTTATCCCTTCCTGAAGGATGGGACACCAGCACATACAATCCAGGATATACCTACTTCACGGATTTTATTTTCCAAGCCATGTTTGCCGCTACTGCAGCCACCATCGTATCTGGAGCTGTGGCAGAACGGGTCAAGCTAGGGCCCTTCATGATCTTCTCCCTTCTGTATGTAGGGATTTGCTACCCTATTGTAGGGATGTGGAAATGGGGAGGGGGTTTTCTTCAAGCTTTAGAAACTCCTTTTTATGACTTTGCAGGTTCTACCCTAGTACATACCGTAGGAGGCTGGGCAGCTCTTGTTGGCGCCTATATGCTAGGCCCTCGAATCGGAAAATATACCCCAACGGGAATGAAAGCTATTCCAGGACATAATTTACCTATGGCTACCATGGGAGTATTTCTTCTCTGGTTTGGATGGTTTGGATTTAATGGAGGTTCTGTGCTCAGCGCCGATCCTGGCACCGTATCCAGAGTATTCGTTACCACCTCCTTGGCAGCTTCTGCAGGGGCCATTGGCGCCCTTTTTGCATCCTACTTGAAGTTTAAAACTTACGACATCACCATGGTACTCAACGGTATTCTTGCTGGCTTGGTAGGTATCACTGCTGGAGCCGATCAAATGGGAGTGCTCGACTCCATCTGGATCGGAATCATCGGCGGCATCCTGGTAGTCCTGGCTGTCATCGCCTTTGACAAGGTTAAAATTGACGATCCAGTAGGAGCAATCTCCGTGCACCTCATCGGAGGCATCTGGGGCACCCTGGCGGTAGGAATCTTTGGAAATTTAGCGAGCTGGAACCAGCTCCTCTCCCAGTTTTTAGGTATTGGGGCGGTAGGTATCTTCTGCTTTGCTTCCTCTTGGCTTCTGTTCTTTACCCTAAAGCGAACTGTAGGCATAAGAGTAGACGAAAAAGAAGAAATAGAAGGCCTCGACATCAACGAACACCAGATGAGAGCCTACCCAGATTTTGCCTCAAAAGATTAACTAAACCAACCCCTTTAGATCCCCTGAAAAGCTCAGGGGATTTTTTTATTACTTGCAAACGGGCAGTAAAGCCAAAGGCCCAAAATTGCGAACTAGGATGGCTTGATGCAGGTGGCCAAATTTTTCATAGCACCACTTCTTCACTTCCAAGATTTCTGCAGGAAGCAAGTAAGCCAAACCCTTTTTCAGCTCTCTTTCAAAAAGAAATCCATTGAAACTTACTTTTTGCAGAATCGTCTTCACATAGTCTAGCATAGTTTTAAAAATTTTGAAGGCATTAACTGAATTTAAGTTGTTGTACGGCAGCTAATCCGAAGATGTTGCGTTATTTTGAGGGGATTAGTTGGAATTACCCTATTTTCGCAACGATGAAGACAATGACACTAAAAGGGATCCTTTTTCTTTGTGGCATGTTCCTGCTTCTCGGCAAGGGATGGGCGCAGGAGGTCAAGGTAGAACTTGGGCCTGATGAGATAGGCATCAACGAAACCTTTACCATCAAGGTGACTTTGTCCAACGAAAAAATAAAGTCTTACGATCAATTCCCCGAAATCCAGGGGTTTCAGAAACAAGGAATTTCTCAGTCCTCTTCCATGAACATCATCAATGGACAGATGAGTAGTTCCAACAGCGTCATTCAATACTACAAACCCAGTAGAAAAGGGCAATTTACCCTGGGGAGATTTTCGGTGCTCATCAATGGAAAGTCCTACGCATCTGCTGGTAAACGGATTACCGTGAAAGATGCGGCTAATACCCAAGCCTCCTCTGGTAATGCCTATGACCCCTTTGCAGATTTTTTTGGAAGGAGTGCCGAAGCTCCTGAATTTGTCGAAGTCGCTGACGACGCCTTTTTTGCTGTGACAGTAGATAAAAATGAAGTCTATACTGGGGAGGGCTTTACTCTAGACGTTTCCTTCTTTATGTCCGAACAAAACCAGGCTCCCTTTCAGTTTTACGAACCAGGAAAGCAACTAGATGCGATTTTGAAAAAACTTAGGCCTGCCAACGCCTGGGAAGAGAACTTCAGCATCACTACCATCGAACCGGAAACGGTAGAGCAAAACGGCAAAAGATGGATCAAATACAAAATTTTTGAAAGTACTTTCTTCCCCTTTTCTGAAGGAAAAATCCAAATCCCCAATGTACCCTGGGAGATGATCAAGTACCGGGTAGCCAAAAATCCTTCTCTTTTTGGGGCCAACCGACAAGAAGATTTCAAAACGTTTTACTCTACTCCCAAAGTAATTACCGTAAAACCCCTTCCTCCACACCCTCTCAAAAATGAAGTAGCTGTAGGGCAATTTCAATTGCGGGAAAATATCAATACCCTTGAAGTGGAAACGGGCAAAGGATTTAGCTACAACTTTGGAATTTCTGGAATAGGCAACATCAATTCCCTCAATGCCCCCAAACGCCTGCCCGGTACCAACCTCAATGCTTTTGACCCCAACGTCAGGCAGCAAATCAACCGCGGCAATGGACTTGTGTCGGGCACCAAAGAATTTGATTACTTTATCACCCTTAACGAAGCGGGTGAATACAACCTCAACCAATACTTCGAATGGATTTATTTTGATCCTGCACGTGAAGTCTACGATACCTTACGCCCTGCTGCAAAAATTTTAGTATCGGGAGAATCAAAAATCAATGAGGCCCTCTCGGGACAAAGACTAGGAGGAATTTATGACCGCATTGAGACGGAAAGCAATCAATTTTTAAACGAACAATATAAGTACTATTTTACCACCGCAATCAACGTGCTACTCCTAGCCGCCTTGGCTGTACTGGCTGTAACGATCATCCGCAAAAAATAATGGGCAATTCTTTTGGCAGGCTTTTTAGGGTAACCACCTTTGGCGAATCGCACGGCAAGGCCCTGGGAGCTATTGTGGAAGGCTGCCCTGCCGGATTGATGCTTGACTTGGAAAAAATCCAAGAAGAAATGCAGCGACGGAAACCGGGTCAATCCAAAATCACTACCCAACGCAAGGAGGAAGATGAGGTGGAGCTGCTGTCTGGAGTGTTTGAAGGAAAAACTACAGGTACACCTATAGGCCTGCTCATCCCCAACGAAGATCAAAAAAGCAAGGATTATAGCCATTTGGCAGATACCTTTCGCCCGTCCCATGCCGACTACACCTATTTTGAAAAATACGGCCATCGAGATTACCGAGGCGGTGGTAGGTCCAGCGCTCGGGAAACTGCCGCTCGGGTAGCCGCAGGTGCCATAGCCAAACAGTTTTTAGCTACTCAACAAATTTGCATTCAGGCCTTTGTTTCCCAAGTTGGAGATCTTATTCTTGACAAATCTTACACCGAGCTTCGCCTGGATGCTGCTGAGGAAAACATCGTCCGATGCCCAGATCCCCAAATGGCAGAGCAGATGATTGCCCTGATCGATCGGGTCAGGCTAGAGCGAGACACCATAGGAGGCGTGATCACCTGCGTGATCAAAAATTGCCCTCCTGGATTGGGGGAACCCGTATTTGATCGCTTGCATGCAGACCTAGGAAAGGCCATGCTGAGCATCAATGCAGTAAAAGGGTTTGAATACGGAAGTGGATTTGCAGGGGTACAGCTTCGTGGATCTGAGCACAACGATGCCCTAGTCCAAAAAGATGGGAAAATACATACAAGTACCAACCACTCCGGAGGCATACAAGGAGGCATTAGCAACGGAGAGGACATCTACTTCCGCGTGGCCTTCAAGCCCGTAGCCACCATCATGCAAGACCAAGCTTCGGTCAATACCCAGGGAGAAGCAGTAACCGTCAGTGGAAAAGGTCGGCACGATCCCTGCGTAGTTCCCCGGGCTGTTCCCATCGTGGAAGCCATGGCCGCCTTGGTCATCGCCGACTTCCTTTTGCTATCCAAAACCAATAAACTCCATACCCTCTAATCCCAGTATCCCTTGAAAAAATTACCCTTACACACGCAAATAATTATCGGACTTGTTCTCGGATTGATCTTTGGAATAATTTCCATTAAAACGGGGATATTAAAGACAGAAGTATTTGGAATAGCCCTAAATACTTCAATGAAAGAAATCACTTTGAAATTTATCAAACCAATAGGAACGATTTTCATCAATGGACTCAAATTGATTGCCATGCCTTTGGTGTTGGCCTCCCTCATCATTGGGGTTTCCAATTTGGGGGATATTTCCAAGCTGAGCCGCATTGGAGGCCGTACCCTATTCTTATTTTTGGCTACTACTGTGGTGTCTATCTCTATAGGTTTGGCCCTGGTTAATATATTCCAACCTGGCACTTCCTTGCCAGCAGAGACGCGTGAAAAGCTGATGAGTTTGTATGAAGGGGATGCAGGAAAAAGGGCCGAATCTGCTGCCCAGTTTCAAGAACAGAGCCCCTTGCAGCCCATCATAGACATGGTGCCTCAAAATATATTTTTGGCTACTACCAACAATGCTGCCATGCTTCAAGTGGTATTTTTTGCCATTCTGGTAGGAATTGCTCTACTTCAAATTCCCAAATCCAAAGCCGCGCCTGTGGTGGCCTTCTTTGATGGGTTCAACGAGGTTATCACCCTGATTGTAAGCTATATCATGATCATTGCTCCCTATGGGGTTTTTGCTTTGATGTCCTCTTTGATTGTGGAAATTGCGGGCGACAATCCTGATTCGGCCCTCTCCTTACTTTTGGCTCTATTGAAGTACAGTTTGATTGTCTTGGCAGGACTATTTATTACCATGCTAGTGATGTTTCCACTCCTGCTGAAGGCCATGACAAAGGTTCGTGTGAGCGACTTTTTCAGGGCAATCCGCCCAGCGCAGCTACTTGCCTTTTCAACCAGCTCTAGCAATGCCACCTTGCCCGTTACCATGAAGCTTTCCCAAGAGGAATTGGGGGTATCCGAAAACATTTCCAGCTTTGTTTTGCCTTTAGGTGCTACAGTCAACATGAATGGGACCAGCTTGTACCAAAGTGTGGCGGCCGTATTTATCGCTCAAGCCCTAGGCATGGAGCTTAGCTTCTCGCAGCAGATCATGATTGTCCTTACCTCCACCCTGGCTGCAGTAGGCTCGGCAGGAGTTCCTGGAGCAGGATTGATCATGCTGATCGTGGTCTTGGAAGCCATCGGTGTACCCGCTGCAGGCATCGCCCTGATCATGGCCCCAGACCGTATTCTAGACATGTTTAGGACGGTGGTGAATATCACCGGAGACGTGGTGGTAGCCGCCGTGGTTGCTAGCAAAGAGGGAGAGCTCCCCAACGGAGCGCAGCCCATCCAAAAAACAGAAGGCTAAAAGTACCTTTCACTAGAAATAAAAAAGTCCCGAATCTATCGGGACTTTTTTATTGCCTGTAGGAAGCTAAAAAATCAAGCATTTTACCAAACTCTGCATCCGTAATGGCAGGGAAATTGGCCACCCTAAAGCTGCTGGACTTCAGCGGTCCATAGCCTCCGCCCAAGCTAATTCCTTCCCTTTCTGCAGCTTTCTTGACGGCGCTGATCACCTGCTCTTCGGCGGCGATGGCTGCTACCGTAGTGCTTCTGGTGGCTGGATTTTCCACCAACAATTCAAAGACAGGGGAGCTTTCAATGACTCTCTCCAACCTGGCCATTCGATCCCGAAGTCTAGCATCCACCTGGGCTATAGGATCCATGTCCTGCAAAACACGATAGAGCAAATATATTCCCAACACGTTTGGGGTGTAATGCGTCTGGTAGCTGGCAGCATTTTCCAACATGAAGCTGAGGCTATTGTAGCGACCTCGCTCTCCTTTTCGAGCTACTTTTTCCTTGGCTTGGGCAGAAAGAAGCAATATGCCAAGGCCAGCGGGCAGACCAAAACATTTCTGTACTGAGGCGTACCAAACATCGGCCAAGGTAAAATCTAAGACGATTCCCCCCATGGAAGAAGTTGTATCTACCGCAATCATCTTTTCTGGATACCGCGCTCCCAGTGCTTTGAGCACAGCCATCGGCACTTGTGAGGCGTTGGCAGTTTCGTTTTGAGTGACTGCAATCAAATCAAACTCAGGCCCTAACTGCAATTGATCAACGGGAATAGCCTGATGAGCAGACAGCTGCTGTCCTCGAGTGGCAGGTAGGATGTACTGCGCATACTCCAACCATTTTTTGCCGAAGGACCCCGAATACAAATGATAACTCGCCTTCTCTACCAAAGATTGGGAAATAATTTCCCAGCTTTCGGTTGCCGAAGAGGTAAACAGAAGGGTAAAATCGGCAGGCATCTTCAATTTTTCCCTAAACAGGGATTCGGTATCCCGATACAAATCCATGAAGACTGCACTGCGGTGGTTGGCACTTAGGATTCCTTGGGAATAGGCATCCCGAAGGTAGCTGGGCAAAGCATCGTAGACCTTGGAAGGCCCTGGTGCAAAAGTGATCATGGGGTAGACTTGCTTAAAAAATACTGAATGGCCAAGGCATAGCCCTGCAATCCCAAGCCTGAAATCATTCCCACACAGGATTTGGACAAAATGCTTTTGTGTCTAAATTCTTCTCGCTTGTAAAGGTTAGAAATGTGCACCTCTAGGGTAGGTGCAGGTACTGCAGCGATGGCATCGGAAATGGCTACAGAGGTGTGGGTGTAGCCTCCTGCATTGAGGATAATCCCATCCACTTCAAATCCTACCTCCTGAATTTTATTGATCAATTCCCCTTCCACATTGCTCTGGAAATAGGCCAGCTGTACTTGCGGAAATTGGGCTTGAAGTTTAGGAAAAAAGGAATCAAAGGATTCGTTACCATATACCTCTGGCTCTCTCTTACCGAGCAAATTCAAATTGGGTCCGTTGATAAGTTGTATTTTCAAGGATTTGCGAATAAGGGTTTGTCAAAGGTACGGCCTTGCACCGAGCTTGCAAAAATTTGCGCTTAGGGACTTTTGGGTTTGCGATCGATCAGTCTAAAGAGATAGGCAAGGGTAAACTCCAAATTGGTGGACCGCATGTCAAAAATACGGTTTTGGGACTCAGGATTGGTGAAATCATAGGCAAACCTGCCTTCGGCAGCTAGGGTACTTTTGCCAAAAAGTTTAGAAATCCCTATGCCTGCAGTAAGGCCATACATGTTTTTATTGGGTCTGTCTCCGGCCTGGGCATAGGTGGGCAATTCCTTGGGAATCCCCCCGCTATACTCCCTAGAGAGGTCCTCCACTGCTCTCAGTCTTCCGATATGGGGGCCAAACTTCACCTGAAATCTTCCCGACCTCCCCGCAAATATACTGGCAAGCAAGGGGACTTTGAGGTAGGTAAACTCCGTTTGGTTTACCTTCCCCGCATCATTGCTTTGCGCAAAGCCAAGGGTGAGTTGCTGTACATTGAGTTCTATGCCTGCGTTTTTGGAATCGAGGTACTCCAGCACCAGCGCAAAAGTGGGCGCCGCGACGCCATCCACTGTTTTGCTTCTCGTGCCTGCTGTGGCTTGGTAGCTGTAAGAAGACGTAGCCATTCCCCCGCGAATCCCCAGACTCAATTGCGCCCACGCCACGCTTGGAAGAAAACTTACGACTAGAAGAAAAATCGCTTTTTGCATCCCCTAACCTACATAATTCTTTCGAGCTGCCCTAGTTTTTGTTGAGCACAAAAGTACCCTTGATCACCGCCCCAGCGGCCGTCAAGCCACGAACCTCCAGGACTACGGGACCAGCAGTATCGTTGGAAAAGAAAGAAAGCTTTACCTCTCCCTTTTCATCGGATACCAAATAAGGATTCCAATACAAGGTTTGCCTATCGTCTTTTTCTAGGACGGAGTTCCCTACTTCATGCCGCAATGGCACAAATTCATGGGACACAGCAAAGCCCTCCACCGTAAACCGGATCATCCCCTTGCCCTCAAGTTGGTCAGGAGAACCTTCCTCGTAGGTATCCTTGAGGTAAACTGCTATCACTCCGTTTCGACCTTGGTCACCCAGCATGGGCACCATTCTTGACACTACTTCTACCCGATCTATGTCAAATGGATTGATGGTACGCAAGTTGTCGGCTGCTGTAGACATCCCCCCTGGCACCAAGACTACTCCATCTACCATGACTACGGGTTCCATGCTTCTGGAAGCCGACACTGCACCGCCACGAAGTCGGATAGTTTGTTGTCCAGTTCCTCCAGCCAAGGTCACTTGAGCGCCAGGGATATTGCCCACCAAGCTATTGACCAAGTCGGTGGAGCTACCCGTTTTGGTTAGCTTTTCTCCCTCGATCACGTAGTCAGGTTTGCCATAGATGGCGTTCCCCTCTCCTTCCCCATTTGCCGTATCAGCATCCTTTTCCTCTTTTTCCACAGGTAGTCGAACAGGTGCGGCAAGAGTATTGACCTTTGGAAAATAGGGCTGCTGGGGTAAAACTACCGGGGCCTTTAATGGATCTAGAATTCTTACCTGCAAGGCTCTGCCCTTTTTGTCAGCAGCAACAAGTCCCAAGCGCATCGAGCCGTAAAACTCCATCCCTTCGATACGGAAGTCTCCTTCCAAGGTGGAAGGAAGGGAAAGCATGCCCTGAAATTCATTGATGAAGGCGGTGATTTCTGTAGCCACACCCTTTCCCTTATCGTCTGTCACCTTACCAGATACCGAAAGTTGTGTCTCCATGGGGTAGGAAAAGCGGTCCGTACCCAAGGATTCTGGAATATCGCTGAGGCTAAGACTGCTTGGAAGATCAGGGCCTCTAGGGATAGGGAGGACTTGCTCTGCATCCCAAATCCCTACCGAAAGAGTAGCTGGGGCAGGCCTGCCTTGGGAATCTCTTACTTGCAAAACAAGGCCGACTTCTTCCCTTGGTCCAATGCTTTCCTTGTCTACCTGAATACTCACCCCCTGATTGATCCATGACTGAATGGCCTCTTCTGGAGCAATACGTTGGTAAGGAGTAAGGACGCTTAGAGGGTAGATAAAATACTGGTTGGGGCCATAATTTCGCATCCAATTGGTATAGGCCCTGAGGAAATACCGCTCCCCAGACAGGGTGTCGGGCAGGAGCATGTCGCCCACCACGATGCCGTCTCGAATGGGGTATTTTTGTGCCAGTAGGATATCCCTTTCTTCGTTGATCAGCTCCAGGTGCATCACTTTGCTTAGGGCGTCGCGGAGGTAAGGGTTGCCGTAGGCAAAATACCCTTTGAAATAAAGGGTGTCGCCCGAGTAATAGTAAGGCTTGTCGCTGTGCAGGTATACTTTTTCCTGGTAATTTTTGGCTGTCTTGGAGAGATCCTGAAGCAAGAGGGCTTGTTCGGCATCGTAATCCAAGGGAAGTAAATTGGAGATGCGCTTGCGGTCCATGTCTCCTGAAAACACCACTTCTTCTGGATTGAGGACCATCCCATTGTCACGTACCCGCAATTGCCCTTGCTTTACCTCCAGCCAAGAGATGGGGTATGGTGCATCCCTGTAGGTATTGGCTTGGGCAAATCCTTTTTGGTAGTGAATCTCTATTCTGCCTTTGAGCTGCAGCAGATAGATCCCAGGAGATTCTCCAGGGATCACCAAGGGGTCTGCTTTGTAGGGCACCACGGATTTGCCCAGTTCGTTGGCAAAGATATCCGAGCGGATGTTCATACTTGCTGAGCCTCCAGGCTTGTCCCCGTAAAGATAAAACCCCTCGCGCTCCTGCCTGCCCTTGATCAAGGCACGAAACAAATTCATGGGGGAGCGTTGGTAGATGTCGGCCCTATTTTTTTCCCAAAGCGCCTGCTGGGCCTCGCTGCTTGGGGTCAGCAATTCAAAGCGGGCAGCCCCCACAATGCGGTAGGAGGTGGGCGCATCCA
>JAJTDZ010000087.1 GCA_021298245.1 Algoriphagus sp. | reverse complement strand
AGAATCAAATATTTGGTATAAAGTCAAAAATAGTGAAGTGGAAGGCTGGGTATATGGGTTGATCAATGCCTTGTAAGATTTTGTAATTTTCTCAGGTACGCATAGGTAGAAAATCTTAAAAAAGCGTATTCCTTGGTTAATTTTTGGGGTTGCCGAGGATTAAACTCCCCCTTCTCAGGGGAGGTAGGGCCTGCCCCGCAGAATTGCGGGGGGATTTGTTGTACCTGTTCTGTTTTTGCGTTAAAGAGGAGAAATTATTCTTCTCGTCCACCCAACTTATACCTAGGAAGGCTAGATAAACGAATCTGTAACAATAAGTTATAGTTACTGCTGTACCTAAATTTCATATGTATTTGTAGAAGATTTATCAACTTATTTAGTATTTTAACACTAATTGTTGAGTCCAGAGCCAACTTAGAAAAACGGGGCGAATCCGAAAAGCCATACGAGTAGGAATAGTTTTTTACAAAAAACATCATGAAGAAGTTCTCCACCACCCTTGGGGTAATTTTACTTGTGCTCGCATTTCTATCAAGTTGTGAAGACGCCTGCAAAGGGCACGAGGCAGACATTGAAAACGGGCAAATTGCAAAAGCAGAAAGCATGGGCATGCAGGTCAATTCCATTACTGTCACCTACCTTGGAAATTGTGAGTACAAATGCGTTTCCGATGTTTACGATCCGGGTACCGCCTTCAGTACCCCACAAAACATCAATTCAACGGTGATTTTTAAATGGGATGGAGAGAGTTATTCCCATGTTAGATCGGAGTAAAAAAAGTAAGCTTCACTCGTAGGAGAGTCAAATTAAACCTATTTATTCATGTAAAAACTCTGGAATAGAGCAAACACCCCCAGTTCCCGCTTACAGTCTACAAGTCCAAGCTGGGGACTGAGGGTGTAGTATTTTATAGCTACTTGCGGTAGATACCCTTTACCAGTCTTTCGCTTAAGTCTTCGATGTCATCTTTTCTAGCAAGTTGGGCCAGCCAATGCTCCGGAATTGCATCATAACCATACAGCAGTCCTGCCAGGCCCCCAGTCACAGCAGCAGTGGTATCCGTATCATTTCCTTGATTTACTGCTTTCAAGACGGCATCCTGATAATTGCTCGTGGTAAGCAAGCACCATATACTTGCTTCCAAGGTATGTAGGACATATCCGCTACTTTGAATTTGCTGTACATCCAGGTCCTGAATTTTGCCTCTTAACAAGCGGTCAAACCTTCGAATTTCTTGGGGAGGAATGGACAACTGGCTTAGATGAGCTGGAATATCCCTTTGCAAATTGCTGTAAATCTCCATTTTGTCGTAGCCCTCCATGACTTGCTTGGCAAATTCGAGATAATAAAAGCAAGCAATGACTGCGCAGACGTGCCCGTGGGTAATCGCAGATACCTGTTGAATCAACTCGTAGCGCTGGTGAACGGGTTTGTGGTATACATAAAATACCAGGGGCAAAATACGCATCAGCGAACCGTTTCCATTGTCATTTTCATCACTACCCCCTGCCGATGCGGGGTACTCGCCTTGAGCGAGGCGTAAAATGGCCCGCTGGGTGGCCATACCTATATCAAAAAGAGTTCCTCGGGGTGTCCAATAGTTATCCTTATACCAGCGCACAAAGTTTTGCCCGATTACTTGTAAGTCAAAGCCTTCAGTCAGTGCTTCCGCTAGGCAAAAAGTAAGAGAACTATCATCAGACCAAGTGCCTGCAGGAACATTGTAGGTCCCATATCCTACCATATCCCTTACGGGATTATTTTCAAGAGCAGCACGACTTGAAAATTCCACAGGTACCCCAAGGGCATCTCCAATCGCTATACCGAATAAAGCGGCTTTATAGTGGTTCTTGTTGAGCATTGGGCTTGGGTTCTGCTAGATTTTGAATTAGTACACCTCCTCTAATTCTTCCTCCATCCAATTCTCTGCTTCAAAAACTCGATACTTTGCAAACTGCCAAAGCTCTCCTGAAGTGACCACACAGCCACTTATGGAATTTAGGGTTTCGTACTTCCCTGCCAGCTGCCGGTAGAAAATTTCCTTTTGCTCCGGATTCCTCCTGCATAGGCCCAGCAGTGCATAGTAGCGCACATTGGGCGAGCGGTGCTGCAGCAGAAGAATTAGCTGTTCTTGGGTGGCTTGCTCCCGCAGCTTTACATATACCTGATACACTTCGGAAAAGGTCCCACCAAAGCCTACCTGCTGACTCTCCACCCTATCCTGTGCCGCCAAGTATCCCGCGAGGGCATCGATGCGGGCATCTCCTACAAACTGTAGGCGAGGGGCTGGGCCCTCCAATCGGAATGCCGGCTTGCAGTGCCAGCATTCCCTTTTGGAAACTGGGTCTGGAATAGTCTTTTGGCAGGCGGCAACTAACAATATGAAGGGAAGCAATCGAGTCAGCATACAGGTGGGGTTTGAATGCTAACGCTAAAAGCTCTCGCTTATTTTAAGTCCATCATTTTTGTCAAGAGTTAACGGTCCACAGTCCACCGCAGATTCTACTCTCCATCACGATTTGCTGTCCTCCGTGGTCCGTGGACAATTTCTTATCTGAGCCATACTAAAAATACCAGGTGTCCGTTTCCTTTTCTCTTTCCCAGCCATGCACACCCATACCCACCTGGACCTTATTTTAGATTGCTTTGCCCGTCGAGATCGACCCGGCCTTGAAGATCTATTGTCTTCAGAATTTACTTACTACGAGGTATCCAAGGCCAATTTCCTGGATCGACTGGAGGAATTCTGGCAGGAATGGGAAGTAACTTCTTCCCTCACCGACCCACTACAGGTGATCCCAGGATCCTGCTGCAGCAAGGCCTGCGATGCCCACCTAGGCAAGACTGCCTACCGCTTTCGCTCCCCCGATGGCAAATACCTAGACCTGCGCTTGGTGCTCTTACCCCAGCCCCCTTGTTTAGAGCCTGTCTGCGGCAGGCAGGCCTGTCCCGATGCATATCGGGAGGGAGTTGTCCCATTTTTCTTTTTCCCCTACACCTTCTCCAGCACCAGTGCCGATGCGCCCCCGCCTCCGTTGCAGATGCCGGCCACACCGATACTTCCTCCTTTTTTATGAAGAACGGTGCACAGGGTGCTGAGGATTCGAGCTCCAGAAGCACCCAGGGGATGGCCTAGCGCTACTGCACCACCAAATACATTCAATCGCTCGTTGTCTAAGCCTAATTCTCGCTGGTTGGCAAGGGCCACGGCCGCAAAGGCTTCGCCAAAGCTGGCGCTGTGGTAAACCACAAGGGATCCGTGGCTGCATCGGCATAGCCTCTGATTTTCGCAATGGGCTTCCATCCATACTTTTCCACTGCATCCTTGCTGGCCAAGACCAAGGCAGCCGCCCCATCATTCATGGTGGAAGCATTGGCAGCAGTTACGGTACCATTTGGATCAAATACTGGCTTGAGCGAAGGGATTTTATCAAATACTACATTCTTGTATTCCTCGTCTTCAGCAATCAGAATCGTTTCTCCTTTTCTACCCTGTAGTTCTACAGGTACGATTTCTTTGGAAAATGCACCTGACTCCCAAGCCGCTGCGGCGCGACGATAGGATTGAATGGCGTAGGCATCCTGCTCCTCCCTGCTAATTTTCATTTCCTTAGCGGTATTTTCGGCACAGTTGCCCATGGGAAACTTGTAATACACCTCAAAAAGCCCATCACGAACGAGCCCATCACTGAGTTCTGCATTTCCATATTTGTAGCCAAAGCGTGCTTTCGGAACGTAGTAGGGGACATTGGACATGCTTTCCATGCCGCCCGCGATGACCACCTCGTTGATGCCCAGTTGGATGGATTGAGCTCCCAGCATGACGGCCTTCATGCCAGAGGCGCAGACTTTGTTGATGGTGGTGCAGGGCACCGGATAGCCTATTCCTGCCCCGATGGACGCTTGGCGGGCAGGTGCCTGCCCCAAATTGGCCGAGAGCACGTTGCCCATAAAAACTTCCTGAACTGCTTCAACTGGTACCCCAGACTTGGCCAAAGCACCCTTGATGGCGATGCTTCCTAATTCCGTGGCACTGAGCCCGCTAAGTTTGCCACCAAAACTCCCCAAGGGAGTGCGTAGGGCGGCGAGGATATAGACTTCTTTCATTTGCATTTGGGTTTATCTAGTGAGGAAAGTTTACCCCTTACCAGTCTGGAAGCCCTCTTTTGGGCCTTTGGGTAGCTTTCTTTTTGTTTTCTTGAATGTACCGCAGCTCGGCGGCATTGAGGGACTCCAAGATTTGAGAAGCTTGCTCTGGGGAAAGGTTCATGGCTTTCAACTTTTCCCGCATGGCTTCCATTTTTTTCTGTCTGTCGGCCAGGTTGGCATCCATCTGATCGTTGGCATTTTGTCCCGCTTCCTCACTTTGCTGAGAGGGATTTTCTCCCTGCTGTCCTTCTTTGGCCTTGTCTTCGTTACTTTTCTCCCCGTCTTTCTGCTGAGACTGGGAATCTTCTTTTTGGGAAGGGTCCTGTTGATTTTGATTTTGCTGATTTTGCTGTTGCTGCTCCTGGTTTTGCTCTTGCTGCTCCTGCTGCTGCTCTTGTTCTAATTTTTCCTTGAGCGCCTTCAACTTGGCATCGTTGGGATACTTGGCCAGGCCGTCGTTGACTTCCTTGAGGGCGGCATCCTTGTCCGTTTTGACGTAGGAGCGTGCTGCCCGATTAAAAAAGTCACCGGCCGTCTGGGACAGGGCCCCTTCGCTCCACAGGCACAGGCCAAGAAGTAGGGCAGGAAAGAGAAATTTAGTTTTCATTGATTTCCACCACATCTTTTAAATTGGTCATAAATTCCTGGTAGGCAGCCACCGTTTCGTCTTGAGCCAAGGCTTCTTCCATCAAGGCCAGAGCTTCTTTAAATTTAAATTGCTCTACCAAGCGATCTGCCTCTGCCTTTTTACGCTTCGCAAATTCCGAAGGTTCTGGGGCATTTTCGTCTTGATTTTTTCGTTCCTCCTCCCGCTGTAGCCATCGAGCCAGCAATTCGTAATTGTATCGGGCTTCTTCATTGAGTGGATTTTGGATCAAGGCCGATTGAAATTTACTCAAAGCAGTTTCGTAGTCCTGCGTGTTGCCAAGCAATACCCCTGCCTGATTGAAGGCAAAAGAAGCCAAAATTTTATCAGGGCTTTGCGTGGCCTTATCGTACATGCCCAGGGCGTTTTCATTTTCGTTGGCATGGTGGTAACTCAAGCCCAAATTGAAATCTAAAGCCAAGGAAGTAAGGGCAAATTCTTCGATCAACTTCAAATGATCTTTTATAGATTGGGGGTAATCTGCCTCAGCATAGCTTTTTTCTGCAGCCGTAATGGCTTCGTTGAGCCTACTGACCCGAGTCCACGAGGAAGGGATGAGCAAAAATACTCCCAAAATCAATTTTCCCCAGCTCATCAGATTTTAATCGTTTTTAAAGGTAAAATCATGTCCAAAAGCGCTAGCACCAAAGCAGCCAAGAGAAAGTAGAAGTATTGGTTGGCGCTGGCTTCTACTTTTCTGGTATTGGCTACCCCACCTTGCATGTTTTCAATGGCTGAAATTAGTTCTCCCATTTGTTCGGCCTGATCGGAAACTTCAAAATATTCTCCTCCCGTCTCCACGGCAATGTACTGCAAGGGTTCTTTATTTAGTTTGCTGATGGCAGGCTTTCCCGTTTCCGGATCGATGACCCAGGCATTTCCTCTAGGGATTTTTCCGCCTTGTTCGGTGCCTATGCCTACAGAAAACACCTTTATTCCATTGTCTACCAACTCTTCTGCAATGCCCTCCAAATCATCTCCAAAATGCTCTCCATCCGAAATGAGCACGATGGCCCTGGACTTTAATTCCTGACTTTTATCGTTTTTAAATCGCTCCAAAGCCATAGCCAGGGGAGCGGAGAGGTCCGTGCCCAAGTTGGGCACCAGTCCTATAGAAAGTCCATCGATGTAGAGGTTGGCTACGGCTTGGTCGTAGGTTAGGGGGAGTTGCAAAAATGCTTCCGTAGAAAAAATAATCAAGCCGATTCGGTCCGAAGGAAAAGATTTGAGCAGTTCTTTCAGCTCAAATTGAATTCTACGCAGTCGATTGGGTTCGATATCGCTGGCCACCATGGATTGGGACAAATCCACGGCGATGAAGATGTCTTTTCCCTCTTCCTGTACTTCTTTGAAGGATTCTCCGATGGAGGGTCCTGCAAAGGCGATAAGAAATAATGCAAAATAGAGGGTACGGATGATCAACTTATTGATGACTGCCTGCTTTTCTACTTTCAGGCGGCGGTTGATGGACCAAAATCTGCTGACGTACAACAGATACAGCAGGACAAAAAGCCCTGAAAAGAGCAAGAGGAGTTGTATATCTGGATATGCCCAAACCATGGCCTGAAATTAGGAAATAATGCGAAAATAAGTGCCACTCTTGGATAGAAGTGCGAAGAGATTTAAACTAGATGGTTAGGTTTTAACAAACATTAATTTTTTCTGTAGCGCTACCTGAACGTAAATTTTGCGAGTTGCTGCTTGATTTTATTTAAATTATCGTAATATTACGATGAACTATGGGAAGATCGAAAACTACCTTATTTACGACTGCGCAAAACGAATTGGCAGACCTAGCCAAAGCCTTGGCACATCCTGCCCGCGTGGCCATTCTCCAATACCTGGGCAGCAGGCCTACCTGCATCAACGGCACCTTGGTACAGGAGTTGGGCTTGGCCCAGTCCACCATTTCTCAGCACCTTCGGGAACTCAAGGCCTTGGGTCTGATTCGAGGGAGCATCGAGGGGGCTGCGGTAAACTACTGCTTGGATACCGAGCGCTGGCAAGCTGTTCAAGGCCTATTTCAAGGTTTTTTTGAGCAACTAGCCGAATCAAAGCCGTCCACCTTTTGTTGTGATGAATAACTCCTCCATTCGCTATATCTTAATCTCATCGCTACCATGAAACTCTCTCAAATCAAAACTCACCTGGAAAATTTGACCGAAGTCAACTTTCTATTGCCCTCGGGAACGGCTGTTCCTGCGCATTTTCATGTGACCGAGGTTGGTCAAGTAAATAAGAAATTCATCGACTGCGGAGGCACCCTTCGCAATGAGTCCATGATCAGTTTCCAATTGTGGGAAGCAGAGGATTACGACCACCGCCTAGGGGCTAGCAAGTTGTTGGACATCATTCGCCTAGCCGAGCGTGT
>JAJTDZ010000048.1 GCA_021298245.1 Algoriphagus sp. | reverse complement strand
GCTACGGAGAAAACCCACACCAAGCGGCTCATTTTTATGGAAACTTGGAGGAGTTGTTTGAGCAAGTTCATGGTAAGGAGCTTTCTTACAACAACCTAGTGGATATAGACGCCGCAGTAAACCTGATTGCCGAGTTCCCAGACCAAACCGCTTTTGTCATCCTCAAGCACACGAATGCCTGCGGTTGCGCGACTGCGGCTACCGTAAAAGAAGCCTATCAAAAGGCTTTCGCGGCAGATACCACCTCCGCCTTTGGAGGCGTACTGGTCACCAATAGACCAGTAGACCTAGCGGCAGCGGAGGAGATGAATTCCCTCTTTTTTGAAGTGTTGATAGCGCCAGCATTCAGCCCTGAAGCTATGGCAGTCCTAACCACCAAAAAGAATCGCATCCTGTTGCTTCAGAAAATGGCCGTACTAGGAACAAATATGATCAAAACCCTCTTAAATGGGGTCATCGAACAAGACAAGGATCTGGCCACAGAAGGCAAGGCAGATTTCACCGTAGCCACTACCCTCTCCCCTAGCGAAAAGGAATTAGACGCCTTGGTCTTCGCAGCGAAAGTGTGTAAGCATACCAAGTCCAATACCATCGTATTGAGCAACGATTCTCAGCTCTTTGCTTCTGGGGTCGGGCAAACCTCCCGAGTGGACGCATTAAGACAGGCCATTACCAAAGCCAATGAGTTTGGCTTCAACTTGAAAGGTGCCGTGATGGCCTCCGATGCCTTTTTCCCCTTCCCGGATTGCGTAGCTATTGCCCATGAAGCAGGCATCACCGCGGTAGTACAACCTGGGGGCTCCATCAAAGACCAAGACAGCATTGATTATTGCAATGCTCAGGGCATGAGCATGGTGCTGACAGGCATCCGCCACTTCAAACATTAAAAACCTCGAAGGTTTTTTTTAAACCTTTGAGGTTTTTAGAATCAAGGCTTCAGTGGTTTTTAGTCAAGACCTTCGAGGTTTTGGAAACAAAAACCAAGACCTTGGAGGTTTTTAGAGTCAAGACCTTCGAGGTTTTGAAAACCTCAAAGGTCAAGTTCGAATTCAAACTCAGAAAAATGTTGTACTTCGTACCTTGTACTTTGTACCTTGTACTTTTATGAAAGCACATCAACTCAAGCTCTACAATACCCTTACACGGCAGAAGGAAGATTTTGCACCCATCAATCCTCCCTTTGTGGGCATGTATGTGTGTGGCCCTACAGTATATGGAGATGCGCATTTGGGTCATGGTCGGCCAGCAATCACCTTTGATACGGTCAACCGGTACCTGACGCACTTGGGATACCGCGTGCGCTATGTACGAAACATTACCGATGTGGGCCACTTGACTGGGGATGCGGACGAGGGAGAAGATAAAATTGCCAAAAAAGCGAAACTCGAAAAGTTGGAGCCCATGGAAGTGGCCCAACAATACACGGACACCTACCACCGGGACATGGCCCTTCTCAATACCTGGAAGCCCAGCATTGAACCTAGAGCCACAGGACATATTCCTGAGCAAATCGCCTTAGTAGAAGCCATTCTAAATCAGGGATTGGCTTATGTGGTCAACGGATCGGTTTATTTCGATGTACTCGCCTACAACAAGAAATACACCTATGGCAAACTTTCAGGACGTGTCCTAGAGGAATTGGTCAGTGGTAGTCGCGACTTGGATGGACAAGGAGAAAAACGAAACTCTGTAGATTTTGCTTTATGGAAAAATGCTTCCCCAGAGCATCTGATGAAGTGGCCCTCGCCCTGGGGCCTTGGATTCCCAGGCTGGCACCTGGAATGTACCGCCATGAGCTCCAAATACTTGGGTACCCAGTTTGATATCCACGGTGGGGGTATGGACTTACTTTTCCCACACCACGAATGTGAAATCGCGCAAGGAAATGCCTGCAATCGCCAGGACCCTGCCAGATACTGGATGCACAACAACATGATCACCATCAACGGGCAGAAGATGGGCAAGTCCTTGGGGAATTTCATCACCCTGCAGGAACTCTTTACGGGTAGCCATGCCTTGCTGGACCAAGCCTATAGCCCGATGACGATTCGTTATTTTATCCTGACTGCCCAGTACCGCTCTACGCTGGACTTCTCCAACGAAGCCTTGAAGGCGGCACAAAAAGGCTATAAAAAAATCATTAACGGCTTGCGTATTGCCAAGCAACTGCAATTTAATACACAGGCGGATATCGCCTTGGATACCGAGCAAATTCAGCAAGTAGAGGCAAGCATTACCGCGGCTTACCGATCCATGGACGATGACTTCAATACGGCCATGGCCATTGGACACTTGTTCAACCTGCTCAAAAAAATCAACTCGGTATATACCGGACAACTTCACTCGGCAGCCCTGGGAGAGAAGATTTTCACGCAGATGCTGGAGACGTACCAAACCTTCGTTGTGGATATTTTGGGCTTGGTAGAGGAAAAGGAAGATAACCAAGAAGGATTAGTGCGTCTGTTATTGAAGCAATATTCCGAAGCCAAAACGGCACGCAATTATACCAAGGTGGACGAACTTAGAGCGGGATTGAAGGATATGGGGATCGTAGTAAAAGACATGAAGGACCGAATCGATTGGGCATATGAGGAATAAGGCGAGGTTATTCGTAATTCTCCTGCTCCTCCTAGGGGCTTGTACGGGTGAAAAAACTACCAACTCCGAAAACGAGGAAATAGTACTAAAAGCATATCCAAGCTTTAATCCGGACTCGGCCTATACCTTTGTTAGGCAGCAGGTGGACTTTGGTCCTAGAGTACCTGGAACACCCGGTCATGCCAACACGAAGCAATGGATCATTCAAACCTTAAGCTCCTACGGATGGAACGTTCAAGTGCAGGATTTTCAAACCCAAACCTACGACAAGCTCACGTGGAACTTAAGTAATATCATCGCTTCCTACAACCCTCAGGCGAGCAAACGCATTTTACTAGCCGCACACTGGGATACGCGGAGAATAGCTGATAAGGACACGCAGCGCATCAATCAAGCCATTGCAGGAGCCAACGATGGGGCCTCTGGGGTGGGAGTATTGATGGAGATTGCTCGAGTGATCGGCACCCAGGAACTCAAGCCCGAAGTAGGTATTGATCTAATTTTCTTTGATGGAGAAGACGATGGAGAGCCCGAAAACAGTATCTCCAAAGATCCATCCAAAACCTGGTGGTGCCACGGCTCCCAGTACTGGTCCAAAAACAAACATATCCCTAACTACTCCGCTTATTATGGTATTTTGGTGGATTTGGTCGGTGCAAAAAATGCAAGATTTTATCGAGAAGGGTATTCTAGAAAATATGCCAGTGGAATAGTGAGTAAGATCTGGTCCAACGCCAGCCTCTTGGGACATTCTGGATTTTTTATTTCTCAAGATGCCCCAGAAATTTTAGATGACCACCTGTTTATCAACGAATGGGCTGGAATTCCTACAGCAGATATTATAGATTTTTCTCCAGAGCTAGGATTTGGATCCTACCACCATACCCACCAAGACGACATGCAGCTTATTGATGTTCGTACCCTAAAAGCTGTCGGTGAAACCGTTTTGGCTACCGTTTATCAAGAATAGCAATTTTTTCAAAAATCTTTGCTTTATTCGTAATTGCATACGATTGCAGGATACGAAAAACACAATAGCAAGAGCATGAAAAAGGGGCGCCAAGTGACGATGAAAGAAATCGCAAAAAAGCTTGGCATATCTGTATCTACCGTATCCAGAGCATTGCAAAATTCCCCCGAATTACAGGAGGCCACCAAGGAAAAAGTCGTTGCTGCAGCCAAGGAAATGAAATACCAACCCAATTTGTTGGCCCAAAGCTTACGAAGGAGCAGGTCCAAGACCTTGGGGGTTATTGTTCCAGAAATCACCTCCCACTTTTTTGCCTCCTGCATCAGTGGCATACAAGACACAGCCAATTCCAGGGGATACAACGTGATGATTTGCCAGAGCAATGAATCTTTAGCGCAAGAAAAAGCAAACATCAAAGCCTTAGTTTCTAGTCAGGTTGACGGACTTCTTATTTCCCTCAGTAGGGAAACAAATGCCTATGACCACTTGTACGAATTGTACGACAGGGAACATACCTTCGTGTTGTTTGACCGTGTACAAGAAGATATTCCCGTATCCAAGGTGACTTTCAATGATGTCGGCGGTGCCTACCAGGTGGTCAAGCACCTCTTGGAAACAGGCAGTAAAAGAATTCTATACCTCTCAGGGCCAGAAGATTTGTATATTTCCAAAAAAAGAAAAGAAGGATATCTCCGTGCTTTGAAAGAATTTGGCATTGCAGAAGATTCATCGCTAATCAAAGTTAGTGACCTGACCACTCCTCATACCGTACAACTGGCAAGAGAAATTCTGGAAATGCAACCTAGACCAGATGCTGTTTTTTGCATGATAGACCCAGTAGCGGTAGATGTATTGACCGAATGGAAGCAGCTTGGCATACGGGTCCCTCAAGAAATTGCACTTGCTGGATTTACCAATAATCCAACTTCTGCGGTAGTCGAGCCCCCACTCACTACTGTCTCTCAGCCAGGATACGAAATGGGAAAATTGGCAGTAAGCCACCTGTTGGACCAATTGGATGGCTTGGCCTCAGAGGATCCCCTTTCTATTGTATTGGAAACCACCTTGGTGGTAAGAAACTCTTCCCAGCGAAACTCCCCCGTTCATCTTTCCTGAATTATTAGGAATAGACCATAGTAGGAGGAGTTGTATTTTAGTCCCATGAAAGATCAAGTCATTTCATCTTTTATCAAAAATTTTCTAGATACCCCTCTGGTAGTCTTTGCTCCTGGTAGGATCAATCTTATCGGAGAACATACCGATTACCAAGAAGGATTTGTATTTCCAGCAGCCATTACCCAAGGCATTTGGGTGGGGATAAAAAAAAATAATTTAGGCTCCCTATGCAGGCTATATTCCTTAGATTTTGATCAAGAATTCAGTTTTGACCTTCACCATCTTTCTCCAAAAAAAGGGCATTGGGCAACGTACATCATGGGGATTTGTGCCCAGCTGAAGCAATCAGGATACCCTGTAGAAGGATTTGATTTGGCTTTAGGGGGAAATACCCCCATAGGAGCAGGCTTGTCTTCCTCTGCTGCTATTTCCATTGCCACTGCCTTAGCAATTTCAGAGGCCTTTCACTTTCAGGTCCCCAAAAAAAATCTGGTGGTTTATGCTCAAAAATCTGAGCATCTGTTTGCAGGGGTCAACTGTGGGATTATGGATCCTTATGCCTGTGCCTTTGGAAAAGCACAACATGCCCTACTCTTGGATTGCAGAAGTCAAACACATCAAGAAATTCCCGTAGAATTTCCAGGGTATGCGCTACTCTTGACCCACTCCAAGGTGAGCCATTCTCTAGCCGACTCTGCGTACAACGCCCGCAGAGCTGCCTGTGAAGAAAGCATGTTTCTCCTGAAGGACCTTTTTCCAAGCGCTCATACCTTACGAGACCTAAGCTGCAAGCAACTTGAAGTTATCCAAGAAGTGCTTCCCAAAACTCTCTATCCCAAGGCAAAGCATGTGATTAGCGAATGTACGCGGGTACATGAGGCGGCAGATGCCCTGAGGGCTGGAAACGTAAAGGGTTTTGGGGATATGCTATACGCTTCCCATCAAAGTCTAAGTAAAGATTTTGAGGTGAGCTGCGCCGAACTTGACTACTTGGTGGAGCAGGCTAGGGTTCATGGAAGTGTGCTGGGTTCAAGGATGATGGGTGGAGGATTTGGGGGCTGTACCTTAAGTCTTGTAAGGCAGGAAGCCCTTGAGGACATTTGCGCACATCTGGAAAAAATGTATACGAAAAAATTTCAGCTTGTTCCAGACTTTATCCGGGTAGAGATAGGTTCAGGGGCAAGCCAGGTTTAAAAAGATTATATCCCTAAAATTTACCGATTACCCTATTTTATCTACCTAAACCTATCCTTTTAAGGTGATAAATAAAGCAATTTTATTATTTTCGAAAAAATATACTTTACCCCATGACTTTCCCAAAAAACCTACGAAACCTGTCCTTACTTCTACTTCTTGGAATCCTCGTACTAAGTGCTTGTTCCAAAAAGCGAGAAGGACAACCCAAAGTACTTGTATTTAGCAAAACTGCAGGATATTACCATGAATCCATACCTAGTGGCATAGCTGCTATCCAAAAATTAGGTTCCGAGAATGGATTTGTAGTAGATACCACCACCAACGCAGAGCTGATTAACGAAGAAAATCTTGCCCAATACGCAAGCGTCATCTTTTTGAGTACAACCGGAGATGTACTCCAAGCGCCTCAAGAAGCAGACTTTGAAAGATACATACAATCTGGGGGTGGTTTTGTTGGAATACATGCAGCAGCCGATACCGAATACGGATGGGGCTGGTACGGCAGGTTAGTCGGAGGATACTTTGCGGATCACCCTGGAATCAATGACCCTCATCCCAACGTACAGCCAGGAAAAGTTACCAAAACCGGGGAAAAACACCCCTCCGTAGATTCATTGCCTGAAACATGGGAGCGTACCGACGAATGGTACAGTTACAAAAAAGTAAATCCCAATACCAAAAAACTATTGCTCCTAGACGAAGCCTCCTACCAAGGTGGATTGGACATGGGGGAGCATCCAATCGCTTGGTACCATGATTTTGATGGAGGTAGGGCATTTTATACCGGAGGAGGACATACCAAAGAGTCTTACACAGAACCTGAGTTTTTGAAGCATCTCTTGGCAGGTATACAGTATACCATTGGAGAAAATTTGGAATTGGATTACGCTAAGGCCAAATCCAAGCGAACTCCAGAAGAAAATCGCTTTACCAAAACTACCCTTTCCATGGGTCAGTTTACTGAGCCTACCGAAATGACCATTCTTCCTAATTTGGACATTTTGGTTGTTCAACGAAGAGGTGAGATTCTACAATACAATCAAGCTACAGGAGAAATTAAAGAAATTGCCAAGTTAGATGTGTATTGGAAAACAGAAGTGCAGGGTGTGAATGCAGAAGAAGGATTGATGGGAATCCAAAAAGATCCAAATTATGCGAGCAACAACTGGGTATATGTCTTTTATGCGCCTACAGGCGACAAAGAAATCAACCGACTTTCCCGATTTACTTACAAAGACGGTAAGTGGGACATGAAATCTGAAAAGATCATTTTAGAACTTTATTCCCAACGAAATATTTGTTGCCATACCGGTGGATCTATTGCCTTTGATAAAGAAGGAAACCTGTATTTATCTACTGGAGACAATTCCACCCCTTTCAATCAACCTGGGTCTATGTATACCCTCAATGGCTATGCACCTTTGGATGGACGGGAAGGCAACAAGCAGTGGGATGCTCGCAGAAGTTCGGGCAATTCCAATGACTTAAGGGGAAAAATTCTTCGTATCAAGGTGGCCGAAGATGGCTCTTACACCATTCCAGAGGGTAATTTGTATCCTAAAGGTACAGAAGGCACTCGCCCAGAAATCTACGTGCAAGGACTTAGAAACCCCTATAGAATCTCTGTAGACCAGAAAAATGGATTCCTTTATTGGGGAGAAGTAGGTCCAGATGCCAACAACGATTCCTTGGCTGTCAAAGGACCTAGAGGGTACGATGAAATCAACCAAGCCAGAAAGGCAGGACATTTTGGTTGGCCGTATTTGATTGGCAATAATTATGCCTACACGGAATTCAATTACGAAACCGGACAAGTAGGCCCTGCTTTTGACCCAGCGGGACCGGTAAATAACTCTCCCAACAATACGGGATTGAAAAAATTACCTCCCGTGGAGCCTGCTTTTATTTGGTATCCGTATGCAGTTTCTCCTGACTTCCCTCAATTGGGTACTGGAGGTAGAAATGCCATGGCTGGACCTGTGTATTATGCAGATATGTATCCATCAGATACGAGGATGCCAGATTACTTTGACGGAAAACTCTTTGTATACGATTGGATCAGAGGATGGATCAAGGTGGTGACCATGCAAGAAAATGGGGATTTTGATAAAATGGAACCCTTTATGGCAGGCACGAAGTTCAATGCCATTATGGATATGGAAATGGGTCCTGATGGAAAAATTTACCTACTTGAATACGGTAACGGATGGTTTTCCAAAAACCCAGATGCAGGGTTGTTCCGAATTGATTACAACGGAGGCAATCGTGCCCCTGTAATTTCTGAAGTCAAGGTAGACAAGACTTCTGGCAAAAATCCACTTCAAGTAACCCTCACCGCTACGGCCTCAGATCCTGAAAAGGATGCGCTAACCTATACTTGGGACTTAGGGGGAGGAGTTACCAAAACTACCACAGAGCCTACCTTGACACACACCTTCACCACGGTAGGTGAGTTTGAAATCACAGTGACTGCCTCCGATCCGGCGGGATTGAAGGGTCAAGGACCTTTGGTTGCGGTGTACTCTGGTAATGTGGCTCCAGTGGTGAGCATTGCTGTTCAGGGCAATCAGTCCTTCTACTTCCCTGGAAAGCGAGTGAATTACTCAGTAACTGTAAGCGATGAGGATCATCCAGACGCTTCCAAAGACCTTTCTAGCCTGTATGTAGCAGCGGATTACCTACAAGGCATAGATCAGGCAGAAGCAGACATGGGACATAAAGTGATGAGTGAGGCCATGACTGGAAAGTCTTTGGTGCAATCCCTGACCTGTAAAACCTGTCACAAGGAAAATGAATCTTCTATAGGTCCTGCCTACACGGAAGTAGCTAAAAAATACCGTGAGCGTAACCGAGACTATTTGGTCAATAAAATTAAAAATGGAGGAGGCGGAGTTTGGGGAGAAACTGTCATGCCTGCCAACCCCAATTTGAAAAATTCAGAGCTCAATGCTTTGGTTACTTACATCTTGTCCTTAAGACAAGAAAGCAAGCCTAGCTTGGGGGCAAAAGGAAGTTTAGATCCTACCCTTGGAAAACCTGCTACGCCAACTGGCTCTTTGGTCATATCGGCTTCCTATACCGATAAAGGAGGAGTAAACATCAAGCCTTTGACCGGGTCAAGTTCTTTGGTGCTTAGTCCAAACTCAGTGGATTTGGCACAGGCAGGAACTTTCGCAGGCTATGCTAAGATGGTACTTGATGGAAAGACCTTGTTGACCATTCCAAACACCAAAGGCTCTTTCGCCTTGCAAGGAATTGACCTCACAGGCATCGGTTCGATTACCTTAATGACCGCTTCGCAGCAAGCTATAAAATTCCCAACAGACTTTGAGATCCGTTTGGATAGCCCAACTGGTGAAGTAGTAGGCCGTGGAACACATGCGCCTAGTGAAGGAATGAAGTTACCAAATATGCCAATTCTGATGCACCAAGCAACTGTATCGCTTACGGCTGCGGGAGACGGCAAGAAACATACCTTGTACATCGTCAGCGATGCCAAAGGAGCCGACTTAGGCACCTTCATCTTGATGGGCATTACCTTCAACGCAAAATAAGCACTAGCCAAAATCATTAAACTAAAAAACCACTCTGGAGTATCTGGAGTGGTTTTTTGCTTTTTCTAGTTTGGGATGGGCTTTTAGTTACACAGAGATTCTGCTGGCTTCCAGATTATTTTTTGATTTGTTACCTCAGTAATCGATGCATTGGTGATCACATTTCCTTGGCAATCCAAAATTTGTGGCACTGTTCTACAAAATGGACAGCAATTCAAAACAGAAAAAACAGTTTGACCTTCATACGTGCCTTGGATGAGGTAAAAATATTGAATCAAATTTAGGTCTGAATTTGTCTTGATTAATTCCTTTAGCCAAGGTAAATCTTCCACTGGATTGGCTACGTTACATCCATTTGGGGTATCCTGCTCTTGACAAGAAAAGAGGAAAAGGAGAATTAGGAAAGGTAAAATTCGGATCATGGGTTGAATAACTTACTAGCAAATCAACGATACGAGATAAAGAATCGCTACACCAGCTCTGAAATAATTAGACTTGGCTATTTAAGTATATCTGAAAGGATTAATTTTAAGGATTCAGAACGAATATCGAACAAACACCCTTTTTACATAAGCTTTACTTCATGGGAGAAAAAGGAAGGGGAGTGAAAAATACAGCATCAATTTTATCTACTATTTTCCCATTGGCTTCTGAGGCATCTCTCACCTGAATCCATGCGGGATCCAATCTAAATCGATCAAATGCCGCATTATATTCCTCTTTGGTAGTGTGACCAATAAGGTACACCAACTTGGCTTGAGATCCATCCTTTTCCACCGTGAGCCAATAGGGGTAATTGACCAGGCCTTGGTTTTCAAAAAGGACTTGGGTGTGGTCTCTAAACCTATTTTGGATGGCATCTAGCTTTCCTGGAAAAAGATGGTAGGTACGGAATTGGAAGACTCCACTGCTTGCCAATTGTTTTCGCTGATTCAAGCCATCGGCTAGAACCATAAAGACTTGATCGACTTTTTGCACCAAAGGACCGTTGGCTTCAGAGGCCTTGGCTGCGGCCTTCCACTCGGGATCGTTGGCAAAGTTGTTCCAGAGAATGTCCCGTTCGGTAGCCGAGGGGTAACCCAAAATAAAGGTAAGTTGCTTGTCGGGCGCTTCTTCCGAAAGGAAGTAAGCCACGTTTTCTATCCCATGTTTGCTAAACAAAGCCCGCGTATGGTTTTGAAACCTTTGAATGAGATCCGGCATCTTTCCCTCATGTACGGTGTAGGTGCGCATTTCAAAGTAGGAACTGGTATAGGTTTGTTGTGCCTGCACCAAACAAGCAAATAAGAATGTGATGAGAAAAAGACATAAATTTTTCATGATCTTAAGGTTTAGTTTGGGATGGTTGAGAAGGACGGTTTCAGGTTATTTTTTCTTCCAAGCTTGGTAAAGGGCAGGGGATAAGACTAGGGCAATAGTAAGCAAACCAAAGGTTTCCCGATTTTCTTCCATCTGAGGAGTTTTCATCGTGAGGTCTTTTTGTGCCCATTCGGCAGCAATCCAATCCCCAACACCTCCAGGAAAGAAATAGATCGCCCCAAGAAGACATAAAATCACAACCAAGGTTAAAGGGATCTTTGGAAAAATCCCACGAGTGGCAAACAAGGAGAAAATCACCGCTACGGCGTAGATGCTCACCCAAACTTCTGGGTCGGGATCATTGAATTGCCAGTAGGCAAAAAGGGCAAAAAGGAAAATCCAAAGGCCGTAGAAATAAGAGATGAGTTTCATACCTGGTTCCTGACAAAGAAATAGAAATCTACGGAATTTCTAAGATTAATCCACTTTTGGAAGATGAATGGATGTTTCTTCTTCTACTTTTTGAAATTAATTGCCTTTATTAGGAACATAAAAGCGAATCAAATGGTACAGCTCTGCCTTTCCCAATCCACTGCAGACCTAGAGGGAATTTTATCCTTACAGCAAGAAAATCTCTCGACTATACTTTCACAAGAAGAGAAAGACAAACAAGGGTTTGTGACCATACAGCACAACTTGGAGCAATTGCAATCCATGCATTGCATTGCCCCTCATGTGCTTGCCATTGAGAAGGATCAGGTGGTTGGCTACGTATTGGCAATGACCTTGGCTTCCCGGGAAGTGGTTCCTTTGATGGTGCCGCTTTTTGAAAATTTTGACCAATCAGAAATTGAGGGCAAAAAAGTAACCGACTACAATCCCATGGTCGTGGGTCAGGTATGTGTCGGGAAGTCTCAACGTGGAACAGGCCTACTTGACAAACTGTATACCAAATACCGGGAGCAGTATGCGTCCACCCATGATTTTGCAATTACTTCCGTTGCCTTGAGCAATTACCGGTCTCTGGCAGCCCATCAACGGATTGGATTTAAAATCCTCCATACCTTTCAAGATAGCCTGCATCCATGGGCGATTGTTTGTTGGGATTGGAATAATCGATTTTCATTGCCCTAAAAGTCTCTTGGAACCTCACATCCTATTTTAAATCTCCTCTAAAAAAGTCTAAAAACAGAAATGGGAAGCGTTTCTTGCGAAAGCCTCCCATTTGGTGGACTGATCCCCGTAGTTCACAGCCTCCTCAAGCTACAGTTCAAGACTCTTCCCAGTTGCCCAGGTTGAAATCTCAGGTTGAAGCCGCCCTCTCGGACTAGTCCTGTTTTTTTAGATTCCCATCTCCATTTCTGTGGTTTCCCCTCTCAAACCCTTGTTTCCAAGAGCTCCTTCATGGCGAGTATCCTGAACCTGCATATTGACAGATTCTCAGGCCGATCTGTTATAGCACTTCTGCGGTTCCCCGTCTCAAACTACTGTAATTTGTCAGTAGCTCCTTCGTGCACGATTCTCTGTACGAGGACTCCCTAGAGAATCTTCGGCTTGGTTAATCCATTCCGCTCTTCTGGGGTTGCCCCTTTCAACTTAAAGATTTCTCTTTAGGTCCTTCAAGCATGGAAATTTGATTTCGCCCGAAGACGTCTTCAAATCCAAGCAAATCGTTTTTGGCATTTCTGCGGTTTCCCGTTTCAGAGACACGCCCTTGAGCTTGCCCCCCTTTATGCCCGATCTCAAACTTTCAACTTCCGATCCGGAATCGTATTTCCGACCTTTTATCTCTTACTTGATGAATCTAAGTTCGCTCAAGAATATACAAAGTCAAAAAAAAATGATAAAAACTTTCCCACAATTTTTACCACAAAAATCCCTGTAAAAGAACAAGTTATCCACTTATATCAACAGTTTATCAACTATATATTCATGTTTTTAGTGGACAAGTCTCCTTTTTTGAAGGAATGCTTTATAAAGGGATCCTATGCTCTCGAGATTTTTCTCTTTGCCCATTCTTTTATTTTTTAACTAATAGAATAATACCCCATCCCAAGAGATATTTTTTTTAAGCATTTCTTACCTATTCAGTAGACTTTGCTCGCATCAATTAGTACATTCACTACAAACCCAAGCGGAAGTAAGAACTTGGAAACAGGTATTCACTGGCTGAGCTATAAAATTTTCCCTAGCTCATAGCATCCCAGCTCTTGGACTTCCCAATTTTTGAAATCCATATGACTACACCCCAAGCCCGATTTACCCACGTGGATTACCTCTGGGATCCAGAAAAAGCCCGTCTCATGGAGGGCAATGAACTTGAGCTTTTTTTATATCGCTCCAATTTACTAGGGGCAGATCTCAGAATTACCAATTTTGGAGGAGGAAATACATCCTGCAAAACCCTAGAAAAAGATCCTTTGACTCAACAAGACGTAGAAGTGATGTGGATAAAAGGTTCAGGAGGAGATATTGGCACCATGACCCGATCAGGTCTAGCAGGACTCTACGTAGACAAACTGAGATCCTTGGAAAAAATCTATAAAGGAATTGACCACGAGGATGAAATGGTAGCCCTTTTCTCTCATTGCCTTTTTGATATGGCTTCCAAAGCTCCCTCTATAGATACTCCCTTGCATGGATTTCTACCCTTCAAACACATCGATCACCTTCATCCCGATGCTGCGATCGCCATTGCCGCATCCAAGGATGGGGAGAAAATTACCCAAGAACTTTGGAACGGTAAGATCGCTTGGGTACCCTGGCAAAGACCTGGCTTTGACTTGGGATTAAAGCTAAAAGAAACCTTGGCCAAATACCCCCATAGTAAAGGTATCCTTTTGGGTGGACATGGACTATTTACCTGGGGAGACACCTCCTACGAGTGCTACCTATCAAGTTTGGAAGTCATAGAAACCGCCTCCCTCTACCTCGCATCCCATTCCGGAAAAAATCGTCCCGTCTTTGGAGGAGAGAAACTGCCCGCCTTGGCTCCTGAACAACGAAAAAAACAAGCTGCACTTCTGGCTCCCATCCTTAGAGGATTGGCCTCCAGCCAAGACCGCATGATCGGTACATTTACCGATGCTGCCCCTGTTCTTGAATTTGTCAATAGCCAGGATATGGAGCGCCTGGCGCCTATGGGTACTTCATGCCCGGATCATTTCCTCAGAACCAAAATAAGCCCCCTACTCCTTCCGCTGCCCCCAGAAGTAGACCCAAGTCAGATAGATACCCACCTTCCCCGATTGCAGGAGGCCTTTGCAGCTTATAGGGAGCGCTATGCTCAGTACTACCAAAACCACAAACATGCCAATAGCCCTGCAATGAGAGACCCCAATCCCGTCATCCTCCTTTGGCCAGGTGTGGGCATGTTTAGCTTTGCCAAAGACAAGCAAACCAGTCGCGTGGCATCCGAATTTTACATCAATGCCATCCAAGTGATGCGTGGAGCAGAATCTGTTTCTTCCTACGTATCCCTACCTCTACAAGAAGCCTTTGATATTGAATATTGGCTGCTAGAGGAAGCCAAGCTGCAGCGCATGCCCAAGGAAGTCCCCCTGTCTAGAAAAATAGCCTTGGTAACAGGCAGCGCAGGGGGAATTGGGAATGGAATCGCTACCAAATTCTTAGAAGAAGGAGCCTGTGTGGTGCTCAGTGATATCAACGAAGAAAAACTCGCCTCCTCCGTATTAGAGTTAGAAAAAAAATTTGGAAAAGATCGCGTCTATGGAGTTGCCCTAGACGTGGCCGACTCCAAAAGTCTTTCATCATGCATGGAAAAAATTGCCCTTCGCTATGGAGGCGTAGATATTTTGGTCAATAATGCGGGGATTTCTATTTCTAAGTCATTTGAAGCCCATACCGAAGAGGATTGGGATCGCCTGCATCAAATCCTAGTGATGGGTCAATTCCAAGTTACCAAGGCTGGAATAACCCTTTTACGCCAACAAGGATTGGGAGGAGATATCGTTAATATCGTTAGCAAAAACGCCTTGGTTGCAGGTCCAAAAAATGTAGCCTATAGCACTGCCAAAGCAGCTCAGCTTCATATGTCTCGCCTGATGGCAGCAGAATTTGCAGAGGAAAAAATCAGGGTCAATACCATCCATCCCGATGCCGTAATAGAAAATTCGAGTATTTGGGAAGGAGGCTGGGCAGAAAATCGCGCCAAAGCCTACGGCATTGCTGTGGAAGAACTCCCTGCTTACTATGCCAACAGAACCCTGCTCAAAGAAAGTGTGAAAGTAAGCGACATCGCCGAAGCCGCCTTCGTCTTTGTTTCTGGAGCCTTGAGCAAGTCTACAGGAAACATGATCAATGTGGATGGAGGCCTAGCAGCAGCATTTCCTAGGTGAGGATCTGCCATAAGAGATGCCTTAGTGTACTTATCATGCTTTAAGCCAATTGCCATATACCGTTTAGTCCTTTCTTTTGATCGCCTATGGCCAAAGTACCTGTCACCGCTATTTTTGATATAGGAAAAACCAATAAAAAATTTTTCCTTTTCGACGAGCAACTGCAAGAAGTGGGTAGTTGGTACACACGCCTAGACCCTATTCCTGATGAAGATGGTTTTCCAAGTGAGGCCCTGATTCCCCTACAAACCTGGATGATTCAGACCTTTAAAGAAGCCTTACAATCGGAAAATTTTGAGATAAAAAGAGTGAATTTTTCGGGACATGGAGCCTCCCTAGTTCATCTAGACGCCCAAGGATTGCCAGCCACTCCCCTCTACGATTACCTCAAGCCCTACCCCGAGTATTTACTTGATCAGTTTTATGGACAGTACGAGGGAAAAATGGAATTCTGCAAAAAAACTTCTTCTCCTCCCCTAGCCATGCTCAATTCTGGCTTGCAACTCTACTTTTTAAAATACCAAAAACCGCAACAGTTTGAAAAAATAGCTACTTCCCTGCACCTACCTCAATACCTTTCCTATTTGTTTACCGGAATCAAGGTTTCCGATTATACCAGCCTAGGCTGCCATACCGGGCTTTGGGATTTTGAAAGCATGAAGTACCACG
>JAJTDZ010000047.1 GCA_021298245.1 Algoriphagus sp. | reverse complement strand
CGACAACATTGCCATTGGGTTTAATGCGATGTATTTAAGTCAAAATTCATCAAACAACATTGTCCTTGGTACCCAAGCCTTGGATTGGAGTACCAACGGAGCTGCAGATAACGTTGTTGTGGGGAAACAAAATGTGAGATTTGCAACCACTGCTTCAAGAAATGTGGTTTTGGGACATTATTCGGGGTCTTCAATCACGACAGAAACCAATAATACCTTAATTGGTTACCAGACTAATCTTTCAGCAGGCGTCACCAATGGTACTGCCATTGGAAATGGGGCTACAGTAGCCACAAGTAATCAAATACAATTGGGAAATACATCCGTTACCAATGTAAAAACTTCTGGAACGCTTACTGCGGGCACAGTAACTTATCCTAATACCCATAATTCAACTACAGGTCAAGTTCTAACAATTAACAACACTGGAACTGCAAGCTGGGCAACGGCATCATCAGGAGTGCCCTATACAGGTGCAATAGGCGCAGTTAATTTAGGCGCTTATGATTTAACTGTAAATGGAATTACCGTAGGCAAAGGTCTTAATAGCATTTCTTCCAATACAGCCATTGGAAATAGTGCACTTCTTTCAAATACAACGGGAATAGGTAATTCAGCAAATGGATATCGAGCATTGTTATCAAATACCACAGGAAGTTACAATACTGCAAATGGATACCAAGCATTATATACAAACTCAACCGGTGAGTTTAATGTCGCTGTTGGTTACAATGCATTGAGAGCAAATAATGGTACATCCGGTTATGGGAGTCGTAATACTGCTGTTGGAAACGAGGCACTATTAGACAACACAACTGGCTATCAAAATGTGGCAACTGGACACCAAGCGTTATATAGAAACACCACGGGTGCTCAAAATACTGCAATTGGAAGTTTTGTGTTATATAATAACATATCGGGAAACAATAACGTTGCGATTGGACCAGAAACGTTACATGGTAACACATCAGGCAGTCAAAATACTGCGATTGGAGGATACGGTGCATTAAGAGAGAATACAACGGGTAGTTTTAATACAGCCTATGGGTTCGAATCGCTTTACTCAAATACTACGGGTGCTAGGAACACAGCCATTGGGTTTAACGCAGGTCGTACCATAGCTGATGGTGTTACCGCAAATACGACAAGTGATTTTTCAGTTTTCCTTGGGTCAAATACAAAAGCATCTGCTGACAATGCTCAAAATGAAATAGTTATAGGGCACGGCGCAACTGGTGCTGGTTCTAATACCATTCAATTGGGAAACACTTCGGTGTCCAATGTAAAAACCTCTGGAACGCTTACTGCGGGCACAGTAACTTATCCTAATACCCATAATTCAACTACAGGTCAAGTTCTAACAATTAACAACACTGGAACTGCAAGCTGGGCAACGATTTCCAGTGGTGGAGCAAGTTCAGTGGGAGCAATTTCAGGCACTTCCACGGCCAATGGTGCCAGTATTACCTCTGGGGTTTTAAAATTAGCTCCAGCAGATGCAAGCAATGGGGGCATTGTGACTACAGGGACTCAAATTTTTGCTGGAGATAAAACATTTACTGGTAAAACAGTAATTGGGTCCTCTTCTGCTACTAGTAACACATCAGTATTGGAAATAAACTCTACTACCCAAGGATTTTTACCTCCAAGGATGTCCTTTGCTCAACGAAATGCAATCACTTCTCCTTCACTTGGATTAATTATTTATTGTACTAACTGCGGATCCCCTGGACAACCACAATATTTTAATGGATCAGTTTGGGTAAACATGATTGGTGGTCCTGCAGAAGGAGAATTCAATCCAACTGTTGGGGCGTCATTTAAAGGAGGAATAATTGCCTATATATTACAACCAGGAGACCCAGGGTATGATCCCAATGTACCTCATGGATTAATTGCTGCAACTGCGGATATTTCAATTAATAACCAAAGAGCGGAAGTAACATGGGGATGTCTCAATGCTCCTCCTCAACAAAACGATATTGCTATACTTTCTGGGGCGTCGGGCACAGCTATTGGTACTGGAAGCCAAAATACTTTAGATATTCTTGCTGAATGTTCGGAACAAAATATTGCAGCTAAGCTTTCTGCAGATTTTTCGTCTGGTGGATATTCGGACTGGTTTCTGCCAAGTAGTGTAGAGTTAGAAAAATTGCAAATTAATAGGGCAATAATTGGTGGATTTGATGACAATCTATGGTATTGGAGTTCTACTCAGATTGGTAGTGCTGCACATGCTCATTGGTTTGGTCCTGGCGCCGCAGGTCCAATCGATAAATCTGATCTCCGCGCCGTTAGACCAATTCGTTATTTCTGAAATTTGCGTTATACCTAAAACTTCGTTTTGCTAAATAAAAAAATATAATTGAAATACACTCCGCTTCTCCTACCTGTGGAAGACTAGCTCCGTGAAATAGGTTTACATACCTATCGCTATCTCTATTTCACCGAGCTTGTCTTGCCCGAGGTAGGCGGACTCGGTTTATTTCCATTGTATTTCTACCCTATTTTCCTAAGCCCCTTTTTTCCCCTACTTTTGCGGCATGAATTACTTATCCGTTGAGAACCTGAGCAAAGCCTTTGGGGAACGCAAACTTTTTTCCAACATCTCCTTCGGCATCGCACAAGGACAAAAAATAGCCCTGGTGGGCATCAACGGGGCTGGGAAATCCACCTTGATGAAGATCATCATGGGACTGGAAATCCCCGATACGGGGCAAGTGGCTCTCAACCAGTCGGTCAAAATCGCTTACGTGCACCAAAATCCGGTTTTCGAAAGCAATTTGAGCATCTACCAAACGATCTTTGATCAGAGCAATTCAGAAATCCTTCAAGTCATAGAATCCTACCACAAAGCCATACTCGATTCCGAACGCGGTGTGGACAACTCCGATCAGATGACCAAGCTTTTCGAAAAAATGGATGCCCTCCAAGCTTGGGATTTTGAGTACCAGGTCAAGGAAGTCCTGGGCAAACTCGGCCTTCACGATACCGGCCTTCCCGTGGGCAACCTCTCCGGAGGGCAGCGCAAGCGGGTAGCCCTCGCCAAGGCAATCCTCGAAAAGCCAGACCTGCTCCTCCTTGATGAACCCACCAACCACCTGGACCTGGAAACCATCGAATGGCTGGAAGATTACCTTTCCAAGGCCAACCTGGCCCTGTTTATGGTGACGCACGACCGTTATTTCTTGGAAAAGGTCACCAACGAAATTCTGGAATTAGACCAAGGAAAAATCCACCGCTACCAAGGCAACTACGGCTATTTTCTTGATAAAAAAGCAGAGCGCATGCAGATCGAGGACATCGAGATCGAGAAAGCGAAAAGCCTCTACAAAAAGGAGTTGGACTGGATTCGTCGACAGCCCAAGGCGAGGGGCACCAAAGCCAAGTACCGCGTGGATGCCTTTGAGGAAACCAAGGAAAAAGCATTTACCAAGCGGGAGGAGCGTGATATCGAATTGACCGTGTCTACCCAGCGCCTGGGAAACAAAATCTTAGAAATTGAAAAAATTTCCAAAGGCTTTGACAGCAAAACGCTGATCCAGAATTTCTCCTACATTTTCAAAAAGAAGGACCGTATCGGTATCATAGGTCCAAATGGAGCAGGAAAAACAACCTTGCTAAAAATGATTACGGGGCTGCTTGAGCCCGACCAGGGCAAGGTAACTGCGGGACAGACCACGGCCTTTGGATACTACCGTCAAGAGGAAGATCGCTTCGACGAAGAAAAACGCTTGATCGATGTGGTCAAAGAAATTGCGGAAGTGGTGGTGCTGGACAAGGGACAGACAATCACGGTGAGCCAATTTTTAACGCAGTTTGGATTCCCTCCCAAGCAGCAGTTTACCCCTATTGGAAAGATGAGTGGAGGAGAGCGCAGACGCCTGCAGCTGCTCCTGGTGTTGATCAAAAACCCCAACTTTTTGATCCTAGACGAACCCACCAACGACTTGGATTTGATGACCTTGAATATCTTGGAGGAATTTTTAGACACCTTCCCGGGCTGTTTGATCATCGTGTCTCATGACCGCTACTTTATGGATCGACTGGTCGAGCACTTGTTTGTATTTGAAGGGGAAGGCATGATCCGCGATTTTCCGGGTAATTACACAGACTACCGGGAATGGGAAGAAGAGAAAGAATCCCAGAAGGCTAGTCCTAGTTTCCAACCAAAAGTTGAAGTTTCCAAAGTGCTGGGAGCGCCATCACCCAAACTCAAAGCTTCCTACAAGCAAAAGCAGGAGTTTAGAGAAATTAATGAAAAGATTGCAGGGCTGGAAATAGAAAAATCCAAGCTTCTGGAACAAATAGCTTTGGGCACATCACCCGCAGAGCAACTCCTGATCTTGTCTAAGCACTTGCAAGAGATTGACCAAAACTTGGAAAATCTAGAATTGCAGTGGTTGGAATTGAGCGAACTAGAAGGTATTGATGCCTAATTTGGCGGGTAGGGCTAATGACCTAAGAGGTAAAGGTGTCCAAGGCAAGTTGAATCGCTTTGGCAACAGTTGCCTCGCCTGCTGAATCGAATTTTTTCAGGGGGCGATTGGCTAGGATGGCATTGATGCTGAGAACCTGGTGACCGAGGAGTTCGCCGAGGGCATAGTAGCCCGCCGTCTCCATTTCAAAATTGGTCAAGGAACGGCCCTTGATTTGCAGCCCTGCAAGACGCTCAATGAGCTGATCAAAACGAGGCTTCAGTCGTACTTCTCTCCCTTGCGGGGCATAAAATCCAGGACAGGTTAGGGTAATTCCTCGTGGGATGGAAGAATCTAGCTTATCCAATAACTTGGAGGAGGCAGCCGCTTGGTAAGGCCTAAAGGTTAGTCCAAGTTCGGCTTGGATGGCTTGCCCAAAGTCCTGGGGACCCGACAACTCTGGATAATAAGCCATCAAGGTATCCATACCTATTGCTAATTCAGAGGCCAATAAGCTACCCGTAGGGATGGATGCTTGTAAACTTCCAGAAGTGCCGATGCGGACGATCTGTAAACTGGTTTTTTTGGATTTGACTTGGCGCGTTTGCAGGTCCACATTGACCAAGGCATCCAATTCGGTCATCAAAATCTCGATATTATCCGTGCCCATGCCCGTACTGATCACAGATATCCGATGCCCATTTTTCCAACCCGTGTGGGTGTTTTTCCAACCCGTGTGGGTGATAAATTCCCGATTCTGAAGCTTGAAATCTACCTGATCCAAATGCTGCGATACCGTAGCTACGCGATCTGGATCTCCTACGGTAAAAATCGTAGTCCCTACCTGCTCCGGAGTAAGTCGCAGGTGATATACGCTTCCGTCGGTATGGAGTACTAGTTCGGACTCAGGAATTATTCTTTGTTCCATCGCCGCCTTAGGTCTTTGATTTGGTAGAACTTCGGTGTAGGCCTTTGTAGGGATTGTATCCGTTGGTATTTTTTTGGTAGTAGCCTGTACCGTCGTAGGGACGTTTTTCTGGATGCTCCTTGCAGGCGCTGGAGCAAGCCCCTTCCAATTCCCAGCCACAGGATTCACAGATGGGCAAATGCTCATTGCAACTTGGATTGGCACAGTTGACCATGCGATCGCAGGGCTTTTCACAGACGTGACAGGTAGAAATGATGGTTGGATTGACTTTATTTACCTCCACGGCGATGCGGTTGTCAAAGACGTAGCACTTGCCTTCAAAGTCTTCTCCATGGGCTTCCATACCGTACTTGATGATGCCTCCGTGGAGTTGATAGACATCTTGAAATCCTTGTTCTAGGAGGTAGGCAGACGCTTTTTCACATTTGATGCCTCCGGTACAGTAGGTAAGTACTTTTTTATTTTTGAGGTGGGCAAGTTCCTTGACCTTCTGTGGAAAATCTCGGAAGTTGTCTATATCCAGAGTAATTGCATTTTTGAAATGTCCCAAATCGTGTTCGTACTTGGAGCGTACGTCTAGGATGACCACATCCTCTTGGTCTTTCATTTTTTTGAATTCCGAAGGCTCCAGGTGTTTTCCAGTTTTCACGTTGGGATTTAAATGCCGCAGGGAGGAATGCACGATTTCAGGCTTGTAGCGCACGTGTATTTTGGCAAAAGCATGGGTATCGTGGAGTTCGATTTTAAACTCAGTTTTGGCAAAACGAGGATCTGCATGGATGTAGGCCATGTACTTCTCGCAGTCGGCAGTCAATCCGGATACGGTTCCGTTGAGGCCTTCATCGGAAATGATAATGCGGCCGCGGATGTTGTTTTCCACGCAAAAGAGGTGGTGCTGTTCTCGGTATTCTTCAGGATTGCTGATGTCTGCGTAGCAGTAGTACAGCAGGATGCTGTAGGGTTTGTGATTTGTATTTTCCATAACTAAGGCCCTGTTTCGGCAGGGTGTTTGGTTGTTTGTAATATAATCTTTTGCCTTATGAAGTGAAGGTACAAAGTACGAAGTACCATGTACCAAGATTCTTAAGAAGCAACATTTTGGTCTAAATACTAATCCCTACTTTGTACTTAGTACATTGTACTTTGTACAATCATTTTATTTTCCCCGCTGGATTTCCAAATACGGTTTCGTTTTTTCCTACCGAGGAGATCACCACGGATCCAGCACCCACGCGAGCGCCTTTGCCTATGCGTACACCGGAGACGATGGTGACGCCCGAACCTATAAACGCTCCTTCTTCTACCACCACGTCGGAATTGAGGATAGAACCTGCGCCTACCTGAACGTAGTCTTCAACGATCACTTTGTGATCAATAATTGCTCCCGTATGGAAGATGCAGTGGCTTCCCACTTTCGCTCCTGCCCCTACAGTCACCTGCGCATTGATAAAGTTGCCATGTCCTAGCTCGGCATCTGTAGAAATATATGCGCGCTCATGGATGGCATTTATGGGTTGCATTTTTCGTGTTTCCTGGAGAAGTTCTACCAGAAACTTCCGATGCTTGCTGTCATCAACGGCTACAAAGGCTTCCGTCTTCTTTCCTATAAGCTTCAGAAATCCTTCATCTTCAGTAGCTCCCAGAATGGGGATATTGTTGATTTCGCTCCCATGAAGGCTTGCATCATCCTCAAGAAATCCATAAACAATCACTTGATTGCTGTTGAAAATTTCCAAAGCCGGATGCGCGATTCCCTTTGCTCCTAGAATGATGACGGGTTTGTCCATAAGATGAATCCCAATGCGATATGCAAAAATACAGGAAATGTGGGGGATGTCCAACGATTCATTGGGAAGGCTGTCGGAGTAAGTTTTGGCCAATTCTGCATGAAAGGCATTTTTGACTCTGGCAATAGGAATTGTGGAGTTCAATCATCCCTTGGGAATCAAAGGCCGAACATGCCAACCAGCCCTTTTGAGCAAATTTTCTGGTGATGAAATTGTCCTCAGCGGTAAGGCTTTGCAGTACGGCAAAGCAGCGCTCTTTCCATTCTTCTTGGTCCATGTACTTCCCAAAAGCAAACCATAAAGGAAGCACAAAATTGATGATGAGTATCCTCACGCTTGCTTCCGATAGGCCAGTGGAGTGGCTCTTTTTAGCTTTCATGCCAAATCCATAATGCTTTTGCCAATAGGGAGAAAGTGGGGCCTGCAACACTCTTTTGAAACCATCAAATTCACGGTTGTCCTCCAGGATGGAGGACAACAAATGGGGAGCATGTGCAAGTACAGAAGCCAGCTGCGCTATTCGGAGTGTAGGAAAATTTGAAGGCCTGGCACCTAAAAATGACCAATGCGATCGGGACAAGCCATTCTGCCACTTGAATTTTTTTTGAAAAAAATCGTGGTCCAACTTGAGTTGTGCTACATAGGGATCGTCAGTGGATTCAGGCAGGAGTCCTGCTTGCCCCAAGAGCATGGCTTCTATGCTGGTATTTTGGTCTCTGTACCTACGAAGCAGGGAGTAGGGTACTAGGGAGGACAGGTCTTTCATGGCTGCTCCATTGAGTCCAAAGCCAAAACTGATGGCCAAGCATCGGTAAGCTACTTCCTCCCAATCCCCATGGGTTTGTGCAAGCATATCGTGCACCCCCAGGGATTTTCTATACATCCTTTCCACCAAGGCTTTTTCTAGAGCAGAAAAACGAACAATTTCTGGAACCTCAGGAAGAGCGTGTGCGCAGGGAACATCCGATTTGAAATCCAGAAGCTTTTGGTAGTTGCGCCAAATGTCTAAAAAAATTTTCCCCTTCAATTCCAAAGTGGGCATGGGTGTACCGTCACTACGGTAAACCTCTTGGTCATCTTCCCATACTACGTGTAAAATTACCGAGTTGTAGGAAGCATTGGCGAAATGGCTATGCTGCTTCCATTCCGAAGCCTTCCGGTGTACTTCTACATGCCCATGGAATAGAATGCCCCCAATCTCCAATGAGGCATGTTGAAAATCAGGCCCTTCCAGGGTATTATGAAACCCTGTTTGTAAAATAACTAGGTCTTGGCCTTCTGTAGTTTGTAATTCCTTACGCTCAAAATACAGGTACTTCCATACCAGCTGCAAAAAGTCTTCTTTAAATTCCATAAAAAAATGAGTCTAAAAAGTAGACTAAAGCTAAGAAAATCAACAGACTTGGTCAAGGTCACCCCCTCTTTGCTGGGAATGATTTTTCTCGTTTTTTACCAAATCTCTGGAGCTACTTCCTGTAGCGTCCTAGTAGGACTTTCATTTCTTGTTGAAGCTTTTGTGCTTCTTTTCTAGCCGCTTTAGCGAAATCTTTTTCTGCAGAAGCATAGATAATCCCCCTGCTTGAATTGACTAGAAGGCCACAGCTAGAAGTCATTCCATAACGAGCCACCTCCTCCAAGCTTCCGCCTTGGGCCCCAACTCCAGGCACAAGCATGAAGTGTTCTGGAACAATTTTTCTTGCCTCACCTATCCCTTCCCCTCGGGTGGCTCCTACTACAAACATCAAATTATCCGGGGTCCCCCAAGACTGGCATTTTTCCAACACCACCTTAAAAAGTTCCTTTCCAGAAGCATCTTGCAGCTGCTGGAAGTCCTGAGATCCAGCATTGGAAGTAAGGGCCAACACTATGGCCCATTTTTCTTTGAAGGCAAGAAAGGGGCGTACAGAATCCTCCCCCATATACGGGGCCACGGTAATGGCGTCAAAATCCATTTTTTGGAAAAAGGCCTCTGCATAGCGCGTAGCAGTATTGCCAATGTCCCCACGCTTGGCATCGGCAATGGTAAAGGACTCTTTGGGAAGAAGGGACTCTACCTTGGCCAAGGTTTCCCAACCTTTGGTCCCCAAGGCTTCAAAAAAGGCTATATTCGGTTTGTAGGCTACCGCAAAGTCAGCCGTCTCCGCAATGATTTGCTCGCAAAATGAAAACACCGGATCGGGCTCCTTCAGCAAATGGGGAGGGAGCTTGTCCAGGTCGGGATCTAATCCTACGCAGAGGAAAGATTCCTTTTTCTCAATGGTGGAGATCAGTTCGGATCGAGTCATGAGCGGTAAGTTGATCCAAAGGTAGGGAATATTCAGCTCCGCCAAATCCTTCTACGCCTAGAAATCTCTCCTCTCAGGGGAAAAGGACTTGGTCCGATTAGGTCTTGGCTGCTTTTCTTTTTATTACGGCACCCACTAGGGAGACGCTAGCAGAAATTAGGAAAAACAGTAGGCTAAAGGCTACCGCAGGAGCCTCCTCTACACCTGCATAAGCATGTGCATAGACCATCACTAGCTCCCTAGCCCCCACTCCTCCTATGGTCAATGGAAGAACTGCTACCAGGGAAGAAACCAAAAAAATCACTTGATAGGCGAGAAGGTCTTGATCAATTCCCAAACCCAATAAAAGGAAATACACGCAAGCCATTTGGGATACTTGCCCCACTACTGACCAGGTCATGCTTGGCCAAAAGGAAGGTATAAAATCCGTAAAGAAGTAGTGCTGTACACCCCAAAATGCAACTAGGCAGGTTGGAATTAGACCAAGGCAAAGAAAAAACCAAAATGGAGTTTTGGTAAAGGGAATAGGTACCTCTACCCATAAAAATAGTACAGCCAAAACGACTAAAATCGCAACCAGCCCACTCAATCTATCCAGAAGGGACGCTTTTATCAGTTGCTTGAGGGGCGTTTTGTGATCTTGGTGGAGCAAGTAGACCTTATATCCATCTCCTCCTATGCCTCCAGGCAGAAATAAATTATAAAACATGCCTATGAGGTAAAGTTTCCAGTTTTCCCATGCTGAAAGATGGATGCCGAGGTTGTTGAAATAGTGATTTAAACGGATGGAAGTGGCTACTTTACTCCAGACGAAAAGAAAAAATGCCCCTGCAATCCATGGCCAGTGCAAGGACTGGGATAAATCTTGCAGTTGGTCTATGTCTACCTGTTGAAAAACCAGGTAAAGCGCCAGACCTGTCAGCAGGAGTTTTACACTAGTTTTGAGCCAATCAGGGAGGTGAGTCAAGGAATTAGTTGGTTAGAGTACACAGGGTAGGTTATTGGTCTGCAGAAATCTCCCCCAAAAAAATGGTTTTGATTCGGTAGGTTTTTTTGTCTTGAGATTCAAAATAGGTGCGCACGATGATTTCTGCTATGATGCCTGTGGTAATGAATTGTATACCTCCTAAGATCAAAATAAAGCCTAAAATCATGATGGGCCTTCCCCAAATGTCTTCTCCCATGATTTTGAGCACCAAAAGATACAGGCTAATCGCGCTTCCAAGGAGAAAGGAAAGCAATCCTAAGCCCCCGAAAAGGTGGATGGGTCTCTGAAAGTATTTTTGAAAAAACAGCATCAGGATCAAGTCAGCCATTACCTTGAAGGTGCGGCTGAGTCCATATTTGGAAGTTCCGTGAATTCGGGGATGATGTTTGACATCCACCTCGGTCATTCTGGCCCCTTGTTGCTTGGCAAGTACTGGAATAAAGCGGTGTAGCTCTCCGTACAGGCCCATATTTTGTGCAATTTCCGCTTTGTACACCCGAAGGGTACACCCGTAGTCTTTCAGGTATACCTTGGTGGTATTTCTAATGATCCAGTTGGCAATTTTAGAGGGGATTTTGCGAAGTACAAGGCCGTCTTTACGATTCGCTCTTCGCCCTGCTACTACGTCCCACTCCTCCTCGATTGCTTTTTGAAGCATGTTGGGAAGATCGCTTGGATCGTTTTGGAGATCTCCATCCATAGTGGCGATGTACTTGCCAGTAGCATGATCTATTCCCGCAGCAAGGGCTGTAGTTTGTCCGTAATTGCGATTGAAAACGATGAGCTTGGTACGGGAGTTGGCATACTTTTTTACCTCGGCTACCGTACGGTCCGTACTCCCATCTTCCACCAAAATCACTTCATAATTCAGGCTGGATAGTGCGGAATAGGTAGCTTGTAAAAGGGGCTGAATATTTTCTTCTTCGTTGAAAATGGTGATGACTACGGATAAAAGCGGCTGGTTCATAGGAGCAAAGGATTCCTCAAAAGTACTTTTTTAACTGCAGTTGGTCAAAATGCTTCCTGTTTTTACAGCAAATCCACCCAAAAATCCCAGCTACCTGCAGTATCTTTGGGCATGCGCACTGCTCCATCTTCTGCTGTGATTTCCAATCCCTGGGTGCTGCTACTCCTTTTTTGTGGCCTGGTGGGACCTTTTGCGCTAGATTTTCACCTGCATTACCCCGACGAAATCTACTACCGAGATGCGGCAGTAAAAATGCTGCAAAACGGAGATTACCTGACCACCTACTTGGGTTCCGGGGATTTGCGCTTCAAAAAACCCATCCTTACCTACTGGGCGGTGCTCGCAGGATTCAAACTCTTTGGAGTGCATGCTTTGGGTTCCCGAATTTTCTTCCTGCTCGCCGGAGCGGCTACGGTGGGCTTGACTTACCTACTGGGCAAGGTGCTTTTTGGTGACCGTAAAATCGCCGGCCTCGCAGCCTTGATCTCTGCCTCCAATCCCATTCTCATTTTTGCTGCTACCCGCTCCATCCCCGACGTGCTCTTGGTGCTGACCCTTACAGGCAGCGCCCTTGGCGTTGTTGGGCTTCTTCGCGATGGAATGCATGCCGAAAAGAAATACCTCTGGTTGCTCTACCTCGGCCTAGCGCTGGCCTTCGAAGTGAAGGGGCTTCCAGCCGTGGCTCTAGGAGGTATAGGCATCTTATATTTACGTTTTAATCCTTGGCAGCGGATTTCTTGGAAAAAGCTGCTGTATTTACCCGCCCTGCTTGTGGCGATAGGCATTGCCTTGTTCTGGTTTGTGGCCATGTGGCAGCTCCATGGCCCTGTTTTTCTGGCCAGTTTCTTGGAAGATCAGGTGGGTACGCGTGTGACGTCTCGAGTGTTGTTGGTGCTTCAAAATGGAACAGTAGTCTCATTGCTGTTAGTGGGCATGTTCCTGCCTTGGGCAGCCTTAGCGCTTCTTAAATTAAAGAGCACCTTGGCTACCACCTGGAAGGAAAATCCACAGTTTTTTGCCTTTGTACTCCTCTGGGGACTGGCAATTGTGGGCATGGGTGCACTCACTAGCAAATTTTACGAGCGCTACTTGCTGCCTGTAATGCCAGTGTTGGCGCTGTGGCTTGCTTGGATTCTAGTTCGTGGTGGAGGCTTGGATCGAGCAAAAGGGCTGAAGATAGCCGCAGTCCTCCTACTTTCTTTGGTGGCCCTTCTGGTCGGGCTGAATGCCTGGTTTTTAGGTACCGGGGCTAGTGGGGGATGGTCGTTTGCCTACGTTGTTTTGGGAATTCTATTTTTAGGCTATGGTGTAGGGACATTCTTTCGGCATGCCGTCCTACCTCCCAAGCTGCTTGCTATTTCGGTATTGATGCTGTTTTTCCTAGTAACAGGCATTACTCGCTTGATTTCCTTGCCACACCAAGGGGAGCAAGCGAATGTCAAGCTAAAAGATAGAGCCTTGGATGCGCCCATTGGATTTGTTGGCAATCTGCATGTAGGAAGTAAAATCAGAATGAGCCTTGGACCAGGTTACCAGGTGGTAGACCTGCCTAAAGAAAAATGGAAAGAGTTGGCCCCTTCCTATTCCTATTTAATCGTGGAGGACAAGCTCTTGTCGGATGATGACACTGTGCGCTACAAGCAAGAGGTACTAAGTCAGGAGTGGAAATCAAAGGCCATTCCCAGCTTATTGCTCGCCTATCCTCATCCTTCTTTTGAGGCTAGTTTACCAGAAAACGTTACTACTTATTTTTTCTTGGAGAAAAAATCTACAGCACAGGCTGTCGGAGATTAACTTCAATGATTGGCCAAAAGGATTTTGTCCTTGTACTTTTGAAGTTGTGACCTCAAGCCCTCTAAGGCTTCGTCAGCAGCTGCTTCAAAGGTATCGTCTTGGTGCTTCGCAAAAAGTTGTTTGCCGGGAAGATTCAGCATGATTTCTACCAGTTTATTTTGGTTTTTTTCATTTTTATCCAGCCGCATAAATACCTCCCCGTCAATAATGCGGTCATAAAAAGTATCCAGCTTATCAGCTTTTTTTTGAATGAAATCGATCAATTTTTGATCGGCAACAAAGTGGATGGAGTGCATTTGAAGTTTCATGTCGAAAGAAGTTAAAAATAAAAAGATAAATAGTTAGGCTTTAGGATGTGCTTGGTCAAACACTGCCTTAAGTTTTTCCATGGAATTATGGGTATAGATTTGGGTTGCAGCCAAGTTGGCATGGCCCAACAAGTCTTTGACTGCATTCAAATCTGCTCCCTTATTTAATAAATGCGTGGCAAAAGTATGTCGCAACAAGTGGGGGCTTCTTTTGGTGGTCTGTGCAAAAAGATCAAGGTACTGCCTGACGATGCGGTAAATCAACACGGAGTATGCCTTGCCTCCAGTATTGCTCAGGATAAATGGGGTGTCTGCTTCGGGTGCTGAAAACCTTTCTTCCACCTTTTGTTGGTATCTCACCAAGTGTTGCTGCAGGGATTTAGTCAAGGGGATGATGCGCTCTTTTTGCCGTTTACCCAAGACCTTTACTTGTTCCTCGGCCAGACGAATGTCTTTCCACTTCAGAGAAGTGAGCTCCGATAGTCGTACTCCGGTAAGGTATAGAAATTCCAACACCATGCGGTCCCGCTGACCTTCAAAAGTAGGGGCGTATACCTCAGTCTCCAAAATATCACTTATGGTCGTTTCTTGTAAAAATTCAGGTAGTTTTTTGGGAGTTTTTAGGGACTTTAATTTGTAGGTCGGATCTTTGGCTATGAGTTTGGAGCGCATTAAAAATTTATAAAAAGAGCGTAGTGTGGCCAATTTTCTATTGACTGTGGTCTGGCTAAATCCTTGCTCTACTAGATCGATCACCCAGGCCCGCAATTCTCCGTGGGAACATGACTCTAAGTTGTCCACAGAAAAAGATTGAGAAACAAATGCCAAGGCTTGCTCCAAATCCTGGCGATACGCCACTACCGTGTGGGTACTACTTCTTTTTTCGTGCTCTAGGTAGTTGATAAACGAATCAATCATGGAAAAGAAAATCTTAGGGAATATAAGCTAAAATTTTAATCCGCCTTCTGAGGTAAGTCATCTTTCTCTCCAGATTTTAACGCGAAAGCTCTACTGAAAAGTTGTTGGAATTGGAAAAAATCTAGGCATAAAAAAAGCACAAGCGGTAAGGCCTGTGCTTTTTAAATCTTGCAAGTTGACGTTACTTCATTATTTCGTTTTGAAGTTTCTGTCTATACGCAGCTCTAATGATCTCGTCTCTTCTTTTTACGGAAGGTTTGGTGAAGGCCTGTCTGGCTCTCAATTCACGAACCGCACCTGTTTTATCAAATTTCTTTTTAAAACGCTTTAGCGCCTTGTCAATGGATTCGTTTTCCTTAATGTTTACAATGATCATAGTTGTACACCCCCTTTCGTGTCGCAAATGTACACCTTATCTTTTAATATGCAATGAAAACCTAAAAAGTAAGGCAGGTACAAAAAAAAGGTCCAATGCCAGCATTGGACCTTAAGTGATTTGAATTGTAGTTTAATCTACTACTTTTTCTGCGAGGACGACTATGTCGTTTTGTTTTACCTCCACTACACCTCCCAGCACTTCTATGGCCTGTTTTCCTTCCGCTGTAGTGAAGGAGATGGTTCCTTTGGACAAGGCGGACACGATAGGTGCGTGGTTTTGAAGCACCTGAAATGCTCCTAAGGCTCCTGGAAAGGTAGCTTCACTAACTTCTCCTTGGAATACCTTTTTATCTGGCGTAACGATTTCTAAGCGCATGATTATCTTTATTCAATAGCAAGACCCCAAGATTATTTCACCTCAGCAAGCATCTTTTCACCCTTGGCAATGGCATCTTCAATGCTGCCCACCAGGTTAAATGCTGCCTCAGGCAAGTGGTCTAGAGCCCCATCCATGATCATATTGAATCCTTTGATGGTGTCTTTGATGTCTACCAATACCCCCTTCAAACCAGTAAATTGCTCTGCTACGTGGAACGGTTGGGACAAGAAACGCTGCACCCGACGAGCGCGGTGTACTACCTGCTTGTCTTCTTCAGAAAGTTCTTCCATACCCAAAATAGCAATGATATCCTGAAGTTCTTTGTAGCGTTGAAGGGTCTCTTTTACTCTTTGAGCACAGTTGTAGTGATCGTCACCTAGAATTTCTGGGGAAAGAATTCTAGAGGTAGAATCCAATGGATCTACCGCAGGATAAATACCCAATTCGGCAATCTTACGAGACAATACCGTCGTGGCATCCAAGTGAGCAAAAGTAGTAGCGGGTGCAGGGTCGGTCAAGTCATCCGCAGGCACATATACCGCCTGTACGGAGGTGATAGAACCATTCTTAGTGGAAGTGATTCGTTCCTGCATGGCACCCATTTCGGTAGCCAAGGTTGGCTGATATCCCACTGCAGAAGGCATACGTCCAAGAAGTGCGGACACTTCAGAACCTGCCTGTGTAAATCTAAAGATATTGTCGATGAAGAAAAGAATGTCTTTGCCTTGACCAGATCCATCCCCATCTCTGTAATATTCCGCAAGGGTAAGTCCGGTAAGGGCTACCCGAGCGCGAGCTCCAGGAGGTTCGTTCATCTGACCAAATACGAAGGTTGCTTTAGAATCTTCAAGGGTTTTTAGATCTACTTTGGACAAATCCCATCCCCCTTCAGTTTCCAAGCTATGGATAAAGTCATCGCCATAAGTTACGATGCCTGATTCAATCATTTCTCTCAAGAGATCATTTCCTTCACGCGTACGCTCTCCCACCCCTGCAAAAACAGAAAGTCCTGAGTAAGCCTTGGCGATGTTGTTGATCAATTCTTGGATCAATACGGTTTTTCCTACTCCAGCACCTCCAAAGAGTCCAATTTTTCCTCCTTTGGCATAGGGCTCAATCAAGTCAATTACTTTGATTCCAGTAAATAATACCTCGGTAGAAGTAGAAAGGTCTTCAAATTTTGGAGAAGGTCTGTGGATAGGAAGTCTCTTTCCTGCAGGCACTTGTGGAAGACCATCGATAGCCTCGCCCACTACATTGAAAAGACGACCTTTGATGCCTTCGCCAGTAGGTACAGAGATGGGCTGCCCCATGTCTTTTACCTCCATGCCTCGAACCATCCCTTCGGAGGAATCCATCGCAATGGTTCTCACGCGGTCCTCTCCCAGATGTTGCTGAACTTCCAGCACTACCTTCTGTCCATTGTCTTTAGTAATTTCCAAAGCGTCCAAAATGTTGGGCAGCTTACCTCCTTGAAAGGAGACGTCTACCACCGGACCAATTACCTGAGTTATCTTTCCAATATTTGCCATTTGACCTGTTAAAATGTAAAAGGAGACTCGATTTTTTATTCGAGCGCAAAATTAATCATAAAAGTCTAGAACCAAAGGATATTTGGAAAATTAATCTAAAATGATTGCACTCCAGGGGTTACGTTTTAGATCAATAATTCCTGAAAAGCGATCTTCACTTCAAAAATCTTCTTGCAAAAAGAAAAGCCTTGTTCCAATAGTTTGAACTCAGGTAATCTTGAGTGACGCCCTTGGAAGTAGATGCATGAATAAAGCGAACGTCTTTTTTATCCACCTCAGTGACGATTGCCGTATGGGTTACTTCCTTTTTCTTTTTACCGGTAGCAAAAAATAAAACGTCTCCAGGCCGAATTTTTGAAGGGTTTATTTTTTTTCCCACTTCGCTCTGGTCCTCAGATCTCCTGGGAAGAGCCATGCCCACCGAAGAGAAGGAGTGGAGCACCAAGGCAGAGCAATCTATGCCCGATCGGGTGGTGCCCCCGTATAAGTAAGGGGTGCCCAAGTAGGACTTGGCCGATTGGATAATGGTAAACTCGGGAGAGGATTTGGAAATCCTACGCTTGCTGGAGCAACTCGAACTTAGAACCAGGGAGAGCAGCAAAAGCACCGGTAAGCTAGGAGCAAAAAAAGACGAGCGTTTCAAGAGTACCATAAATATTCTAGGTCAAGTTTAACCCTTTGATAGCAGAAATTCAAGAATCCCCTTTCCCTCTCCCTATTTTACTTCTATCTCAAGGTTTTCCGGGCAGCAGCTAGAAAAACGTAGGGGATTATTTTCGATTTGATTAACTTCGTGCTACTCATTTTTCTCTATCGTGGTTAAGGAAGAATTCAGTGCGCTAACGTTGACAGAAAAAGTCAAAGTTCTCTACCTGCATGGCAGCTTTGTGGTTGGGATTCGCTACTATTCCTACAAGGTAAACCTGTACCTTTTAAGAAAGGATTTTATAGAGGTATTTTACAATCACAAGTTGGATCAAATCGAGCGGGTTGATTTTTTGGAAAGAAACCATACCCGAATGAAATTCTACTTGGATCAAATAAAGATTGCTTAAGGAATAAATTTTCCAACGCCATGTCGAGGATTTCTATAAATCCAAAGACTAATTAAAGTTTTCTCTTCAAGAAGTCGGTCATCTGCGTGTAAAGGTGCCAAGTAGTATTTCCGCCCGAAATCCCATGGTTCCGGTTGGGGTAATAGAAAGATTCAAATTGCTTATTGGCTGCAATTAAGGCATTGACCAAATCCACCGCATTTTGAAAGTGTACATTGTCATCTCCCGTACCATGGATCAATAGTAAATTGCCCTTCAGCTTGTTGACATGGGTGATGGGGCTGTTGTCATCGTAGCCTGCAGGGTTGAGTTGGGGCGTCTGCAAGTAGCGCTCGGTGTAGATGGTGTCGTAGTACCTCCAGGTAGTCACCGGGGCCACCGCTATGGCTGTTTTAAACACCTCATGACCGATCATCAGGGAAAGGGAAGACATGTAGCCCCCATAGGACCATCCCCAAATTCCAATTCGAGAAGGATCTACAAAAGGCATCTTGGCCAAGAACTTGGCTCCCTCTATCTGGTCGATGGTTTCTAGTTTGCCCAAATTGGCATAGGTGGCGTGTTTAAAATCACGGCCCCTTGCACCCGTTCCCCGGTTGTCAATACTTGCGACGAGGTAGCCTTCTGCGGCTAGGTGCTGGTGCCAAAAGTCTCTAGATCCTCCCCAAGAGTTGAGCACATTTTGAGAGCCCGGACCACCATACACGTACAGAAGCACTGGATATTTTTTGTTGGGATCAAAGTCTGCAGGCTTGATCAAGTACCCGTTGAGGGTGGTGCCATCTACTGTTGGAAAGGTGAAAAACTCTTTTTTTCCAAGAGCAAAGCTGGCCATTCGGTCTTTCAAGGCCTGGTTGTCTTCCAATACTTTACGCTCCTTTCCAGAGGCTTCGTAAAGGCTGACTTTTACAGGAGTATCCGCGGTGGTGTAGTAATCTATAAAGTAGCTAAAGTCGGGGCTCATGTTGATGGTATGAGAGCCCTTGGCAGGAGTAAGAGATTTTTTCCCCTTTCCATCCAGTTGGATGACATAGAAATTTCTTTCCAAAGGAGATGCCTCGGTAGAAACGTAGTAGAGTTTTTTGGCTTTTTCATCAATGCCTACCATACTACTCACTTCCCAGGTCCCAGAAGTAAGTTGACGAATCAAACTGCCATCCATGCGGTGATGATAGACATGCTTGTAGCCGTCCTGCTCGGAGGTACGGACAAAGGAATTGCCATCGCTTAAGTACTGCAGGTCATCGTTGTAGTCTAGGTCCACGTAGGTTTTGGAAATTTCCGATAGGATGAGTTTACTCTCTCCTGTGCTGGCATTGGCATGAAGGAGATCCAATTGGTTTTGCAGGCGATTGAGTCGAATAAAGGCCAATTGGTTGGAATCTTGTGTCCAATACAATCTCGGCAGGTACTGGTCTGTTTCTGTTCCTGCATCCATTTTCTGTATCGCCAAACTCGACATGTCTACCACATGAATGCTGACCAAGGCATTTTTTTCCCCTGCCTTAGGGTATTTGAATCTATAGTCTTTGGGGTAAAGTGGTCCCCAGGTTTGCATGTTGAACTCAGGAACATCGCTTTCGTCAAATCGAATGAAGGCTATTTTCCTCCCATCCGGAGACCATTTAAAGGCTTGAGCCATAGAGAATTCTTCCTCGTACACCCAGTCAGCAGCACCATTGATGATTTTATTGGCCTCTCCGTCAGCAGTGAGTCGAGTGACCTTTTGACTGCCTAGTTCCGTTACATAGAGGTTGTTGTCCATGACAAAGGCTACGCGAGTATTGTCTGGAGAAAGGGTGGCATAAGAGATTTTTTCTCCTCCCATCAGCTGCTGTTTTTGACCCGAGGCAAGATCTACCACATAATAAATTCCTTTGGAAGAACGGCGGTAGATGGGCTCTACGGCTGTGGCTACCAGGGCCTTGGTCTCATCCGCATTGAAACTGTAGCTGGAAAAGTCAATTTCTAAGGACCTGCCGTCTAGTAAAACTCCTACTTCCTCACCTGTACTTACATTGATTTTCACTACGGTAGGGTATCCATCTCGCTCTACCAAAGAGCTGTAGTACAGGCCATCCTTCATCCAATTGATGCCAAAAACAGACTTTTGGGAAAAAGTTCCTTTTTTGAAAACATCCTCCAAACTTACCTTTTTGGCTTCTTGAGCTAGGGCTGGAATTGAAAATGAGAAAAGTGCACACCAAAGCAACACTCCTACTTGCCAAATCTTCTTCATATGCTTATATTATAATTCTAAACTTCCTGCAAATACGTTAGGCCAAAGATATAAATCCTAGGAGGGAATCGAAATCTTTGGAAGGGAATTGGAAAATGCCCTATTTCGCAAGGTAAATTTTTCCTGTCATGAAGAAGAACATCGCCTTAGTCACTGGAGGCTTTACGGGGGAATATGTAATCTCCTTGAAAAGTGCAGCAGTGGTAGAAAAAACCATAGATCGAGAGCGCTACGAAGTGTTTAAAATCTTTGTTTTTCCAGGAGACTGGTATTACGAGACGGCTACAGGAGAAAAAATCCCCGTAAATCTCAATGACTTTAGCATTGTCCTGGAGGGGAAGAAAATCGTGTTTGATGGAGTTTTTAATATACTCCATGGATCCCCAGGGGAAGACGGCAAGTTGGCCGGTTATTTCGATATGCTCAAGATTCCCTACACCACCTGCGGGCAATTGACTTCGGCCATTACCATGAACAAGGGCTACACCAAAGCCATTGTACAGTCTATCCCAGAATTGCACGTGGCCCGGTCCCTGCAGCTTTTTGAGCAGGATCCTGCCCATGTTTCTAGGATTTCATCCGAACTCACCCTTCCTCTTTTTATCAAACCCAACAATGGAGGAAGTTCCATTGGCATGAGTAAGGTGAAGCAATGGGAAGAGTTGCCCGAGGCCTTGACCAAAGCCTTTGCCGAAGACGAACAGGTGTTGGTAGAAGAATTCGTTGCAGGACGGGAGTTTTCTGTAGGCATTTTCAAAGGAAAGGGGGAGGTGACCGTGCTTCCTGCAACAGAAATTGTGTCCAGTAAAGAATTTTTTGACTACGAAGCCAAATACGTTCCAGGGGTATGCGAAGAAATCACTCCTGGACGCATGACCGAGGAGGAGGTAGCTCGTGTGGAGCGCATCGCTAAAAAAGTCTATGCCTTACTCCACTGCAAAGGAGCCGTACGCATTGATTATTTTTTGCAACAGGATACAGGGGATTTTTTAGCCTAATTTCTCAACAAGTGAGGGCCATGGGTATGGAGGTTAAAGAATTCTACACACAATTGATTGAGGAAATGCTAGCCCATGCCTAGGACCAAGGAGGAATAGCGACAAATAAAATTTTTACCCTGTAGTGGCATTACTTTTACCAAAACATCCAATATCTGATTATTTTTACTGAGGCAAAGGTCTACCATGATTCAGAAATTATTCCCTTTGGATAAAAACTACCTGCTTCGGCAAGCCCAAACGGCCTGTGAAGAAGATTTGATTGTCCAAATGGTAGAAGAACTGAAGGTGTCCTACACCCATCTTTACAATCCCCTGCGCCTGATGGATCCTACTTTTTCTAGGATCATGGAAGAGTGGAACTACCCCAAGGATCGTCTACGGCTGATCTACAGACAACTTTGTGGGGTGTACCGCTACCGCCATGGTGACAATCAATTGGAACTTTTATTTGATGGCCGTACGCATCTAGAAAAATTTCAACAAGATTGGCACGAGGCCTTTCTTGGCTACATTCGTCACTTGGGTCAGCACGAGGCTTACGTCAAGACCATGCTCAGGATGACCTTGCTGTTTGATACAGAGACTCGGGCAGAATGGGCTGAAAATCACTGCAAGGCCTTTATCAATCAATTTTTTGATTTAAAGGTCATCAAAAGGCAAGGGGAGCTTCTCCTTCGGGTGTCTTGATGGTCTAAAACTTTCTAAATTTTCCTAGAAAATCCTAGAACTAGAAATTAGGACTTAGCAAATACTTGCTGTAAAACTCATCTATCACTTTTACGGCCTCGGTGGCATCGTCTACCACGCAAAAGAGATCCAAGTCTGAAGGACTGATGTAATGCAGGTCCTGCTCAAGCAAAGTAGTTTTGATCCAATCGATTAATCCTTCCCAGTATTTTTTTCCTACCAAGACGATGGGAAATCTTCCGATTTTATTGGTCTGAATGAGGGTAAGTGCCTCAAACAATTCATCCAACGTGCCAAACCCTCCAGGAAGTACTACAAATCCCTGGGAATAGCGGATAAACATCACCTTGCGTACAAAGAAATAATCGAAGGTGAGTAGCTTGTCTCGGTCGATGTATAGGTTATTGAATTGTTCAAAAGGCAAATGGATATTGAGGCCCACGGATTTTCCTCCTTGAGAAAAGGCCCCCTTATTTCCAGCCTCCATAATGCCAGGACCTCCTCCGGTGATGACACCATAGCCATGACGTACCAGTTTGGCGGCAATTTCCTCAGCCACCCCGTAGTAGTGGTGGTCTCTTGGGGTGCGTGCCGAACCAAAAATGGTTACGCAAGGGCCTATTTTAGCTAGTTTTTCAAATCCTTCCACAAACTCGGACATTACCTTAAAAATGGCCCAAGAATCTGCGCTTTTTATTTCACTCCAGTCTCTTTCTTTAAATGCCTGTCGGATTCTATCCTCCGAATTTTTTTCGTCTAACTCGCTCATAATTTTTTTAATCTTATCTATCAAGATTACGATTTCTGAATAAGAAAGGTAAGAAAATTAGAAAACACCCTCGCAATTCCTTGAGCATGAGCTGGAAAAAAACAATCAGGAAGTACGAGAATTGCCCTTCTCGCCCCCTATTTTTGTAGACTATGCCTCGCCTATGACTCTTTTAGAAAAATCTCAAGCCGTGGAGGCCTTATTTCATGATTTGGAAGTAGAGGCAAGTCGCTTTCATCAAGAAGGAGGAATGGGCTGTATTTCAGGTTGTGGCTTTTGTTGCTCAAACCCAGAGGTACCTGCTACAGCTCTTGAGTTTTTGCCTCTAGCTTTTGATTTACATAAAAAAGGACTGGCAGAGGCTTTAGCGGAGGAGTTGTCTACCACTTCTTCCCAATGGGATCAACGAAGACCTAGACATGCCCCTAGCGCCTGCCTACTACACCCGGCTCAAGGACATAGATGAGGCCCTTTCGGTACAGTATCCGGTCAATCAAGCCATCTTCATGGCCCTGGAATTGGTGTTGAGGGATGCCTTTTATAAGCAGCAATGAGGGAAGGGGCAATTTGATTTTTTTGATCCTTAGTTTTCAAGTATATTCGGTGGTAAATTACACAGGGAGGTTGCCCCATAACGCTTTTTTCGCATGCTAAATTTTACTGAAATTCTCCAGACCCTGAAGGCTATTTTAGAGACCAAAATAGAGATGGTCAAGTCTGACATTCAAGATCAACTCGTGGGGATACTTTCCCGATTGATCTTGTTGGTGTTGTTGGGTTGTTTGATGCTGTTGGTATTCCTATTTGTTTCTCTTTCCATCGCCTTTTTCATCAGCCAAGTTACCCAAAGTCCTTACTTGGGATTCTTGGCAGTAGGGCTCTTGTACCTGCTGCTGGTGCTGATTTTGTATCTGAGCAAAGATGCAGAGGGGGTACAGCGGAGCGTTAATTCTTCATTGAAGCGGTTTATTTTTAAGTCAACCAGTGAAAAAAAATCTCATGAATAAGGACCTACAAAATAAATCCGAGGAGCTAGAACGCTCATTAGCCAAGCAATTGGATGTATTTAAAAAAGGGTCTGAAGACTGGCTCAAGGTAGGAGCTGCTGTAGCCGTAGGAGCTGTATTGGTATATGGAGTGGTTCAACTTGCCAAAAAGAAACAGGCCAATCAGACAGACAAGGCCATGCAAGTCTTGGAAAAAGAAGGGCTCCTGACCCCAGAGATCAAGGAAAGATTGACCCAAAAGAAAAGTGCATCCTTATGGTCAGGGTTGCTAGAAAAACTCCTTTTCTTGGGAATAGGGCTAGCCAAGGATAAACTTTACACACAGTTTTTTGCTGAACCCGAAAAACCTGTGGAAAAGAAGGAAAACATTTGAGGTTTTACAAACCTCGAATGTTTAATTACTCAAAGAAAAAACCTTCGAGGTCCTGGAGACCTCAAAGGTTCTAATTGTTGAGGTTTTACAAACCTCGAATGTTTAATTACTCAAAGAAAAAACCTTCGAGGTCCTGGAGACCTCAAAGGTTAGACATTGATGAGGGATTCCCTTCTTCGCATTTTTCCTGCAGGCACTCCATACATCATTTTAAATCTCCTGCAGAAGTAAGCCGTGTCCTTGTACCCAACTTCTTTGCCTATGGTGCGGATAGATTTCTTGGTGGTGCGAAGGAGGTCTACCGCGGCTTCTAGGCGCTGGTATTCGATGTAATCTTGTGGATTGATCCCTGTAAGCATCTTGAAGTACTGGCCTACATAATCTTCAGAAACGTTGGCCACCCTTGCCAATACCTTATTGGACAAATCTCCTCCGATATTGCTTTTGATAAAGTTAAACAAGTCGATCAGTCGAGGATCTTTGAAATAGGTGGAGTTGGTAGAAAGTTCCTCAGTAAACAATCTATTTTTCAAGATATGTCTCAACAGTTCGATGACCAGCACCTCGGTCAATGCCTTCAGAATTCTTTCTTTACCTACGCTGGAATTTTCTATCTCTTTCATCAGGTCCTCTACCAAGGTGGCGATTCGGTCATTGAATCGAATCACAAAGGGGGGAATATCTAGGGAATTGAAAAAATTGACCACATCAAAGACCTTGGACTCAAATTGGAGCATAGAAATGCAATCTTCTTCGCTGGCTTTGATTTCTTTGAAAGAAATACTTTGCAGGTGCTTTTTTCTATTGTCAGAAAATTGCTCCATACTGATTTCCTGACGGGAGGCTTTAGCTCCAAACGTGAGGGGTGTTTGCCTGTCTTTTGGAATAAAAATCACCTCGCTCTCGTTGATCAGCTCCTGGTTATCACCAAATTTCAAACTCCCGTGATGAAGCAAGATGAGGGTATTTTCATTTTCCTTGTAATTGACTACTGCTGTTGGCTTTTCAATTTTGTAATTGTTGCCTTTGATAAATCTGACTTGAACCGATTCAATTACTTTATTGTAGTATTCCATAAATCCTTAAAAATTCAGAGTTAAAAATGTAACTTTTCTAATTTAGAATAGGCAATATACACTTAAAATAATAAAATAAATAAAAAAAAGAGGGTAAAATTTTTTTACAATTACCCTCTTAAACGGTGAATTTTGTGTACTATTTCAAGACTCCCCGTGAAATAACAATCCGTTGAATTTCTGAGGTACCTTCGTAGATCTGAGTGATTTTTGCATCCCTCATCAGGCGCTCCACATGGTATTCTTTCACATAGCCGTAGCCCCCATGGATTTGCACAGCTTCTATGGTCACTTGCATGGCTACTTCGGAGGCATACAGCTTGGCCATAGCGGAGGCTTGTGCGTATTCTTCCCCCTGGTCTTTGATCCAAGCAGCTTTGTAGACCAAAAGTCTTGCTGCTTCAATTTGTACTGCCATGTCAGCCAATTTGAATTGTATGGCTTGGTGTTGGCTGATGGGCTTTCCAAAGGCAGAACGCTCTTTGGAATACTTTAAAGCGAGTTCGTAGGCCCCAGAAGCAATGCCCAAGGCTTGCGCAGCAATCCCTATTCGGCCTCCGTTGAGGGTTTCCATGGCAAAGGTAAAGCCAAATCCTTCGTCTCCGATACGGTTTTCCAGGGGCACTTTCACGTCGGTGAAAAGCAAGGAATGGGTATCTGAGCCTCTAATCCCCAGCTTATCTTCTTTCTTGCCAATGACAAATCCCTCCCAACCTTTTTCAATGATAAACACCGAGATGCCCTTATGGCCTTTGCTGGGATCCGTCTGGGCGATCACCAAGTAGATGCTTGCCGAAGAACCGTTAGTAATCCAGTTTTTGGTACCATTCAAGAGGTAGTGGTCCCCTTTGAGCTCAGCGCGGGTTCTTTGGGAAGTGGCATCCGAACCAGCTTCTGGTTCAGAAAGGCAAAAGGCGCCAATTTTCTCTCCCGATGCCAATTTGCTCAGGTATTTTTGCTTTTGATCTTCGGTACCGTACTTTTCCAGGCCCCAGCACACCAAGGAATTGTTGACCGACATGCAAACGGAAGCAGAGGCATCAATTTTGGAGAGCTCCTCCATGGCGATTACATAAGAAATCGTGTCCATGCCTCCACCGCCATAGGCAGGGTCAACCATCATGCCCATAAAGCCCAACTCCCCCATTTTTTTGACTTGTGCTGCGGGAAATTTGGCCTCGGTATCTCTATCGATGACACCGGGTAAAAGTTCTGTTTGTGCAAATTCTCTAGCCGCTTCCTGTACGGCTAGGTGCTCCTCTGAAAGTTGAAAGTTCATCAAGTAATTTGGGTGTATATCGTGGTGAAAAGTTAGTACAAAAAAGAAAAGGGACGATTAAGTCCCTTATCATTTATTTAAAATTTCATTTAATCTCGGTTACCAAAGAACACAAAGATATAATAGGCTAGGGTCACCAAAGAGGCTAAGGCGGCTACCAAATAGGTTCGAGCAGCCCAGTTGAGGGCGTCCTTAGACATGGCGTATTCTTCTCTAGTCACTACGTTTCTCTGCTGCACCCAGGCTAAGGCCCGGTTGGAGGCATCAAATTCCACTGGCAAGGTGACCAAAGAAAAAACCGTCATGACGGAATAGGAACCAACCACCAAATAGCCAATGAATTCGTAAGGTAGTCCTAAGGCAAATCCTCCAAAAAGAGACGCAATCAGGATAAAGTTTAAAATCTTGCTAGAAATGTTTTGAATGGGCACCATTGCAGATCGGAAACTCAACCAGGAGTATGCCGTAGCATGTTGCACTGCGTGGCCACATTCGTGCGCAGCAACTGCCGTAGCGGCAGCATTTCTTCCGTAGAAAACATCCGGAGAAAGGTTTACCGTCTTGTCCATAGGATTGTAATGGTCGGTAAGCTGACCTTCCACGCAAATCACGCGAACTTCATGGATATTATGATCGGCAAGCATGAGTTTGGCAATTTCCTCCCCCGAAAGATTGGCTTGCAGGGAAGTTTGAGAATAGCGCTTGAATTTGCTTTTCAGTTGGCTGCTAACGACAAATCCAAGAATGGCAAAAACGGCAACAATTAGAATAATCATGTGTATATAGAGGTTAACTGGGTGTGATTACGAAATTACTCAATAAAAGGTTTTTTCCAAGGGGGAAGTTTAAGCATCATGATCCAGCTGGCTAGACCTACTACGACCACCAACACCACTTGGGTTCCGTGAATGATGGCTGCAAAAATTTTGCCATCTGCTTCTGGAACTCCAAATTCAATCAAAATAAAGGCTACCAGCGCATGAAAAGTACCAATCCCACCTTGGACAGGAGCAATCATGCCAATACTTCCCATGACCATCACCAGTAGCACCTGACTTGCAGACAAATTGGCAGCAGATTCAATTCCAAGAGAAACGGTGTACATGGTTAGAAAATAAATTATCCAAATGACCAAAGAGCTTATCCAAAATCCCAAGGGCTTCTGTAGCGATCCTATAGAACGAAGTCCAGCAATTAGTTGCTTGAAGAAAAGTTGAACTTTTTGAAGGATGGGGTGCCTGCGGTATTTTTTGCCAAGCAAATAAAGCACTATCCCCAAACCCAAACCTATCCCCAGTATTACCGGAAAGTGCTTGGACCATTGGTGGCCGAGCTGATCCAGATCCAAAAGTTGATCCGCTAAGGAAATAAAAAGTTGATTTTCTAAAAGGAAAGCCAGTAAAATGGTAGCTCCAAGAAATAATAAATCCACGCTGCGCTCTACGATCACCGTGCCCAGGCCCTGGCCCAGGGGGATGCCATTGTTGCGAACGAGCACTCCGCAACGTGCCACTTCTCCAGCTCTTGGGACGAGCAGATTGATTAGGTATCCTACCATCACTGCATGGTAGGCACGGCTAGCACTCACGGGAGCTTGTTCCCCCTCCGTTTGAATCAGTAGGGCCCATCTCCATCCCCGAATCCAATAACCCGCCCAAGCAATGCCCAGAGAACAAAGGATCCATCCCCAATGGCTAGAAAGAAGTTGTGCCTGCAAACTTTTCACATCCAAGTCCTGGTACAAATACCAGAAAATCCCAAGGGCTACCGCCAAGGATAAAATCACTTGAATAAAACTTTTAAGAGAAGAAGCTCCCATCAAGGCTAGGGGATTGATTTGGGATTGTTATTTCTTGGTAATCGCATCAAAGGGTAAAACGTTGCAGATTAATTTTTGATTTGACCCAAGAAAAATACTTGATTAGGCAAAAGTACCTGAAATTACTCAATAATTGGGAGATTGTCGATCAAGCGAATTTTACTAACATAGGCGGCTAAGCAAATAGAACATGGTCCAAGCGGGGAAAAAGTCTCATAAATTTCAAAAGTTTCAGGGTGTACCAGTTCTAGGTATTCGATACTCAATTGTTTTTGTGCTGCCAATTGCTTCAAAAAATTAGCCTTAACTTCTTTCCAAGACATCCCTGAGAGGAGATGTTGCTTTACTTCTTGCATCCCAGAATAGAGCAGGGGGGCGATGGTTCGCTCTTGTGGATCTAGCCTTAGATTTCTAGAAGACATGGCCAAGCCATCTATTTCCCTTCGGGTAGGCACTACTACCAAATCTAAATCGAAGGAAAAATCGAAAACCAAGCGTCGGATTACAGCAACTTGCTGAAGGTCTTTTTGTCCAAAAAACGCTACAGTGGGCTGAATTATATGAAAAAGTTTGGCTACGACAAGCCCCACTCCATTGAAATGTCCAGGCCTAAACTTCCCTTCCAAGACCCTTGAAAGGTGTCCAAAGTCTATGCTGAGCTGTGGAGGTTTGGGATATAGGGTATCGGTGGAAGGTAAAAATACTGCATCTACCCCTTTGGAATCCAGCAGTGCCAAGTCCGCCTCCAAGGTGTTGGGGTAATTTTGAAAATCCTCATGAGAATTGAATTGGGTGGGATTCACAAAAATGGAAACTAGGGTATAATCCGTTTGTGAAAGACTTTCCGCGACCAGGTCCAAATGGCCTTGGTGCAAGGCCCCCATGGTGGGCACAAACCCCAAACTTTTATTTTCTTGAAAAAGGCCAAACCTTAGGGACTTCCATTCGGCCTCGGTGTAGATTCGTTTCATGACAGGGGAGTATTCCGGCCAATTTGGGGTAAAACTAGATTAATATCCACAAATCCAATGCTTTTAGGCTTTTTTTATTTACCTTTGTGCCGTTGTTTATCACGACCCTTAAAATTCCCTTAGCATGTCCAAACTACGTATTCTCTACGTTGCTAGTGAAATCAACCCCTTCTTACAGACTTCCAAGGTAGCTACATTCTTACGATCTCTCCCTCAGGCCATGCAGGAGCGAGGGATGGAAATACGCATTTTGGTTCCTCGTTTTGGGTTGATCAACGAACGGAAGAATAGACTTCACGAGGTGGTGAGGTTGTCCGGGATCAACATCGCAGTGGGGGATGAAGAAAAGCCTTTGATCATCAAGGTAGCCTCCATACCCAATGCCAAACTTCAAGTGTATTTTATCGACAACGAAGATTATTTCCAGCGAAAGTACGTGTTTCACGACAAGCAGCAACGCTTTTATGAGGACAATGACGAGCGGGCCATCTTCTTTTGCAAAGGGGTCCTAGAGACGGTTAAAAAGTTGGGCTGGTCTCCAGACATCGTGCATTGCAACGATTGGATGACTTCGCTGATTCCCATGTATTTGAAAACCACCTACAAAAACGAGCCTTTATTTAAGGACACCAAGTCTGTTTTTGGCATTTATACCAACGGGTTTTCCCACACCTTTGGGGACGATTTGTTAAACAAGGTTAAGATGGTGGATATTGATGATACAATTTTAGCACCTTTGACAAGCAAAGACTTTACGGGATTCATCAAGATGGGGATGGAATATGCCGATAGGGTGGTGAAAGGTTCCGAAGTGTCGGCAGAAATTAATCTACTTATTGAGAATTTTTCAAAAAGCAAGAAGTTTGAAATCAGTTTCGAAGAAGAGCAACAAGCTCATGACGAGTTGTATGGAATGTATACCAGCCTGGCGGGCTAAGTTTTCCGTTTCTCTTTCCGCAGTTATTTTTCTTTTGGGGTTTAGCGCGTGCAGTGATCCTGCTTCCGTAGGATTAGAATTGGCCCCGCAAAATAGTCAAGTGGGAGTTTTTTACAAGGAAATTCCCTTGGAAGCCTCTGTGGTGTTGCTTGATTCATTCAATACGACCAATGCAGGTATTTTGATTGTGGGTGACGAGCAAGATCCCTACTTCGGAAAAACAAAAAGCATAGGTTATACCCGATTGTACATCGAGCAGGGTTCGGAACGTCCCCGATCGGATGCTTTATTGGATTCGGCCTTTTTCAACTTATCTACCGTAAGTGTTAATGGGTCCAACTTGGATCAGAAGAAAAAATACAGCGTTCATTTTCTATCTGAACCTTTACTCGACACCTTATATTATAATTTTAGTAAGCTGGCTTACGATCCCAAGCCAATGGCAGAACTAGAGGTCGTGTTTAAGACCACCAAAGATACCTTGCTCTTGGCTCCGCTAAGTAATGAGGCAGCTTCAGAAATTTTTTCCAAACTTAAAAGGGGTTTGGAGTTCGATAATTTGTTTTCCTTCCGAAAGTACATGCCTGGAGTAGCTATCCTGCCTCGGGAAGGGGACAATGCCACAGCCGGATTTTCCTTGGGAGGCAATACAGGGATGACCTTCTATTACCATTACCTTGGGGATACGGCAAGAAAACAGTATACCATCACTACTTTTTCTTCCCGTAGTTTCAATGGCATAACTTCGGACCGCAGAGGAACACCTACCGAAGTGGTCAAGGAATACTCTAAGTCCTACGCAACGGGTCCCATTTTGGGGATGAAATCCGGTTTGGGCTTGGCCATGCGCATCAATACCCGCCCCCTGGATGCTTTTTTGGACACTCTTTCAGGGGTAGTATTCAATCAAGTCAATTTTGTTTTAGGGCCCATTGAGGACCAAGGTGAGGGACAAAGCCCCATTTCGGGTATGGTAATGAAATTTGTAGATACACAAAATCGGGTATTACTCAGTTCTATCAATAAGTCCGAACTTCACGTGCAGGGGGACGGGCAGCCTCAAGTCATCGAAGACGATAAAGGGAAGCTCGTGCCCAACAATTTTTTTCCCTCAGTAGCCCTGATCAACTACGAAGCTACCCAGAAATGGCAGCGTGCGGGTATTTCTTCCTATTTCAATGCCCTCTACAAAAAGCAATTGCAGCGTCAAGATTGGTTGCTCTATGCCATCACTCCCAACACAGGAGATGATTTTAAACGTTCGCTACGGCAGTTTAAGGTCAATAAGGACAAGGTGAAAGTGACCGTTATTTACTCTAAGATTAAGTAAAACCTTCTTTTAATAAGGAAATTCATGCCCTAGGTTTTTTTGTTCTCCTAGTACATGTTATTTGGCACGATTCCTGTTTCTTTGTAGCACTGTTAACCAACTGTTTTTAAATTTTTAGCTATGTGTGGAATTGTCGCTTACGTGGGGCAGCAAGATGCCCTTCCCATCATCATTAAGGGCTTACGCAGACTTGAGTACAGAGGATATGACTCTGCTGGCGTGGCCCTCATCGATCAAAAAGGGCTCAGCATTTACAAAAAAAAGGGCAAAGTAGCCGAGCTAGAAAAGCACCTAGAAGAAAATGGGGCTATTCGTGCCAAGGTAGGTATAGGCCATACCCGTTGGGCGACCCATGGGGAGCCCAATGACATCAATGCGCACCCTCACTATTCTTCTTCGGAGCGCTTTGCCATGATCCACAACGGAATCATTGAGAATTACGAGGTGCTTAAAAAAGACCTATTGAAAAAGGGTTATGGTTTTCAAAGCGAAACCGATACCGAGGTCTTTGTCAAGTTCATCGAAGACATTTATCTACACAATAATTGTTCTTTAGAAGAGGCGCTTCGACTAGCCTTGCATAAAGTCGTAGGGGCCTATGCCATTGTACTGATCAATTTGGAAGAGCCCAATACCCTGATTGCTGCTAGAAAAGGATCTCCGTTGGTAGTGGGTGTAGGTGAAGGCGAATTCTTTTTGGCCTCGGATGCAACTCCATTTATTGAATACACCAATAAGGTAGTCTACTTGGACGACTACGAAATCGCAGTTATTCGTGAAGGCGCTCTTCAGGTAAAGACCATAGAAAACGTAGCGACCAACCCCTACATCAATCAATTGGAGATGGAGTTGGAAGCCATAGAAAAGGGAGGCTACTCTCACTTCATGCTCAAAGAAATATACGAGCAGCCCAAGTCCATTGCCGATTGCCTACGTGGGAGACTGGATGCCAAGTCGGGTAGATTGGTGCTTGGGGGGTTGCGAGAGTACATGAACAAGTTTCAGAATGCCGAGCGCATCATCATCACCGCTTGTGGGACTTCCTGGCATGCCGGCTTGGTGGCGGAGTACTTGTTTGAGGAGTTTGCCCGCATCCCTGTGGAGGTGGAATACGCCTCTGAGTTTCGCTACCGCAATCCAGTGGTAAATGAAAAAGACTTTGTGATAGCCATCTCCCAATCGGGGGAGACTGCCGATACCTTGGCAGCCATAGAACTGGCCAAGTCTCGTGGCGCAACCATTTTTGGGGTGTGCAATGTGGTGGGTTCGTCTATCCCTAGAAATACCCATGCGGGATCGTACACCCACGCGGGACCAGAGATAGGGGTGGCATCTACCAAGGCCTTTACAGCCCAAATCTCTGTCTTGGCCATGATGGCACTGAAGCTAGGCTACCAACGGGGCACCTTAGCAGAAAGTACCTATATCCAACTCTTGCATGAACTGGCGGCTGTGCCAGCCAAGGTAGAAAAGGCGCTTCAAACCAATGCGCTGATAGAGCAGATTGCGGCAGAGTACAAAGATGCACGCAACATGCTGTATTTGGGAAGAGGATATAATTTTCCGGTGGCCTTGGAAGGAGCTTTGAAACTGAAAGAAATTTCTTATATCCATGCAGAGGGCTATCCTGCTGCAGAGATGAAACATGGTCCTATTGCCTTGATTGACGAGGAGATGCCGGTGATTTTTATTGCGACGAAGGACAGTTCCTACGAAAAAGTAGTGAGCAATATCCAAGAGGTAAAAGCCCGGAAGGGAAAGATCGTGGCAGTGGTCACCGAAGGAGATACGCAAGTGAAGGCCTTGGCCGATCACGTGATCGAAATTCCAGCTACCCACGAAGCCTTTACCCCTTTGGTGGCCGTGGTGCCCTTGCAGTTGCTCTCCTACCATATTGCCGTGATGCGGGGCTGCAACGTGGACCAACCGCGTAACCTAGCGAAATCGGTTACGGTGGAGTAATCATGTCCGGATTTTGGTCGACTAAATCGGGCCGAATCAAAAAGCGCGCTGCTCCAATTGAAGAGTAGCGCGTTTTTTTTGAAGAAGTTGGCTAAGAAGAGGATTACAGATTTACGTTCTTTTTTGAGTTCGGTTTCAGTGATAGTAGAGGTTGACTGAAGGCTGTGAATCTTTCTTAAGCGTCAAAGTTCATTGGCTAGCATAGTCCAAATTCTAGTGGCAATTCTTTCCATACCTAGGTCTCCTGGATGACTTCCTACATTAATGTTTTCAAATCTTTCCAGGGCCATATTTTCATTGGCCAATCCTAAATCATGTAATTGAACGAGCGGCCATTTGTTTTTTACGGAGAGCGCTAAAAAATTTTGATTGACTCCAGCATTAGTCCAAAATGGTGTCGTCAGGATTACTTTTACAGGCCTTCCATCTGCTAAGTAGTCTACAAAAGCTTTGACAGCAACTTGCAATTGAGGATTTTCTGCACGCTCTTTTTCGGTTATGTTTTCACCAAATCGAATGATGATGATGTCCGCCTTAAAGGCTTTTAAATCTTCAAACTCAGTTAGCTTAATCGTTTCATAAGTTCTTTCAAAGGGATATACATTTCTCCCTAGTACTTCATTTTGCTCGTTATTTTCTTTGATTTTTTTGGTCAAAAGGGATAAAAAATCTTTTTCAGCCGCAGTTGCGGCCATTCCCCAGTTCCCGAACCAGTTGAGGTCAGGTCCGGGCGGATGCCAGGTAATGCTATTTCCTAAAATCAATACTTTTTTAGGGGTTTCGACGGGGGTGGTTTCCTCTTTTGGATTACAAAAAAATAACACAGAAGAAATTGCCAAGATAAACAAACCACTACCATAAATTCTTAGGTAATTCAACTTGAAATACTTCATCAGGGTTACTTTAGGTAGTGTGTGTCTTCAAAATTACATTTCTAACACTTAAAAAAAAATAGCCTCTCAGGAAGGTAAGGAAGGCGAAGGTGAGTCGAGCACAGGAAAGTTAATTTTAGCTTGTGCACTTAACGGATTGGTTCAATTCATTCCACTATTCGCCAACTTATTTCCTCCTTTTCTAGTTTAAACGAGAAGCAACGCTCAGTACACTCAATCCACTGATCTGGATCAGGGCTGCTCGGCCTGCCCTAGGCTCGGAACGGGTGAATTGGACTAGATCGATCGGTGACTTGTGTAGGTAACAGCGGCAGGTGCTAATTCTTTTGTATTTTTGTGCGCGTTTATGGAAAAAGATAAAAATGAAGGTTTCCGATCCTTATGCCCTGTAGCAACCGGCCTGGATGTTTTGGGGGATAAATGGACCTTATTGGTCCTGAGAGACATGCTATTTGGTCATAAATCTACCTTTAATGAATTTAAGACTTCTCCCGAGTTGATGCCGAGTAAAATGCTTTCCAACCGGCTTAAAAAATTAGAAGCATTGGGATTTTTGAGCAGGAAAAAGGGAGAAACAAACAAGAAGAATATTCATTACCTATTGGAAGAAAAAGGAATTGAAACCTTTCCCATTATGGTCGAAATGGCCATTTTTACGACAGATTTTTATTACGATCACTTAGGGGATACCTATACAGGTATAGTAAAGACAAGAATGAAAAATGACAAAGAGAATTATATAAAAGAGATGATGGATGGGTATCGAAAATTCAAAGAAGCGCTAGTTCTTTAAATCCTCTCCAAATTTCAACACCATGAGCCTCCGGTAATTAACCGGAGGTTTTTTTGTAGAATTTTTTGAAAAAATAATTTCAACTTTATTTTAAGTTTCATTTTGATACCTATATTTAAAAAAATATCTCAGGCTAATTTCAATTTACAACCTCAAAAAAATTAATGGTATGAAAAAACTAGGACTACTCTTGCTTGTCATTGTGACGATGTTTGCTTGCGCAGCACCAGAAACAAAAACAGCTGATGCAACGACTTCTTCTGATCCAAAGTCAGGAACATTTACTTCACTAGATGATAAGTCACAAAAAGTAAAGGAGCTTTTAGAAGCCTACATGAACAATGATTCCACAAAGATTTATGAATACTATGTTGATTCAGTAGAGATCTTTGATCAAATGGCTGCCAACCAAGAAGGTGGAGTGACAAAGGCCAACCCTGGGGGACGAGCAGGTTTTGCAGCGAATGAGCGGATGAACCATGATTATTTTTCGGATATCAAGGTGACGACTGACAAAATCATGACTTTTGTGTATGCAGACGGGACAACTCATTCTGGAGTTTGGTGTACCTGGACCGGTAAAGGGAAGTTTACAAACGCTGCTATTTCAGCACCATTGCACCTTGTGTTTGTATGGGAAGGGGATAAAGTAGTTACTGAATACCGCTATTTTGACCCAGCAGCTTTATATGTAGAGGTAGCAGCATCCCAAACTAAATAAGTCACCCTTACCAAAATCAACATGAAAAAATTATTCTTACCCTTGCTTGTAATGGTAACAATGCTTGCTTGTCAAGCACCAGAAACTACAACTACGGATGCGGCTGCTTCTGGAGATATAGAAGGTGGAACCTATGTGTCTTTGGACGACAAAACTGCAAAAGTGAAGCAATTGATTGAGGCATATATGAAAAATGACACCCTTGTGGCTCATGAAATCTATGCAGACACGCTAAAAGCAATTGATGGATTTGCGAACAATGTGGATAGTCTTAATAATGTTAAAGCTACTCCTGGAGGACGTGCTGAATTTATTAAAGCTGACCAATTTACACACACGTTATTCAGCGATATCACCATGACCTTAAAACCAGGCGAGCTGAAAACTTTCACCGGAAATAACGGACAAGTAGCCACAGGCTATTGGGGTTTATGGACCGGTAAAGGGAAGTACACGAATGCGGAAACCAAGGTCCCTCTTCACATGATTTTATGGTGGGAAGGAGATAAAGTAGTACAGATCTATCGCATGTTCGATCCGGCCACTTTAACTGCTGAGGTAGCAGCATCACAAACTAAATAAATCAAAAACTTAACTTGTTCTAAAATGAAAAACATCTTAATCCTTGGCGCTTTCCTTCTATTCAGCGCATCCGCATTT
>JAJTDZ010000046.1 GCA_021298245.1 Algoriphagus sp. | reverse complement strand
ATGCCTGGGCCCAGCAGGTGAAGCAGTTGAAAGGCCCCCGCGTTCTTTTTACAGGCTATGTGACCGACCCGCAGGACCTAGCTTCCCTGTATTCCCACTGCTATGCCTATTTTCATGGGCATGAGTTTGGAGGAACCAACCCCGCCATGCTAAAAGCCTTGGGTTATGGCTGCGCCATTTTGGCCTTAAACACCCCTTTTAACCAAGAAATGCTCCAAAACGGGAAACATGGATGGTTTTTTGAAAAATCAATGCCTGAGACTACCGCCCTAATAGAAAAGGCAGAGCGGGAAACTACTGCCATCGAAAGCCTCCGAAGCCATGCCCGAGAAGGGCTCACTCAAAAATATTCCTGGGATCATGTGACCCAACACTACCATGAGGTTTTTTTACGCCTAGCCAAAAAACCCTAGTTGTTAGGATTCAGTACTCTCTTTTTACTTCCCAAATCTTCCTTCTCTTTTCAATAGATTCGGTTTCTGATTTCTTGTGCCTTGGGTTGCTTCAGGTCAATCAGGTAGCCATTGACCACAGCATAGCGTACCTCTTCGCCTTGGGTCAATAAGAAATTGGGCACTGCCCCTGAGGTCCAACCTCCAGAGAAGCTTGTGGTAGATTTCAACACCAGCAAGGGCAATCCATGAACTTGCCTAGGTTCCCCTGACCTTACTTTGACGGCCAAAAAGCCTTGACGAAGGAACTCCAAGGCCTTCTCTTCCGTAAGGTCCTTTATGGATTCAAAGACGGTTGGATACACTTTCCCTTCTTTGTACTTAAGTCCCGACGCATCAAGAGTTTCAATGCCAAAAAATACTTGCATATCCCCTAAATCTTCTACAGATCCGTTCAGGTAATAGCCTTTATTGCTTTCTACCTCCCTCCTTCGAATGGCAATATCTATGGGGTACCACTTGCCCTGCATGGGCACCTGCATTTCTTCAATCAAGAGATCCATGAGTTGAAATCCATTGTCTGGAATTGCAAAATAATCGTCTGTACTGTAATTAAGGTAGCTTTTGGTAGCGATGCCATGTAGAGCATGGAGAAGAACCATGAAGTTGATTTTTCGAATCTCTTGTTTCTCTGTGTCTCCCAAATACCCTCCTGACTCAATTAAAATGGTGCTGGTCCCCCATTTTTGCATGTTATCTCCAAAGGCTCTAGGCTCAAAAGCATCGTCGTATTTGCCCACTTGTCCAGGAATCAATTCTTGGAGAAGCTGGTTCATGCCAGCAATGGTTTGCATCGCCCTTCCGCGAACGTCATTAATTTCAGTTGCCTCATTGTAGGCAGGTGCAAGCAAGGAAATCGTAGCTTGCTTGGGCGTGTTCACCACGTTGTAATAAATTTGTTGGTCATGGAGATTGAATCCAAACTCTGGCTCAAAATCATCCCTGGCATTTTTCAAAACGTACGACTCCGGGGAAATTAGGGAAATAGCATCTCGATTTAAGTCTATGTCCAGTGCATTTCTCCGCTTGAAAGCATCTGCCCCATCGGGGTTAAGCATGGGGATAAACTTGAGTTGAAGCTGTGCGTGGAGCAAGTCTCTCAAACCCTGCCATTCATCTCCCTTCCCTTCTAGGAAATTGAAAAGATCAAAAAGAGCCATGGTCGCCGTACTTTCATTCCCGTGCATTTGGGACCAAAGCATCACCCGAGTAGGCCCCATTCCCCAAGTCAAAGAAGAAATAGGTTTTCCAAGCACAGATTGGCCTAACTCACGGACACTAAAGTTGATTGCGTGCTTTTGAATTAAGGGCTGCAGCTCCGCATGAGTAAATCGCCGGTGCGTTAAGGCCGGTTCTCGATGGATCAGATAAGCAGCTTCCAGTTTCTCTAAGGAAAGCGGTGGAGGTAGGGTTTGACTATTAAGGGGATACGCAGCGAGTAAGGCGGCCCAAACAAGTACGAGCAGCACGGGTTTTCTCCATTGGAAATGCATAGCAATCAATTTTAATGTAATTTGAAAAAAACTAAGGAAAGTAAAGAATTCGCTCTTCGTATTTTTGATTCTAGCCATGTCTTTATACCATGAACTTACACTTTCAGGGAATTGATCTCCCACTTAAGCACCGATTTACCATTGCTCACCAAAGCCGGGAGGTTCAAGAAAGCCTTTTGGTATCGTTAGAGGAAAATGGGGTCATGGGATGGGGGGAGTCTACGACCAATCCGTATTACGGCATTACTTTGGAAAATATGAGTGCCTGCTTGGAAAATTTCCGTCCCCTGCTACAACACTATTCCTGGGGTTCTCCGGAAGAACTTTGGTCCCTAGGACAGGAAATTTTTCAAGGCAATCCCTTTGCCCGTTGTGCTGTAGATTTGGCTGCTTGGGACCTGTTTACCAAAAAGAAGGGAGTAAAATTATACGAATACTTGGGTTTAAATCCCAGGAATATTCCTGTGAGCAACTTTACCATCGGGATTGATACCATTGAAAAAATGTGCTCCAAAATGAAAGAAGTCCCTTGGCCGATTTATAAAATAAAGCTGGGAACGCCCCAAGACTTAGAAATCGTAAGGGCGCTCAGAAAACAAAGCACCTCTACCTTCAGGGTAGATGCCAATTGCGCTTGGACGGTGGAGCAAACCATCAGATACTCTGAAGAATTGGCCAAGTTAGGTGTAGAGTTTATCGAGCAACCTTTGGAAAAAGACAATATGGAAGGCATGAAAGAGGTGTTTGTCCATTCCAAGCTTCCCGTCATGGCAGACGAGAGCTGCATCAGCGAAGAAGATGTTCGCAAATGTTTTGGACATTTTCATGGGGTAAACATCAAGCTGGTCAAGGCAGGGGGCATTACTCCCGCCCTACGTATGATTCATGAGGCCAAATCTCTAGGCTTAAAAACGATGGTGGGATGCATGACCGAATCTTCCGTTGGCATCACCGCGATAGCTCACATTGCCCCGCTATTGGATTTTGTGGATATGGATGGGGCCATGCTTTTGGCCAAAGACCCAGCTCAGGGAGTGCAAATTTTTCCGGATCGGGTCTGCTTTCCCGAAGGACCTGGAATAGGAGCCCAATTGATTCCCTCTCTCAAAGAAGGGGCTAGGAGTTTTTAACGGACTATTCTTCTCCTACAATCAACTTAAAGCCCTCCCCGTGGATGGTGATGATTTGCACCTTGGGATCCTCTTTGAGGAGTTTGCGTATTTTACTCAGATACACATCCATGGATCGGGCATTGAAGTAGCTGTCGTCTCCCCAGATTTGCTTCAGGGCATGACTTCTATTGACCAATCTGTTTGTTTCCGAAGCAAGGAGACGAATCAACTCGTTTTCTTTGGAAGTAAGCTTGTGTTTTCCACTAGGCCCCTCTAGGTGTTGCTCGTCGTAGTGCAACACAAAATCTCCAAAGGAATAGGTTTTTAGAGCCGGAAGCTCAGAGGATTTTTGCGTTCGACGAAGAACTGCGGTGATTCTCAGTAAGAGTTCTTCCATGCTAAAAGGCTTGGTGAGGTAATCGTCTGCGCCCAGCTTCAGCCCATCAATGACGTCTTCCTTTTGATTTTTGGCGGTAAGAAACAATATGGGAAGGTTTTCTTGAACTTTCTTGATCTCTTTTGCTAAGGTGAATCCATCCTTTTTCGGCATCATCACATCCAAAAGACAGAGGTCGTACTTATCCTTTTTAAATTTATTCCATCCTTCTTCCCCGTCTCTACACAAGGTCGTATGGTAACCCTTCATTTGCAGGTATTCCTGAAGGATATCGCCCAAGTTGGTATCGTCTTCTACAACAAGTAATCTGGCCTTGTTCATTGTCTTTTGGGTAGTTTAATAGTGAAAGTACTTCCTTTTCCTGGTTCAGACTGCACGGCAATTCCACCATTGTGGGCTTCTACCATGGTCTTTACATAAGAAAGCCCAAGACCAAAGCCTTTTACATCGTGAATATTGCCGGTAGGCACCCGATAAAATTTATCGAAAATCTTTTTTGCTGCTTCCTTGCTCATTCCAATCCCTTGGTCTTGAATACTTATGCTCACCCACTCCCCAAGGTCCTTGGCACTTACTACAATCTTAGGATTGCTTTGGGAATACTTGATCGCATTGTCTAAGAGATTATTGAAAATATGGCTCAAGTGAAAAGCATCTCCTTCCACATAGGGGTCTTTTAACTGATCCTGAAAATCAATTTTCCCTCCCCGGTTTTCTACTTGCAGCCCAATATGGTCCATGCTCGCTTTCAGCATGGCCGTAAGATGTATGGGTTCGATATGGAGCTTAAATTCATTCCTATCTAAGGCAGCAGCCTGAAGTACTTTTTCTACCTGATTGACCAGGCGCTTATTTTCCTCACGAATGATACCGAGGTACTTGCTCCTAAATTTGTCTTGATGATTCAACTCAGGATCCTGTAAGGCCTCCACCGCCAAACTTACGGTGGCTAGCGGGGTCTTAAATTCATGAGTCATGTTGTTGATGAAGTCATTTTTTATATCTGATAGCGCCTTCTGACGTAAAATGATTCGTATAGCATAGTAAAAACAAAAAATGATCACAAGGATAAAAAGGATAGAGCTAGAGATGGGGAGCCACACTTGCCGAAAAACGTGGCTGCTTTTTTCAGGGAAATGCACCAACAAAAAATTTTCATTCCCCAAAATGTCATTCGGAAATAATTTGGCTTGTACCCCTTCGCGTTGAAGAACTAGGGGGTCTGAAAGAGTACCTATGCCAATGACCTTATCTTGATTGGTTTGCAAGCCCAGCTCAAAGTTTTCAGAAATCCCTTTTTGTGCCAATTGGCTTTTCAACAAACGACGAACCTGCGCTGTATCTAACCTATCTAAAATGGCTTGTTGCCCCTCGGCCAACTCCGAGAAGGCCTGGTTCATCAATTCGATTTTGAGGTTAGTCTTACGGATTTTATCTAATGCATCATCGGAAAGATTTACCCTGGTGTCAAATTGTGGCACTATGCTCGTGTAGGCTCGAGTAGATTCCCTGATATAACCTTTATTTTCATTCAGATACTCCAATTGCCTTTCTTTTTCTTGCAATAGGATTTGCATCTCATCCGGCGTAAAAATAGTAGAGGCTACTTCTGGAGTCATGTAAGCAAAAAATGTCTCTAGCTCCGACATAATAGAAATATCTAAACCCCTTGACAAAAGCATCCTTCGAAAAGTAGTACTTACTTCGGGCACCTGTGAAAGCTGGAGGGTATCCACCAAGGATGGTCTAGAATAGGTAGGGCTGGTATTAATTTGCAATTCTATGGGATCAATTTTCTTAAAGATGGTTTCCTTAAGAATAGGATCCTTAATCAATTTGCTGAGCAACACGTCTGAAGTCTCCCCTTTTTCTAAAATAGAAACGGTGGTAGAAAGCGCTTGGAGTACGTTTTGATCGAAACGCTCTCTATTGATCCGAATCGCATTTCTAATCCAATAGTACTGAAATCCCATCAAACCAAAACTGGCGAGGGACATCAATACGATAATTAGCGTAATCTTGCTTTTGGACATGGCACAAAATTAAGCGTATACTAAGGGGTTAAAGGCCGCTTAACAAGTTTTAACGGTTTGAAAAAAATCTTTTCTTTCAAAATCCCCTTTTTGCCCTTAATCTAGCAGTCTAAATTTGTAGGTTTCTAAATTACATACCCAAAAAAAGGAAGGTTCTTTGCCTTCCTTTTTTATTGTTTCGGTATTTTTGGGCCGTAATTCTAAATCTCTATCTCCGTGCTTCGCCCTACGCACATTCAAGGTGTATCTCTAAAACAACTTTCTGATCAGTTCGGAAGCCCTGTGTACGTATACGATGGGGAAAAAATTGAAGCTCAAGTACAGGCATTGCAAGAGGCCTTTTCCTCCGTTCCTCTACGCATCAAGTATGCCACCAAGGCCCTATCCACGCTCGCCATTTTACAGGTAATCCGAAAGGCAGGTGCAGGTATAGACACGGTGTCCTTGGGAGAAATCCGTGTAGGACTTATGGCAGGGCATGAAGCCAAAGACATCATGTATACTCCCAGTGGGGTGTCCTTCGAAGAAATCGAAGAAGCGGTGGCCCTAGGGGTCATGGTCAATTTGGATAGCTTATCGCTAGTAGAAAAATTTGGGAAAAAGTACGGCAACACCATTCCTGCCTGCATTCGGATCAACCCCCACATTCTTGCAGGAGGAAATCTTAAAATTTCAGTAGGGCACAAAGAAAGTAAATTTGGGATCTCTATCTCTCAGCTCCCTCAAATTTTAGTACTTGTAGAGCGATATCAAATCCCTATTGTCGGTTTGCACGTGCACACGGGCTCAGACATTTACGATGCAGAAGTTTTCTTGGAGAGTGGAAAAGTCCTTTTTGATGCAGCCATGCATTTTCCATACCTACGGTTTTTAGATTTTGGTGGGGGATTTAAAGTGGCTTATCGGGAAGGAGAACCTGCTACAGATATCCAGAAGGTGGGAAAAATAGTAGGGGCTGCTTTTCAAGAGTTTTGTGCCCGCTACGGTAGGTCCTTGGAGTTTTGGATTGAGCCGGGGAAGTACCTCGTCAGCGAAGCGGGATACTTACTCACCACGGTCAATGTGGTCAAAGAGTCTTCTTCCTTACGATTTTTAGGAGTGGACTCGGGATTAAATCACCTGATCCGACCCATGATGTACGATGCCTACCATGAAATTTACAATCTTAGCTCTACCACTGGGCCTACCGCTACTTACACCGTGGTGGGCTATATCTGCGAAACAGACACTTTTGGAACGCAAAGAGAAATGCATGAAGTGAAAGAAGGAGATGTCCTGGTCATTAAAAATGCAGGGGCCTATGGATTTACCATGGCCTCCAACTACAATATGCGTCTTCGACCAGCAGAGGTTTTGATTTGGAAGGGAAAAGCTCAACTGATTCGCAAGCGGGAAACGTTCGAAGACCTGATCGCAAATCAAATCCCCTTACCTTTTTAGACAAGAACATTTTCCTTAAGTCCAGGAAAAAAATTAGGTAAACATTCCAGCTTGCAAAGCGCTTTACATAAAAAGCGCTTTTTTTATGTCAACTACCCTCCGATTGATCTTAGGCGACCAGCTCAATAGCCAACACCCTTGGCTAGAGAGCACAGACCCGTCGGTTACGTACCTGATGATGGAAATGCGTCAAGAGACCGACTATGTGGTCCATCATGTACAAAAGATCGTGGGCTTTTTTTTAGCCATGCGCCATTTTGCCAAAGAACTTCAGGAGCAAGGACACCGAGTCATTTATTATTGCCTGGATGATCCTGAAAACCGTCAGGACCTTCCTTCCCAAATCCAGTACCTCATACAAAAAGAAGGCTTTTCAACCTTTGAATACCAATTCCCTGACGAATATCGATTAGAGCAGCAGCTTCAAGCCATATGCCGAGAATTGGACATTCCTAGCCATGCCGTTGACAGCCATCATTTTTTGACTCCTAGAGGGTTTTTGAAGGACTTTTTCAAAGGGAAAAAATCCTACCTCATGGAGACTTTTTATAGAGAAATGCGGCGCAAATACCAGGTACTGATGGAGGGAAATGAGCCCTTAGGTGGAAAATGGAATTTCGATCAAGAAAATCGTAAGCCCCTAAAGGAGAAGGGATTGATGGTGCCCCCATGCCTGCATCCCAAGTCTGCAGGGCATATTCTAGAAATGCTTCGTCGCTGTGAGGTAAAAACCCTAGGCAGCCTAGACCCCCACGGCTTTGTCTGGCCTTCTTCTAGAAAGGAGAGCTTAGACGTGCTCGCGTATTTCTGTGATCATCTTTTGGTACATTTTGGCACCTACCAGGACGCCTTGACTACCTGGGATCCTTACCTTTTTCATTCCCGCTTGAGTTTCTCGCTGAATTGCAAGATGATTTCTCCCCTAGAAGTGGTCCGTGCTGCAGAGAAAACATGGGAAGCAAATCAGGAAAAGATAGGTCTAGCACAAGTAGAAGGCTTTATCCGTCAAATTTTGGGATGGAGAGAATACATGCGGGGGATTTATTGGGCGGAGATGCCAGCATTTGGACAATCCAACTATTTTGATCACCAGCGCCAACTCCCCTCGTGGTTTTGGACAGGAAAGACAGGGATGAATTGCTTGAATCATGCCATCAGCCAGTCCCTTACCTATGCTTATGCGCACCACATCCAACGACTGATGGTCACTGGAAATTTTGCCTTGCTGGCCGGGATTCATCCCGATGAGGTAGATGCTTGGTATTTGGGGATCTATATCGATGCCATAGAATGGGTAGAAATCACCAATACCCGCGGCATGAGCCAGTTTGCCGACGGGGGGATTGTGGGTACCAAACCCTATACCTCCTCCGCCAACTACATCAAAAAACAAAGCAATTATTGTGGTACCTGTGCCTACGATGCAGAAAAAAAGGTAGGAAAAACGGCCTGTCCATTCAATTCCCTCTACTGGCATTTCCATGTGAGGCATAGGGAAAAATTGGAAAACAATCCTCGGATTGGGATGGTCTACCGAACATGGGATAAAATGACGGCAAAACAGGAGGTATTAGATCAAGCCGAATTCTATTTGAAGCACCTAGAAGAATTGTAGGGCTTCAACCTAAGGCCTTTCTCCATCAATCTCCAATCCACTCGGCAACAAAGAGATTGGTGTCTCTCGTGCCGCCATTGTTCCGATTGGAGGCAAAAACCAGGTATTTCCCGTCATTAGAAAACACCGGAAAGGCATCAAAGGTCCCGTCATGGGTAATCCGCGTAAGTCCAGTACCATCCAAGTTGATCATAAAAAGATTGAAAGGATAGCCCCGCTGGGTTTGGTGGTTGGAGGCGAAAATGATCTTTTTTCCAGAGGGGTGAAAGAAAGGTGCCCAGTTGGCCTTCCCTAAACTGGTGATTTTCCGAATGTCTGTTCCATCGGCATTGGCCACGTAAAGTTCCATGTCTGTAGGCTTCACTAGGCCTTCCTTGAGCAGGTCTTTGTATTCTTGAATGGCTTCTGGGCTTTGAGGACGAGAGGCTCTCCATACCAGCTTGGATCCATCCGGAGAAAAGAAAGCGCCTCCATCGTACCCCAGGTCATGGGTAATTTGCTTTACCCCAGATCCGTCGATATTCATGGTATACAATTCCAAGTCTCCCGATCTCATGGAAGTAAAAACGATTTTATCCCCCTTAGGCGAAACAGTCGCCTCGGCATCGTAACCCGGCTCTTGGGTGAGTTGGGAAAGAATGTTCCCCTTCAAGTCCGCAGTAAAAATGTCAAAGCTGTCGTAAATCGGCCACACGTATTTTCCATCTGCTCTGCGCTCTGGCACAGGAGGACAAGCGGGATCCACCAAATGGGTAGAAGCATAGACGATGCTTTTGTCCCCAGGTAAAAAATAGGAACAGGTAGTTCTTCCAAGCCCCGTACTTACCCTGTTGGGAATATTTTTGGATAAATCGTCTGTTTTCCAATCTAAAAAAAACATCTGGTCACAAGAATTTCCCCAGGCAGTGAAATCGGATTGAAAAACCAATTTGGTATCGTCAAAGGACCAATAGGCTTCGGCATTATTCCCTCCAAAAGTAAGTTGCTTGATGTTTTTCAGGTATTTCATCTCTTCGGGATGAAGCAACAGCGAGTCTGTAGAAGGGCCAACTTCTTGGGCTACTACTGGCCCCTGAAGGAGAATTCCAAAAAACAAAGTCGATACAACTAGGGTAGAGAGGTAATGCATGATAATCTTGGATAAAAGAATGAGCCCGCAAAGATACCAATTATTATCTTTGAACTAAATATCTACCCCAATGAAACCCTTTCTTTTAAAATTTCTTCCCTTTTCCCTTATTGTTCTACTCAGTAGCACCTGCGATGGGCCTCCCACAGACGAGATGCTCCTGGCCTATACAAAGGAAAACATCACCTACCTGGCCGCCGATGAACTAGGAGGAAGGGCTATTGGCACGGAAGGAGAGCAATTAGCTGCCACATTTTTGGCAAAAGAATTTGAACGATTGGGCCTGCAGCCCATGGGAACGGATGGATACTTTCAGGCATTTACCGTGTCCAAACCAAGCAATCCCCATGAAGAAGCAGTCATCGGAACCTCAGGAGAAGGCATCACAGGAAGAAACGTGATTGCTTTTTTGGATAAAAAAGCAGACAAAACCATTGTCATTGGGGCACATTTTGACCACCTGGGAATGGGCGGACAAGGGTCTTTGCACCGGGGGGAGGAAGCTATCCACAATGGGGCAGACGACAATGCCTCCGGTACCGCTGGGCTTTTGGCGTTAGCTGCTATCCTCAAACACCAAGCCCTCAACAACAACATTCTATTTATTGCCTTTTCTGGAGAGGAAAATGGGCTTTGGGGGTCCAATTATTTTGTCAAGAACCCTACCCTAGACCTAAAGTCGGTCAACTACATGATCAATATGGATATGGTGGGAAGATTGAATGCGGAAAAATCTCTAGCTATCAATGGAGTAGGAACTAGTCCAAGTTTTAGCCCCATTTTAAATCAGCTCAATACCGAAGGATTAAAGCTCGTGACATCAGAGTCCGGAGTGGGCCCATCGGATCATACCTCCTTTTATCTTCAAGATGTGCCTGTCTTGCATTTTTTCACCGGGCAGCACGAAGACTACCACAAGCCTGGCGACGATTCGGAGAAAATCAATTACCAAGGACTGGTCAGCATCATGCGCTACATATCCCGGCTAGTCACCGAACTAGACAACTCGCCCAAGCTCGCCTTTACCAAAACCAAAGATTCTAGCGACACCCCAAGGTTTACCGTGTCTATGGGAGTGGTACCAGACTACCTTTATGATGGCAAAGGCATGCGCGTAGACGGAGTCTCTGAAGGCAAGCCCGCACAAGTAGCAGGACTACAAAAAGGCGATATTGTGGTACAGCTGGGTGACACCCTGGTCAGCGATATGATGGGCTACATGAAGGCACTAAGCACCTTCAAAAAGGGCGACAGCACCAAAGTAATTGTGGAAAGGGAAGGGAAAAAAATAGAAGTAACCGTAACCTTCTAGAAGAGCCCCTCATTTTATATTTTACGTAAAGGCCCTGTTTTCCATATGTTTCGGAGTCGATCTATATAAAAAATCCTCCGCTTATCACTTTTGCTTTCCCTCATCGTAAAATTGGATGAAGTGCTTGGTTTTCTGTGAATTAGAGGCCAACTTATTTGGAAAACCCATTCACTTATGGCTACCAACAGACGTTCCTTTTTACAAAAGTTAGGATTGGGCTCGGCTTTATTTGCTTCAGCCCCCTTTGCTCATGCTACTATTTCTCGTCAACCCATACAGGCAGAAGACGAGGATCAGTACCTACACATCGGCGATGATATCGCCGTCGCCAACACCAGCTTTGGAAAGGTGCGGGGATACCAATTGCACGGCGTCTATACTTTTCTTGGTGTTCCTTACGGTGCAGATACCTCTGGAAAAAACAGGTTTATGCCTCCACAAAAACCTGCTCCTTGGGAAGGAATCAAGGACACCATATGGTGGGGCAATACTGCGCCTCAAATCATGGAGAGAAGGTATGCCAATGTGCATGCCTCCTTTGCAGACCACTGGAACTACGACGATGTCTCAGAAGATTGCCTCAAGCTCAATGTCTGGACCAACGGCCTTGCAGATGGAAAAAAACGGCCTGTACTTGTTTGGCTCCATGGGGGAGGATTTACCAATGGAAACGGAATCGAACAAGACGGCTACCATGGAGAAAATTTTGCCAAAAATGGGGATGCGGTGTTTGTTTCGATCAATCACCGACTGGGGCCCATAGGCTTTACAGATCTTTCTGGAGTAGGAGGGGAAAAATATGCTTCTTCGGGCAACGTCAGTCAATTGGACATCATCGCCTCCTTGCATTGGGTAAGGGACAACATAGCCAATTTTGGTGGAGATCCGGGAAATGTGACCATCATGGGGCAATCCGGTGGAGGTGCCAAGGTTACCTGTACCATGGCCATGCCTGCATCTAAGGGATTGGTGCACAAAGGCGTAGCCCTTAGCGGTAGCATGCTCCGGGCCAATGACCCCGAATACAGCAAAAAATTAGGCAGCTATGTACTCGAAGCCGCAGGGCTTACTCCTGCTGAGGTAGATAAGCTTCAGCTTATTCCCTGGAGAGAATACATCGACCTGGCCAATAAGGCCCTAGACCGCATGCGAAAAGAGTTTCCACAGCCAGGATTTAGAGGTGGGTTTGGTCCCGTAGCCGACGGTATACACGTACCCAAAGGAGAATTTTTTAGTGATCCCAATGATCATACCTCGTCCATGCCTTTGATGATTTGCACCACGTTTCACGAATGGGGACAGACGCGCACCAATCCCGCTTTGGAAGCGGGGGGAGAAGCCCAAGCTATAGAAGCATTGAAAGCCCGTATGGGGGACAAGGCGGCGGAGGTGTATCGGGCTTATGCCGCTGCTTTTCCAGGAAAAAAGCCTGCGGAGATCATGACTCTGGCTGCCTCCAGCCGACAAAATGCAGTGGCCTGTGGCAATGCCAAGGTAAAGCAAGCGGCTCCTGTATACATGGCCTGGTTTGGCTGGGAGCCCCAATTATACAATGGTCGTATGCGTGCCTTCCACTGCATTGACATCTGTTTTTGGTACCAAAACACGGACAGAATGTATACCCACACCGGAGGAGGCAAACGCCCCCGGGCTCTAGCCGAAAAAATGTCAGCTTCACTTCTGGCATTTATGCGAACAGGCAATCCAAACGGGGGAGGGCTGCCCAATTGGCCAAAGTTTACCGCAGAAAAAGGGGAAACCATGGTGCTCAACGACCAAAGCGATGTGCAAAATGATCCCGACCGAGAAGCTAGAAAATCTCTCCCTCAGGCATAATGCCTTGCCCCTACCTTCGAAACGATTGGAATAGCCCTTCGGGGCTTTTCTTTTTATACATTAGGAAGAAGACTTGCGCCATTATCCACAGAAAAATCCCTCTATCCTTTGTACTTTTAGAGTCCTATTAACCCCTGGTCCATGAGTTCCTTTAAAAATTATACCCTTCCCTATACCCCAGCCCCGAAGTATACAAAAGCCGTGGCTTATTTTTCTATGGAATATGCCATACACCAACCCTTAAAAAACTATAGCGGAGGCCTAGGCTTTTTATCAGGATCTCATTTGAGAAGTGCCTACGAGCTAAAGCAAAACCTTATCGGGATCGGCATTGCATGGAAATATGGGTATTACGATCAGTCTAGGCATCAAGATCAGACATTAAAACCAGAATGGTACGAAAAAAACTACAGCTTTTTGGAAGATACCGGAATCAAATTTACCATCCCCGTACACAACCAGCCCGTATGGGTAAAAGCGTACTACTTGCCTCCTGAGGTATTCAACTCTGCGCCACTATTCTTATTAAGCACCGACTTGCCCGAAAACGATTACTTGAGTCAAACCATCACCCACAAACTTTACGATTCAGATACCGCAGCAAAGATTGCTCAAATGATGGTGCTGGGCATTGGAGGGGCCATGTTGGTCGATATTTTAGGCTTTAATCCAGAGGTATACCATCTCAACGAGGCTCATGGGGTGAGCTGTGCTTTTTACCTCATGAAGAAATATGGGAAAAAGGAAGAGGTACAAAAAAGAATGGTGTTTACTACCCATACCCCTGAAGAAGCCGGCAACGAAAAGCACGAAATCCCCCTTTGCGATAAAATGAGTTACTTCTATGGTCATTCCATAGAAGAGATCAGGGATTTGACCGGAATGGAAGGAAACCTTTTTAATCATAGCCTTGCTGCACTTCGATTTTCCCATGCAGCCAACGGCGTCAGCAAACTCCACGGAGAAGTCAGTCGACACCTATGGGGAGGATTTGCAGATATCCCAGCCATTCAGTCCATTACCAATGCACAAAACTGGAAGTATTGGGCAGACAAACAACTTTACCGCTTTATGGAGGAGGCAGACAACGCAGGATTCGACGACCGGAAACGCTACCTCAAAAAAAGAGCCTTCGAACTAGTGGCAGACCAAACTGGAAAAGTCTTCGATCCAGACGTACTCACTGTGGTATGGGCCAGAAGATTTGCTGCCTACAAAAGACCAGATTTGATTGCGAGAAATTTAGAAAAATTTAATGCACTAGTGAGCAACAAGCAATTTCCTATCCAAATCATTTGGGCAGGAAAGCCTTACCCAATGGATTATGGAGCCATTTCTACTTTCAACTCCTTGGTCCATCTCAGCAAGCAACACAAGAATGTCGCCGTATGTGTGGGGTATGAACTCACCTTGAGCAAGCGATTGAAACAAGCCTCTGACATCTGGCTCAATACTCCTCGGGTGCCTAGAGAAGCTTCAGGAACATCTGGAATGACCGCCGCCATGAATGGATCGGTCAACTTTAGTGCCTACGACGGTTGGATTTGTGAATTTGCAAGGCATGGGGAAAATAGCTTCATCGTCCCCCAGGCAAATTACCAGGAACTCAGTATCGAAGATCAAGACGAACAGGATTTAGAACACCTGTACAACATCCTATGCGAAGAAATTCTACCCCTATACTACAGCAACAAAAGAAAATGGCGAGACATGGTACAGGCAGGAATGCAGGAAGTTCGGACACAATTTGATAGCAACCGCATGGCCAGGGAGTACTACGAGCTCTTGTATCATTCCTCCTGAAAAAATAAAAAGCCCCGCAGCATTACGGGGCTAGTGTACCAGGAGCGGGAATCGAACCCGCACGGCCGATTTGGCCACAAGATTTTAAGTCTTGCGTGTCTACCTATTCCACCATCCCGGCTTGCGTCTGCTCACAGGAGCGTGTACCGCAAATTGTTATTAGTGAAACGAAAAAGCCCTTTTTCAAGGGCTTTAGAGCGAGAGACGAGATTCGAACTCGCGACCCCGACCTTGGCAAGGTCGTGCTCTACCAACTGAGCTACTCTCGCAGGAAGTACAATCAAAACCTTTGTTTTGACAATTGGTGGATGCAAATGTACGCGCTGTTCCTATTTTTACAAGGCAAAAAGTAAGAATTTTTTGTGCATTCAGGCGAGAAGCCCTGTTTTAGTCCCGTAATTTTCTAAAGAAAAAGGGGCTTCCCCTGCCTTCCCCAGCGCACTCATTCCATTTTTTTCTTGAGCTCGTGCAACTTCAACAGGGCTTCTATGGGGGAAATGGTATTGATGTCTAGCTCTTCCAACAACTTCTTGGCTTCGGCAAGCTTGGGATCCATTTCAAAAAGATGTAGCTGCGCATTGGATTTGGGAAGGTCCTTCAGTTTGTCCTTTTTTTCTTGCAGCGCCTTGTCTTTCTCCAAATGGGTCATGATTTCTGAAGCTCGCAACACAATGGGGTTGGGCATGCCCGCCATCTGAGCCACATGGATCCCAAAACTATGTTCGCTACCCCCTTCCTTCAAGGTGCGCATAAAAATGACCTTGTTTTCCACTTCTTTGACCGAAACATTGAAGTTTTTTATCCGCGGAAAATCACTTGCCAGTTGATTGAGCTCGTGGTAATGCGTGGCAAACAAGGTTTTGGCTCTTGCGCTAGGGTGCTGGTGCAGGTATTCCACAATAGACCAGGCAATCGAAATTCCATCATAGGTAGAAGTCCCTCTGCCTATTTCATCCATCAAGACCAGGCTTCGGTCAGATAGGTTGTTGAGGATGCTGGCCGTTTCGGTCATTTCTACCATAAAGGTAGACTCTCCCTTGGAAAGATTGTCCGAAGCCCCTACTCGGGTAAATACTTTATCAATGAGCCCTATTCGTGCATAGGTAGCTGGCACAAAGCTTCCCATTTGAGCCATCAACACGATCAGGGCCGTTTGCCTCAAAAGGGCAGATTTTCCCGCCATGTTGGGGCCAGTAATGATGAGGATCTGCTGCCTTTCGTGATCCAAATAAATGTCGTTGGGCACATAGTTGTCTCCCGCGGCCAACTGCCTTTCGATGACCGGATGTCTTCCTTCTTTGATTTCAAGCGTATCGCTATCCGCCAGCTTGGGGAGGCAATAGCGATTGCTCAAAGCACCACATACGCTGCAGCTTCCTGGATCAACGCTTGAAAATATTTGTGTTCCAGGGCAATCATGCGTTCCTCTGCATGTATTATTTTTTCTTCGTATTCCTTCAGCTCTGGGGTAATGTATCGCTCCGCATTGACTAGGGTTTGCTTTCTAATCCATTCTTGAGGCACCTTGTCTTTGTGCGCATGGGTCACTTCCAAGTAGTATCCGAAGACCTTATTGAAAGAAATTTTCAGGGAAGAAATGCCCGTGTTTTGTACTTCTCTCTGCTGGATTTGTATGAGGTAATCCTTTCCTTTATTGGCCAGGCCCCGGTACTCGTCTAGTTCCTCGTCTACCCCGTCCTTGATCACACCTCCCTGGTGGAGCAATAAAGGGGCGTCTTCTTTTAATTCCTTGTCAATTTTTGTAACCAAAAGCTCGCAGGGATGTAGCTGTTCTGCCAATCGCTTCAGGGTTGCGTTGGACTGCTTGGCCAACACTTCTTTTATGGGTAAAAGCGCCGTAAGTGCCCGCTTGATTTGATTTATTTCCCGAGGGTTGGCCCTTCCCACTACTACTTTCGAGATCAAGCGTTCTAGATCACCCATGTGCCGAAGACTGCCTTCAATTTCCTCGGAAAGCTCGGGGTGCTGGTAAAAAAATTCCACCACATTGAGCCTTTCTTCTATAGCCTGTTTTTCTTTTAAAGGCAAAACCATCCATTTTTTCATCATTCTTGACCCCATGGGGGTCAGGGTCTGATCCAGAATTTGGATTAGGGGCACAGCCCCTTCGTGCTGTGGATGTACCAGTTCCAGGTTTCGAATGGTAAACTTATCCAGCCACACGTGTTTTTCTTCGGGTATTCTAGAAATGGAAGAAATGTGTTGCACCTCCTTGTGCTCCGTCTCTTCCAAGTAATGCAAAATTGCTCCTGCGGCCACACTTGCGGCTTGCAATTCTTCGATTCCAAAGCCCTTCAGGGTACTGGTTCCAAAATGCTGAGTGAGCTTGGTGTAGGTATACTCGTATTGGTATACCCAATCTTCACAATAAAAGGTAATGGTGTCGGATTTCAACAGCTCTGCGGCTATCTTTTTTGCTGCTTTGGAATAAATAATTTCGGAAGGGAGGAAGCTTTGAAGCAGTTTTTCCAAGTAGGCGGCATTCCCTTCTGCACACATAAATTCTCCTGTAGAAACATCCAAAAAAGCTATTCCATGGATTTCCTTACCAAAAAAAAGCGAGGCGAGGTAATTGTTTTTTCGGGTATCTAGGACCTGATCGTTGAAGGACAAGCCTGGGGTCACCAACTCGGTTACTCCTCTTTTTACAATCCCCTTTACCGATTTGGGATCCTCCAATTGATCGCATACCGCCACCCTATTCCCCGCCCTAACGAGCTTGGGCAGGTAGTTGTCCAAAGAATGGTGGGGAAATCCAGCCAATTCGATGTGCGCCGCTGCGCCATTGGCTCGCTTGGTAAGCACGATATCCAACACCTTGCTGGCAATGACAGCATCTTCCCCAAAGGTCTCGTAAAAATCTCCCACGCGAAACAGCAGCAGGGCTCCAGGATGCTTCGCTTTGATGGCATTGTATTGCTTCATCAATGGGGTTTCCTGACCTGCTTTTGACGTGCTCATGAGAAATTAGAATTGTTGTACTTTTGGATTGGAAAATTGACTTGAAAATAGCCGTTTCGTAAAGGAAATAAAAGTGATGAAGAAATTAAGCATGGAGGAACTCCAGCGATTAAGCATTGGTGAATTTAAACAAACCCAAAAATCCCCCATCAGCCTGGTGCTAGACAATGTACGCAGCCTCAACAATGTGGGCTCTGCCTTCCGGACAGGCGATGCCTTTCGAGTGGAAAAAATTTACCTTTGTGGCATCACGGGCACCCCTCCCCATCGAGACATTCAAAAGACGGCACTCGGCGCTACCGAATCCGTAGATTGGGAATATAGACCCAAAACCCTAGATCTCATTCATGCATTAAAAAAAGAAGGGGTAATATGCTGTGCCCTAGAACAAGCTGAGGGGGCTACTTCGTTGCAAGATTTTCGCCCTGAGCCCAACAGACATTACGCTTTAATTTTCGGCAATGAGGTATTTGGCGTGGAGCAGGAGGTGCTCCAGGCTTGCGACCAGGTAATTGAAATTCCACAGTTTGGCACCAAGCACTCCCTCAACATTTCCGTTAGCTTGGGCATTTCCGTCTGGGACTTTATGGTGAAGATGGAATTAGTAACAAGTAGCAAGTAGCAAGACGAAAATTGTAGGAAGTACCAAGTACAATGTACAAAGACTCTTCGATGACAGTATTCTTGTCCTAATTCAAATCCCTACATTGTACTTCGTACCTGGTACATTCCTACCTACCGTAGGCAGGCAGGGTACTTAGAATGGATATTTTCCTTCTGAAATCATAAAATCAGCCACCTGTCTTCTGAGCACTTTGGTGTTGATGGGGTCTTGTTTGGTATACCGTTTCAATCCCATAAGCAGCACTTTTTGTTCGTCTCCTTGGGCAAAGGCCAAAATGGCCTCCTTGGCTGCTGCCTCAATTTTATCGATGGCACCATACAAGTAAATTTTTGACATGGCTATTTGTGAGGCACAAGCGGCTTCACCTCTCAGGCTAATGAGCTTTTCGGTACGCAAGACCGCCGATTCTGCAGCATAAATCTCTATCATGACATCTGCCAAATGCATCATGATTTCTTGCTCGTCTTCAATTCGATCTTGAAGAGCCATAGCGGCCTTGCCTCCCACCATTAGAAATACCTTTTTCAATTTGTGGATCAGGTCTTTCTCCACAGCAAAGGGCACGGAACTATCCACGCTTTCAAAAGAAGGTACAGACATCAATTCGGAGGCTACTGCCATGGCGGGCTCAAACAAATTGATCTCTCCCTTCATTGCGCGCTTGAGCACCATTCCTACCATCAACATGCGGTTGATTTCATTGGTCCCTTCATAAATTCTAGATATCCGTGCGTCTCGGTAGGCCCGTTCCATAGGAGCCTCTGCAGAATAGCCCATCCCTCCATAGATTTGAACACCTTGGTCTACGATGTAGTCAAGTACCTCAGAGCCGTGTACCTTGGCTATAGCGCATTCGATAGCAAATTGTTCCATAGCCTTGAGCTTAGCTTCTGCGTCGGACAAGCCTTGCTCAGCCAAGGCTCCCATTCGGTCCTCAATGTCTTGACCCGCACGGTAGCATAGGGATTCGGTCACATAAATCCGTGTGGCCATCTCCGCTAGCTTGGATTTGATGGCTCCAAAGGTGTTGATGGATACACCAAATTGCTTTCTCTCGGTAGAATACTTGATGCACTGGGTAGTGACCGTCCTTGCGCCACCCAATACCCCTGCTCCTAATTTTACCCTTCCAATATTGAGGATGTTTACGGCAATTTTAAATCCATTTCCACGATCTGAAAGCATGTTTTCCACGGGCACAGGACAATCGTTAAAAAACACTTGACGGGTAGAAGAGCCTTTGATTCCCAGTTTCTTTTCTTCCTCGTTCATGCTGATCCCTCCAAAGGTTTTTTCCACCAAAAATGCGGACAAGTTCTTATCGTCTTGGATCTTAGCAAAAACAATAAAAAGGTCCGCAAAGCCAGCATTAGATATCCACATCTTTTGGCCATTTATCAGGTAGTGACTTCCGTCTGCAGAAAGTGTGGCCTTGGTTTTTCCGCTATTCGCATCCGATCCAGCATCTGGTTCGGTCAAGCAGTAGCAGGCCGCCCACTCCCCGGTAGCGAGTTTAGGCAGGTATTTTTGCTTCTGGGCTTCGGTGCCGTAGTACAAAATAGGCAAGGTGCCTATGCCGGTATGGGCCCCATAGGTAGTAGAAAAAGATCCCGATGCGCCAATGATGTCGGCAATCAACATGGAGGTGTTGAAGCTCATCCCCAAGCCCCCATACTGTTCGGGAACCGAAATACCCAAGAGCCCAAGCTCCCCTGCCTTTTTAAACAAGCTAGGCACCAACTCAGGGTGCTTCATGCTGTCGATTTCTTCAACTCTAGGATTCAGCTCCGTCTCAATAAAGTCTTGACAGGCCTGAGCCATCATTTTTTGTTCTTCGGTAAATTCTTCAGGAATAAAAACATCCTGCGCTGCCGTTTCTCGGATTAAAAATTCACCCCCTTGGATGCTATTGGTTTGGATTGACATTGTATGGTGTGTTTATTTTTTCGTTTTTCTAATTAAGATGCTTGTGTTTTGTACAAAGTACTAAGTACAATGTACCAAGTTCATTCTCAAGCAAAATTGATGTCCAAATGCAACATTTTACTTCATCATTCTTCAATAAGGGTTGGATATTCGAAATTGATTTTCAATCGATATTTCGAAACTCATAGATCCCCTTTATTACCTACTTTATACAATTATTTCAACAATTCATAAATCCCAGCGACGCCTTGTCCGCCCCCTACACAAGCAGTGACTAGACCATATTTTTTTCTTTGACGGCGCAGCTCATGAAATAGTTGAATGGAAAGCTTTGCCCCTGTACATCCTAGAGGATGTCCCAGAGCTACTGCCCCCCCATTGACATTGACCCGAGCAGGGTCTATGTCCAAAGACTTCATCACGGCCAAGCCTTGGGCGGCAAAAGCCTCGTTGAGTTCAATCAAATCGATATCGTTTAGTGCCAGGCCTGCTTGCTTAAGTGCTTTAGGCACCGCCTCTTTGGGACCTATGCCCATGATTCGAGGATCTACCCCAGCGACCGAATAGGACATCATCCGGGCTATAGGATCCAAGCCAAGCGACTTCATCAGCCGTTCAGACATCACTACGACAAAGGCGGCTCCATCAGAAGTTTGGGAGGAGTTACCCGCAGTCACTTGACCCCCCAGCCTAAACGCAGGCTTCAAGGCAGCAAGCCCTTCTAGGGTAGTGTCTGCCCTTGGTCCCTCGTCCGTATCTACGGTAAAGGTTCTACTCTTCTTTTTTCCCTTTTCATCAAGGTAGGTTTCTTCCACTTGTATGGGGACGATTTCTTCCTTGAATTTTCCAGCAGCAATGGCCGCTAAGGCCTTTTGATGGGAGTGCAAGGAGAAGGCATCGGATTCCTCCCGGGTAATGCTGTATTCTTTGGCTAGTTCTTCTGCGGTCAATCCCATGCTCAGGTAATACGCAGGAGTTTGGGAGGCAATTTTCCAGTTGAGGGCCGTTTTATAACCCATCATGGGGACCAAAGACATGGATTCCGTCCCCCCCGCAATGATACAATCTGCCATTCCTGATTTGATTTTGGCAACCGCCAGGGCGATTGCTTCCAGGCCAGAGCCGCAGTAGCGATTGATGATGAAGCCAGGTGTGTCTTTGCCCAAGGCCAGCAGGGAGATCATTCTTCCCATTTGCATGCCTTGTTCTGCTTCGGGTACCGCATTGCCTACAATCACGTCGTCTACAAGTTGCGGGGTCAATCCCTGCGTATTGCCCATCAGGTGTTTGATCACATCGGCCGCCAAATCGTCGGGGCGATAAAAACGAAACCCTCCTTTTTTGGACTTTCCCACTGCTGATCTATATCCGTTTATAATGTATGCTTCCATGCTAATTTGTTTTGAAATATTTTATGTCAATGTAGTAGTTAGTATCAAGTAGGACTTCTTATTTAGGTGTGAATTCCGCTACTAAGGGGTCTTATTACTTAATGCTAGCGACTTTTTAATCTTTGTACATTGTACTTGGTACTTCGTACAAATTTTTTTTTAATACTTGCCTCTAGTTTCTCAATGGTTTTCCTTTAAATAATATGCTATGAATGCGTTCTAAGGTTTTTTGTTC
>JAJTDZ010000086.1 GCA_021298245.1 Algoriphagus sp. | reverse complement strand
CCCAAGGATTTATTTGGAATATCTTCAGCTTCGATCAATGGGGTGTGGAATTGGGAAAGGTATTGGCCAATGGAATTCTTCCTGAACTTCTAGGAGAGGAAAAAGTAACTTCCCATGATGGATCTACTAATGGTCTAATCAATGCCTACAAATCCATGAGAAAGTAATTTTTGCTCCCTCCAGAACTGCATCTCTGCCCTCCTGAGTACGCTTTACTTCACTGATGAAAAAATAATATAAATGAGTCTTTATTTTTTCAAACATTATTAGGACTCAAGGAGTTAGGTAACAATACACGTTACTATGAAAGAGCTACTCGAAGTAATCAAGAAGAATGGAAAAGGTAATGGAGAGAGGAAAGGCTATTTATCAGATACAAAATTATTGGTCAAAGATGCCATTTTTGTCCGTCACGAGGGCAGCTTGGTCAAAGTAAGATTTGAAGACATACTTTGGTTGAAGGGAGATGGCAATTACACCACCTTGATTACTAAAAAAAGCGTTTTTTCAGTAAGAAATATCCTCAAAGAATTCGAATCCGTATTGCCCACGCATCAATTTATGCGAATTCATAAAAGCTATATTGTGCAAGTTTCCGAGATTGTTTCGATTACTACCAAAGAAGTAAAGGTGGCCGAAGACCTTGTGCCAGTGGGTAGGACATTTTATCACCAATTGATAGGAGGAATTAAAAAAATCGGGAGTTTGACCGATTAAATCCAAAGCAAACTACTGTCTCCGTAGCTTAAAAATCTATACTCTTTTTCTAGGGCTTCTTCGTAAACTTTTTTCCAATCTTGCCCTAATATGGAAGCTATCAATAAAATTAGGGTGGAGCCAGGTTGATGAAAATTGGTAATGAGTGCATCAACCAGTTGGAATTTATAACCTGGAATCAAAAAAATTTCTGTAGTACCCAAAATAGAGGTCGATGAAGTCCTTTCCATCTCATGCTTTACCGCCTCTAGGGCTTCTTTTCGGCTAGGCAGTTGGCTTCGCTTACGGTAAGGGGCAAGTTTTTCAATTTCGAAAGATTTCTCCCCTTCTTCGATTAATTTTACTCCATACCAATACAGGCTTTCCAAAGTTCTCACTGAAGTTGTCCCTACGGCCACAATTTTACCGGTATGCCTGGCTAATTTATCCACCGTTTCTATGCTAATGTCCAGTTGTTCACTGTGCATGGGGTGATCCTGCACTTTCGTAACCTTGATCGGCTGAAAGGTACCTGCACTGACGTGGAGAGTGACTTCTGCTTCTTGAATGCCTTTTGCTCGCAGACGCTCTAATACTTCCTCAGTAAAATGTAGGCCTGCAGTGGGTGCAGCTACTGCACCTTCTTTTTTGGAATAAACCGTCTGGTAGCGTGATTTATCTTCTTGAATGGGTTTCCTATTGAGGTAGGGAGGTAGGGGAGTTTCTCCACAGGCTTCCACCACGTCTACAAAAGGAATTTTTCCTTCCCCCCAAGAAAACTCAACCAACTTCCGCAAGGGATCGATCAGCTTGGCTGTCAACACCACTTTTTTACCCTGTATTTCTAACTCGCCTTGAAGTATTTCTCCTTCTTTCCATTTTTTAGCATTTCCAATCAGGGTTTCCCAGGTTACAGCTGGTTTGGCAAGCATGATTTCTGAAATTACCGTTGAGGGAGCATAGGGTTGCAGCAAAAATACCTCAATTCTTGCTCCTGTAGCCCGCTGAAATATCAATCGAGCAGGAATGACCTTGGTATTGTTGTAGACCAACAGGGTATCCTCATGGAGGAGCTCGGGAAGGTCAAAAAAACGGTGATGGTTGATTTTACCTTTCTTATATTCCAAAAGTTGAGATGAATCTCTCTTTTCTAATGGAAATTTAGCGATTCGCTCTTCAGGCAATGTATATTCGTAATCTTTTAGATCAATCTCAGGGATATTCATGAAAAATGCTATTTCAGTTGCAAATATAGCTAACCCTTTCATCTTGTAGTCGTCAACTTACCATGGCAGATGCGGTAAAAATCAATTTTTCCTATGTCAAGCGAAGGCTAAATTTTCGTTTTGAGGCAGGCACCTCAAGGGGGGTAATGACCTTTAGGGATGTTTATTGGATTAAGGCGCAGTTGCTTGGGGAATCTACTACGATGGGCTGGGGAGAAGTTGCCCCCTTGCCTGGATTAAGCCCTGATTTTGGACCAGACTTTGAAAAGCTACTGCAGGAAGTACTGCAACAAGCGCAGTCCCAGTATTGGCCCACCCAAGTAGATTCCTTACTTTATGTGGTTCAAAAAATCGTCCCTTTTACACTTCCTTCTTTACGATTTGGACTGGAAACAGCACTTTTGGATGCTATCCACGCTGGGGTCAAAAGAATTTTACCAAATTCATTTTTTGATCAAGGAATTCCCATCCCTATCAATGGATTGATCTGGATGGGAGACAGAGAGTTTATGCGCCAACAAATTGATCAGAAATTGGAAGATAGATTTTCCTGTTTGAAGATGAAAATAGGGGCCATCTCTTTTGATACGGAGTTGGATCTCCTATCCTATATCCGAGATACCGCTTCCTATCGACAGCTCACCCTTCGTGTGGACGCCAATGGAGCATTTTCTCCTGCTGAGGCAATGAATAAACTTGACCGTCTTGCCTCCTTCGATTTGCACAGCATAGAGCAACCTATCCCAGTGGGGAATTGGGAGGAGTTGCGATTTCTTTGTCAACAAACCCCTATTCCTATAGCTTTGGACGAGGAGTTGATTGGAATTACAGAGAAGGAAGTTCTTTTGGATAAAATTCAGCCACAATTTATCATCCTAAAACCCACCCTCTTGGGAGGTATTTTGGAAACCAAGAAGTGGATTGAACTAGCAGACCAACGAGGCATAGGATGGTGGATGACCTCTGCTCTGGAGAGCAATATTGGATTGAATGCCATTGCTCAACTTGCGGCCACTTTCCCTCTAGAGATTCCCCAAGGTTTGGGTACTGGAAAATTGTTTCACAACAACCTGGATTCCCCGCTTCTAGTACATTCAGGGCATTTGCATTACCAACAAGGGATAACTTGGGAAGAGCCTGTGGATTCAGGAATCCACTAAAATCCTGAATGAAAAATTTTTACTAGCCTGGGGAAATACCCACTTTATTTTGGACTTTTCCTACTATAAACCAAGAAAAAAATCCTGCCAGTACCCCTATTACGGTGCCGCCAAAAATGTCCATGGGGTAATGTACCCCCAAGTAGATACGACTATAGCTCACTAAGAAGGCATAGGCATATATCCAAAGCATGATAGGGCGAAGTCCTCTCATCCTTAGGGTTAAAAACGTAGCTAAGCCAAAGGTATTTGCGGCATGGGAGGATACAAATCCATACTTTCCTCCACAGCTCCCATAGAGATGTACCAAACCTTCCCATCGCGGATCGTGGCAAGGTCGCAACCTTTCAAAATAGGGCTTCATGATCCCTGAACTTATCTGATCGGAAAGCAAAATTGTTAGGACCACACCACCTATCACCCAAAGCACATTTTTGGAATCGTGACGGTAAATTTTAAACAATAAAAAGGCATACAAGGGAATCCAAGTAAGGGTCTTGGTCAATTGAAACATGACAGGATCGAGCCAGGGAGCATGAAAGGAATTCATCCAAAGAAAAAATTCCTCGTCCCATACTTTTATCAATTCAATCATGACTGAAAGGTAATCCAATCCATTCCTTTCTTCAAATGTTCTAAGGTAAATGCTTCCTGTGTTCCAGGCTCTGCTTGGTACCCGTAGGTCCACTCTGCTTTAGGGGGCATACTCATGAGAATGCTTTCGGTTCTCCCATGGCTATCCAATCCAAATTTTGTTCCAGAATCCCAGACCAGATTGAATTCTACATACCTGCCTCTTCTGAGGTTTTGCCACGCCTTTTGTTTTGGCCCATAGGGAAGAGGGGAATTCTTTTGCATAAAGTAGGCGTAGATCTCTGGAAAAATTTTGGCTAAAGAAAGGCTAAAATCAAGAAGTTGTTGAAACGGAGTGGTGGAGGACGAAGTCAATCTATCGAAAAAAATCCCACCAATTCCACGGGTCTCTTCCCTGTGTTTGATATAAAAATAGTCATCAGCCCAGGTTTTGAACCGGGGATAATACCTAGGATCAAAAGCATCACAAGTGGATTTAAGTTGGCGATGAAAATATGCCGCATCCTCTGCTACGATGTAGTGGGGAGTAAGATCTATTCCTCCTCCAAACCAGTGAACTCCATCTTCCAG
>JAJTDZ010000045.1 GCA_021298245.1 Algoriphagus sp. | reverse complement strand
GACATAGATCACATCATTGGTGCCTTTTTGGTAGGTTTTGGGTTGCAAAGAGAAGGGAAGGGGCTCAGAAAGGCCTGCCTTTTTTGTCATTTGTTCCACATACCAGTCGGTATCAAAATAACTCAATACAATCACCCTTACGTCAGTCCTGAAATTTTCAACTTCCTGTACGTACCAGAGGGGAAAGGTATCGTTGTCACCTCCAGTAAATAAAATGGCATTGGGTGCACAAGAAGCGAGAAAATTTCGAGCGGCATCTACAGAAAAATACCTTCCCTTACGGTTGTGATCATCCCAGTTTTCTGCAGCCATCAATCCAGCAATGGGTAGGGTCATAAGAGTAGCCATCAATCCGGCAGTACCTAGGTTTTTGGTAAACTTGTTGAGGCCATGCGCTAAGGCTAGTACCCCTAAGCCAATCCATATCGCAAAGGCATAGAAGCTACCTACGTAAATGTAATCTCGTTCTCTAGGTTCTATGGGAGGGGAGTTGAGGTAGAGTACCAGCACCACACCCATCATCAAGAAAAGCATGAGATTGACATAGAAATACTTGATGTCTTTCTTTCCCTGAAAGAAAAACCCTAGTATTCCTAAGAGCAAAGGGAGCATCAGGTAATTGTTGTGTGCCTTATTTTCTTTAATGTAGTCTGGAAATTTATCTGAAAACGCTTCCAGGACTCCTATCCAATTGGCATCTGAAAAATCACTTTCTCTTCCCGAAAAATTCCATAGGAAGTACCTCCAGTACATGTGTCCTAACTGGTGTTTGAACATAAAGGTGAGGTTGTCCAAAAAGTTGGGATCCAAATACTTAGAATCTTCTTCTTCAATTCCTAGCACATAGCGGTATGTGCGCTGTAATAAGTTAAGATCCTTTTTATCTCCAAGACCTATCACGGAGCGATAGATGCGCTGGTGACTTTCTTGGGTGGAATAAATTCTTGGCAGCAGGGTGGTTTTTGCTGGATCATAGATGTTTTTTAACTCGTAATCTACCACCTCGTACCCATTTTTTCCTTTCATGTAGATAGGTTCTCCTTCTACTTGATCTACAAGTTTTGCAGTGTAATATTGTCCATAAATGAGGGGTCTATAACCGTACTGCTCCCGCTTTAAGTATGAAACATAGCTGATAATATCTTTGGGAGCATTTTCATTGATGATGGGATCTTGGTTGGCCCGAACAATAATCAAAGCATAACTTCCATAACCAATCAAAATGAAAGTCAAGCAAAGTAAGGAGGTATGGAGTAGGACCAGTTCCTTTTTCATAGAAATCCTGAAACCAACAACCAAAACCGTAATAAAGAGAAGTACAAACACTACAATTCCAGAACCAAAGGGTAGTCCCAAGGAATTCACCATCCAGATTTCCATGGATCCAGCCATGCTGGGCAGTCCAGGAATTATGAGGTTATTGATGAAAATTAGGATGATACCCCCCAAAAACATGGCAAAAACACCTCCGAAAAAAGTTGGATTAGGATATTTTTTAAAGTAATACAATAGGGCCAGTGCAGGAAGGGTAACCAAATTGAGCAAATGGACACCTATGGACAGCCCTACCAGATAGGCAATAAATACCAACCACCTATTTTCTTCTTTGGGATCTTGGATGACATCCCATTTTAAAAACGCCCAAATCACAATGGCAGTAAAGAAGGAGGACATGGCATACACTTCAGCCTCCACTGCGGAAAACCAGAAACTATCGGAAAAGGTATAGACTAAAGAACCAATTGCACCCGCTCCCATTAGGGCAATGGTTTGAGCTTTGGATTCTTCCCCTTCTTTTACTTGAAATATTCGTTTACCAACCAAGGTAATGGACCAAAAAAGGAAGAGAATGGTAAATCCAGAAAATAGTGCGCTGCCTATATTCATCCAATAGGCTACTTGCAAAGGGTCCCCAAAAGCAAGAAAACCAAACATCCGGTAAACCAAGAGCATAAAAGGAGCTCCTGGAGGATGAGGAACTTGTAGTTTGTAAGACACAGCAATAAATTCTCCTGGATCCCAAAAACTTGCTGTTTGTTCTACGGTGAGGACATACACTAGGGTGGAGATGGAAAAAATAATCCATCCAGAAAGGTTGTTAATCTGCTTGTAGGTGAGCATCACGAATGGTCAATTTTGAAGTACGAAACTATACAATTTTAAGCAAGTGCGATAATTTTTAGCCTTTTTAACATTGGATTTGAGAATCGATTCCTCTTGTGACAAAAATTACTGTTTGTCTGGGCATGTTACAGCTATATTTGTAACTCAAATCTTCTAGTGATTTATGCAATCCCAGGCCAACACATTTCAGCAGCTACTAGAAGGAGATTTACCGGTTTTGGTAGATTTTTATGCCGATTGGTGTGGCCCTTGTAAACAAATGAATCCCATCCTTGAAGAGACGTCCAAGCTTCTTGGAAAAAAAGTGAAAGTAATTAAGGTAAATGTAGACCGAAATTCTTCTGCTGCTAACAAGTTTCAGGTCAGAGGGATACCCACACTCATCCTTTTTCATCAAGGAAAAATTCTTTGGAGGCATTCGGGAACTCTAGCTACTTCACAATTGGTTCATTTGGTTGAAAAAAACTTAATTACAAATCATTAAATTTAATTCTCAAACCTTTTTTTGATTAAAACAGTACATCATGATCATTGAACAAATTTATACTGGATGTTTGGCACAAGGCGCCTATTACCTAGAATCGGATGGGGAAGCAGCGATCATTGATCCCCTTCGTGAAGTACAACCCTACATTGAAAAAGCGGCGAGAAGAAATGCCAAAATAAAGTATGTTTTTGAAACGCATTTTCATGCTGACTTTGTATCCGGTCATAAGGATTTGGCCGCCAAGACAGGAGCAAAAATAGTTTATGGTCCTACAGAAATTCAATTGGGATTCGAAGCTCTAGTAGCGGAAGACAATCAAGAGTTTGTTCTAGGAAAGGCAAAAATTAAAGTTCTACATACTCCTGGCCATACCTTGGAGTCCGTATGTTATTTACTCACCAATGAAAATGGTAAGCAGGAAGCAATATTTACAGGAGACACGCTTTTTATTGGGGACGTAGGACGCCCTGACCTTGCGCAAAAGGTAGCCAAGGACCTGAGCCAAGAAAAACTTGCTGGTTATTTATACGATTCTTTGCGCAGCAAAATATTGCCTTTATCGGATGAATTGATTGTTTATCCAGCTCATGGAGCAGGATCTGCCTGCGGGAAAAATATGAGTAAGGAAACGTACGACACCTTGGGTAACCAAAAGAAAAATAACTATGCGCTACAGCCCATGAGCAAGGAAAAGTTTGTTGAAGAAGTGCTTTCGGGATTGACTCCACCCCCTGCGTATTTTCCTCAAAACGTAATGCTCAATATCCAGGGCTATGATAGCATCGATGAGGTATTGAAACGTGGAGTAAAGCCCTTATCGCCAAAGGAATTTGAGACCTTGGCCAACGAAACTTCTGCATTACTTTTGGATACCAGAGACCCTCAAGTATTTGCCAAAGCATTTATTCCCAATGCGATCAACATTGGTATTGATGGAAGTTTCGCGGTATGGGTAGGGGCCTTGATTCCAGACCTCAAACAAGAGATTTTGGTGATTGCTGAAGCAGGGAGGGAAGAAGAGGTCATAACCCGTCTAGCTCGCGTAGGTTACGATTATTGTCTCGGCTACCTTTCCGGAGGAATTGAAGCCTGGAAAGGGGCAGGTTTTGAGCTGGACACCATTCCATCCATTTCAGCAGAGGAACTGGCCAACTTGCATCAAAAAAATCCAAAGCTTCCTATTTTGGATGTGAGAAAGAATTCAGAATTTGATGCTGAACATGTCATAGAAGCAGAAAATACTCCCTTGGATTACATCAATGAAAGCATGCTACAGGTGGATAAAGACAAAACCTATTACGTACACTGTGCGGGAGGATACCGGTCCATGGTCTTCGCTTCCATACTGAAGGCGAGGGGTTATGACAATCTCGTTGATGTAAAAGGAGGATTTAAATCCATTAAGGAGACTGGGAAAATCCCTACTACTTCTTTTATCTGTCAAAGTACCCCTGTTAAATAATCTTCAATTCTTCTTTATCATCCTTTTCTGCTGGCTAAATCCACTGTAAAATAGTTGTTCTTCCATTAAACTCAACGCTAACTCTTATGCATGCCTTCCTCGATTGGCTCTCGCAACCCTGGCCCTGGTACATCGCAGGTCCCTTGATCGGACTTACCGTGCCTGCATTATTGCTGGTGGGCAACAAAGCTTTTGGGATTTCTTCTTCGCTTAGACACATTTGTGCCGCCTGTATCCCTGCAGGTATACCCTTTTTTACCTACGATTGGAAAAAGGAAGCATGGAACCTTCTTTTCGTATTGGGCACGGCCCTAGGAGGATGGATCGCGGTTACCTTTATGGAAAACCCTGAACCCTTTGCCATTGCTGCATCCACGAAGGCAGATTTGACAGCGATGGGTATTACCAATTTTTCGGAGATGATGCCTAGTGAAATCTTCTCTTGGAAAAATCTTTTGACAGCCAAGGGCATTTTCTTTTTTGTGATTGGAGGATTTTTAGTTGGATTTGGTACTCGATATGCGGGGGGATGTACTTCTGGACATGCCATTATGGGAATCAGTTCTTTGCAATGGCCCTCTCTAATAGCTACAATTTGCTTCATGCTAGGTGGATTTCTGATGACTCAAATTCTACTTGCACCCCTCATGCAATTCTTAGGATTTTAACCCAACTAGATATGGCTAAGAAAACTATAACCCTAGCAGCTCAGGAGATGGATCCCAATTGCGTGGCTCCCAACTCAAGCAGAAAAAAGGAATCCTTAGGTACCCTTCTCACTTACTTGGTTTTGGGTACTCTATTTGGGATCATATTTGTTAAAGCAGAGATAATTTCTTGGTTTAGAATTCAAGAAATGTTTCGATTGCAATCTTTTCACATGTATGGCGTGATAGGTTCTGCAGTGCTTACTGGCATGATTTCCATTCAGGTGATCAAGCGACTCAAACTTAAATCCTTTCAAGGTGACCCCATTATCATACCTACAAAACCTTTTAGAAAAGGACAACCTATTGGCGGGTTTATTTTTGGATTGGGTTGGGCGATCACAGGAGCATGTCCCGGACCCTTGTTTGCCCAAATTGGGAGTGGATATACCGTGGTGCTTGTCACCTTGATTTCGGCCTTAGCGGGAACTTGGGTGTATGGTAGGTTTGAAAAGTATTTTCCCAACTAAAATATGCAGCAGTTGATTAAGAAGTGTTACTCCAAAAAATAGAATCTTAATGAAATACTTTTTTCACAACGAAGCGGATAAAAACAATGATTACGACAACGATGCTTCCCACTATGACGAATTCCATGATTATTTTTTTCTATTCAACTCCTTGGCAGGAGAATAGTTTGCTTGAACTTGGTAAACAGTCATAAATTCAATAGGTTTCTAGTTATCTTCGCAAGCGTACCTAACTTCTTCCTTTTTAATGCAGTACCTCTCCAAACGTAGGATAGCAATCGGGGCTTTATTTTTTTTCATGGGGATTTGTTTTGCCAGTTGGGCCGCACGTATACCAGATATCCAGAGTAAATTCCAACTTTCTGAAGGTGAATTAGGAACGCTATTGCTCTGCTTGCCCATTGGTTCTATGTTGGGATTGCCCATAGCCGGCTGGTCGGTGCATCATTACGGGAGCAGAATAGTCATTTTAATTTGCAGCGTCGCCTATGCGCTGGTTTTGCCACTCATTGGCCTTGCTCCTAGCACGTGGATCTTGGTCCCAACCCTTGGCCTTTTTGGGTTGTTGGGCAACATCATGAATATTTCACTCAATACCCAGGCTTTAGGTCTAGAAGATCAATTGGGAAAAAGTATCCTCGCATCATTTCACGGGTTGTGGAGTATGGCTGGTTTTACTGGCGCTGGACTTGGTGCTGGCATGATCCTTCTTCAATTTTCCCCTGCAGCGCATTTTGCTGTAGTAACGCTACTCTCTTTGGTAATTATTCTTTGCTCTCAGCAATTTGTGGTAGCTGACAAGCCAGGAGCAGAAAAAGAAGGGGGATTGGTGTTGAAAAAAATGGACCCTCTTCTTCTGCGTGTAGGACTAATTGCCTTTTTAGGCATGATGGCCGAAGGATGTATGTTTGATTGGAGTGGGGTATACTTCAAAAAAATTGTGGAGGCCTCTCCTGAGCTAGTTTCCCTAGGGTATGTTTGTTTTATGGGTGCCATGGCATCAGGTAGATTCATTACAGATAAAGCCAGCAACCGATTTGGAAAAATTGCGGTGATCCAAGTGAGCGGGATTGGAATATTTTTGGGCTTGGTGATTTCTGTGCTATTTCCTAGCATATACACAGCAGCCTTTGGGTTTCTCTTGGTAGGATTTGGGGTGGCTTCAATTGTGCCCTTGTCTTATGGGATTGCAGGCCGGTCCAAGATGTACTCTCCAGGCGTCGCCCTTGCTCTAGTTTCTACCCTTTCTTTTTTTGGATTTTTAGTAGGCCCCCCTTTGATAGGTTTCGTGGCAGAGTGGCTTGATTTGAAGGTTTCTTTCCTTATCATCGCCTGCAATGGGTTAGGCATTGTTTTGTTGAGTAGTTTGGGAAAAGAAATTTTTTCTACCCAGACTACATCGGTGTAGCAGGGCTGTAAGGGGAGGTTGATGATGATCAAAAGGTGCTTATTCTGCACTATCCCTACATTTTCCTAAAAACAACTTTGTATATTAGACCAAATACATTGGTAAATAATGGCCCCTTTTCAAAAACTCTTCAACCTCAGTATGGTCCTATTTGGGCTCGTAGTTGGATTGATAATCCTGATCGTGGCTGTTGCAATTAGTTCATTTTCAGATTATAAGCTTCTTCAATTTACAAATCAGGGAGAGCTGCCTTCTGAACTAGAAGATCAAAGTACCTCCCTTCAGGCACTCGCAGACCCCGAGACCTTATGGAAGGCTCCAGCCCTAGAGGACTTGAATCTAGAACCTAATGCAGATGAACTTCAGTATGGCAAAGACTTGATTGCAAACACTGCCGAGTATTTAGGTCCCCACGGTAAAGTAAAGTCCATTTCGAATGGGATGAATTGTCAAAACTGCCACCTTCAAGCAGGCACCCTTCCTTTTGGAAATAATTTTGCTGCAGTCGCTTCGACATACCCCAAGTTTAGGGCTCGTTCGGGTACAGAAGAAGACATACAAAAGAGAATCAACGATTGTCTGGAAAGAAGTTTAAATGGAAAACCTCTGGACAGAAACTCCAAAGAGATGAAAGCCATGGTGGCTTATATTTCTTGGGTAGGTAAAGAAGTTCCAAAGGGAGAAATTCCCAAAGGTACAGGCATTTTTGAGGTTCCCCTGTTGGATCGCGCAGCAGACCCGATCAAAGGCAAGGTAGTGTATGAGGCCAAATGTGCAAGTTGCCATCAATCCGATGGCAAAGGCCAAATGAAGCCTGAGGGTAAGGGGTACCTGTATCCTCCATTATGGGGAGAAGGAAGCTACAATCATGGAGCTGGGCTATACCGACTTTCAAGATTTGCAGGATATGTTAAGGCCAATATGCCTTTGGGCGCTACTTTTGAAAACCCACAACTTACCGATGAAGAATCATGGGATGTTGCCGCCTACGTCAATAGCCTAGATAGGCCCTCCAAAGACTTGTCAAGGGATTGGCCTGATATTTCGAAAAAACCCATGGATCATCCTTTTGGTCCTTTTTCAGATGGCTTCCCAGAAGAGCAGCATAAGTATGGTCCATTTGGACCTATAAAAGCCGCTGCTACTAATCGTAACTAAATTAAAATTCATTTTTTCTTAGGGGTAAAATCTGGAAGAATTGATCTGTATAAGGTGTCTTCCTTTGTGTTTCAAAAGAAATTCTTTTTAACCTGAGGGAAAGGGTACAAAGCTACTCCATAGATGCTTAGTCCTGTATTTACCTGATTTTCAATGGGTATTTAAGGGATTGCTACGATGGGTATACCGATTCAAATTAGGAATTGCCAATTATTATGTAGACCTTTGATATGTCGGAGAAATGTTTCCGATACTTGTCTTCAAGTTTAGCATCGGCGATTCACCTGCCTCAAGTAGCAAATCAAGAGTTCTCCAACACAGGTTTTACTTCTTCTTCTTCTACTTTTTTAGTTCTTATAAGACCTTGTCTTTTTGAATTAAAGCCTGCAGTTAACAATCTTTTGAGAACCTTAATCTACTAGTACCCACCCAAATTACATCCCCATCAAAACCATTCGATTTTCAGAATCAGTTTTATCTGATTTCTCTATTACCCTCCGAAGCAGAGTCAATGCTTACTTCAATTCCTCAAGTCAAACGAAGTTTGGAAACAAGGAAATGATCATCAAAACCTTGGTCATGTTGAGTTTTTATATACTTCCAATTGTTCTTGTAACTACAGGAGTAGCTAATCAAACCTGGCAACTTTTCCTTTGCTATGTTGCCAGTGGACTTGGTATGGCTGGTATAGGTATGGGCATCATGCACGATGCTATACACGGTACCTACTCTAAAAATCCTAAAATAAACAAACTGCTTGGCTATACGCTCAATTTTGTGGGAGCCAATGCCACGGTATGGAAAGTCCAACACAATGTGTTGCACCATTCGTACACTAATATTCCAGAAGGAGACGATGACATCAACGCTCCATTTTTCCTAAGATTTTCTCCTCATGCCAAAAAGAATGGCCTTCATGCATACCAGCATTGGTATTCTTGGATTTTTTATGGTCTTTCCACCCTTTCTTGGGTGACTTCTAAGGATTTTATTCGCTTCAATAGGTATTACAATATGGGCATGTTTAAAGGAAAACATGTGTATAGAAATACTCTAATAAAAATTATAGGTTGGAAATTAGTTTACTATGCCTTTATTCTAGGACTACCTATTCTTTTTTCACCATTTGGAATAGGTGAAATTATCTTAGCCTTCCTAGCCCTACATTTTGTAACTGGACTAAGTATTTCCTTGGTTTTTCAAACGGCTCACATCATGCCTGAAGTAGCTTTTCCGCAAGCCAATGAGTTTGGAGTAGTGGAGGGTGAGCGCATGCTACACCAACTGGCTACCACATCTAACTATTCAGAAAAAAATCACTTCTTCTCCTGGTTGATAGGCGGACTTAACTACCAGGTAGAGCACCACCTCTTCCCAGACATCTGTCACGTACATTACCGCAAAATTGCTCCTATAGTCAAGGCAACTGCAGCGGAGTTTAATATTCCTTATTACAGTAAAAAAACATTTTTTGATGCATTAAAGGCTCATGCGAAGATGTTGCACCAACTCGGTACCATGGAAAATCAGCCTTTACCCGCTTAATCTTAAATATGAATTCTATCAAAAAAAATAAATTTTCTTCTGCCAGCCCTCGAGGGGGTAATAAAGACCGAAGGCAGGTAAAAAAGAAGGAATCTACTTTAGATCCCAGGTTGTTTGTCAAAAAGGCAAAGCCTAGTGGACAGGAAGGTTTTAGAACGGAAAAATCATTTTCCGATTTGGGTTTAAACCTAAAATTACTTCAAAATATTCAAGCCAAAGGATATCTAACGCAGACCACCATTCAAGAACAATCCATCGAACAATTGCTACGGGGAAGAGATATGATGGCCATATCCAAAACTGGCTCTGGAAAAACAGCTGCTTTTTTGATTCCAATCATTGAGCATGCCTTGAAAGACTCAAGAAATTTCACGGCTTTGGTAGTTACCCCGACCAGAGAGCTTGCTTTACAAATTGAAGAAGAATTCAAGTCCCTAACCCTTGGAATGGGATTGAATTCGGCAACATTTATAGGAGGTACCAACATCAATTCGGATGTGGATAAATTCAAACGAAAGCTTCATGTAATTGTAGGTACTCCAGGAAGATTGTTGGATCTATCTGACCGTAAGAACTTGGAATTGAGCAAAATCAATACCCTAGTGCTTGACGAGTTTGACAGGATGTTGGACATGGGTTTTGTACTAGACGTAACTAAGCTTGTCAACCGAATAGGAAAAAGAGACCAAACGCTCTTATTCTCTGCTACGCTAGAGCCTGCTCAAAGGAAATTAATTGATGGCTTGCTCAGCAATCCCTTGGAAGTAAATGTGGCCCAAGGGTCAACGACCAACGAGAATATTGAGCAGCAGACCATTTATATCCAAGAAGGACAAGACAAGTTTGAAGTATTGTGTAAGCTCTTCTCCAGTCCTTCTTTAGAAAAGGTCATCCTTTTCACGGAAACCAAAAGATTGGCTGATAGGCTGGCTAAGAAACTAATACAAGTGGGAATAAAGGCCGGTCAAATCCATGGAGACAAGTCTCAAAATTTTAGAAATCGCATGATCGAAGAATTCAAAACTGGAGAAATTCGTGTTTTGGTGGCTACCGATGTCGCTGCTAGAGGAATAGACGTGGCCGACGTAAGCCATGTGATCAACTACCAGTTGCCCATGACCATGGATGCCTACATCCATAGAATCGGAAGAACGGGCAGAGCAGGTAAAGTAGGTCATGCCATCACCTTTGTAAACTAATCTCATTGCATGTCAAAAAATCAAAACACATTTATAAAAAAACAAAAAGCAGAACTCAAAAAGCGGAAGCAAAAAGATAAGCTGGAGAAAATGCTTGAGCGAAAGGCCCAACCCAAGGATGGAAGTCTTGATAATATGATCGCATACGTTGATGAATTCGGTAATATTTCTTCCACACCTCCTGCGCCTATTGCAGATAAAAAATCAAAATAAACCAAGTCAAACAAAATCGAGTAAAAACCAATTTAAATTTCAAAAATCATGAATGAAGGAACAGTAAAATTCTTTAACACAACCAAGGGTTTTGGATTCATTACCCCATCTGACAACAGCGAAGACGTGTTTGTACACCACACCGGTTTGGTACACGAAATCCGTGAAAACGATAAAGTTGTGTATGACCTTGTACAAGGAAAGAAGGGCATCAATGCCGTAAACGTAAAAGTGGTTAAGTAATTACCTAACCCTTTTTAAAAGAAGCCCCGAGTGTATTATTCGCTTGGGGCTTTTATTTTTTTGCTATCTCATAAGTGTCGCTTAACTTTAGTTATCATCTTGAGGCTAGGATAGAAGTTTCCGATGCATCCTATCCCATTTATCTTCCCTCCCATGAAAAATTTCCCCCTCCTGATTTTGATTTCACTTCTTCTTGCTTGTCAACCTACACAAAAGGTAGAAGAAGAATCCCAAAGTACACGTTCAGAAATCAACTTAAAACCTAGCGATATGCCCGATTCTGTTCTCCGCCATGTGGTGTTGTTTGGATTTAAACAAAGTTCGTCTCCTCAAGATATTGATAAAATCGTGGAGGCATTTAAAGCTCTACCCAGTAGAATTTCTGAAATCAAGGGATTTGAGTGGGGCGTAAACTCAAGTCCAGAAGGCTTTGATCAAGGATTGACCCATGCCTTTACCGTCACGTTTCATTCCGATGCCGACCGTGATGCCTACCTGCCCCACCCAGCACACCAGGAGTTTGTCAGCCTTCTTGGACCACACCTTGATAAAGTGACCGTCCTCGATTATTGGACAAAAAAATAAACGGTTGGTAATGATCCTATCGAACGCTATCTAGGCAGGTCTTCCTTTAATTCCGAGCCTCGTGTAAACTCATAAAATGCAGTATTCTTTACTACCCCAAATGGAGGAAAATTTATTACCCTTTCATGGAGAGGTTTTTTTCAACCCACATTTTTTTTCTACTCAAGAAGCAGATTTTTTATTCGAAACTCTTCAGAAAGGCTTGTCCTGGAGGCAAGACTACATTTGGATGTTTGGAAAACAAGTTTTACAACCTAGACTCACTGCGCTTTACGGTGATCCATCGGTACCGTATCGCTACTCTGGATTGGAGATGCATGCATTGCCTTTCTCTAAGGAGCTAGAGGAAATTAAGCGACGTATTGAGGATTATACCCGCAATGATTTTACCCATGTCCTCTGCAACTTTTACCGTGATGGAGCAGATAGCATGGGATGGCACCGAGACAATGAACCCGTACTAGGTAAAAATCCTACCATAGCCTCTGTTACCTTGGGTGCCAGTCGAACCTTCCAACTGCGGCCTTATGTAGAAAAATCCCCCAAGATTTCTATGGACCTTACCCACGGTAGTTTGCTCCTGATGTCAGGGGAAAGCCAACATCATTGGGAACACCAAGTTCCCAAGACAAAAAAAGTGAATCGGCCAAGAATAAATCTGACCTTTCGAAAATTATTTGCTTAAAAAACTTTTCTAGGGACTAAGGATAAAATGAATTGAATTGAATTTTAATCCACCAACCACAGGTAATCCGCATAGCCCGCTGCAGCCATCTCTGCTTTAGGGATAAATTTCATAGCGGCGGAGTTCATGCAATACCTCAAGCCGGTAGGATCTGGACCGTCGTAAAATACATGACCCAAATGGCTATTCCCTAATTTACTTCTTACTTCCACTCGGGCCATTCCCAAGCTACGATCTATAGGCTTGTCTATCCATCTTGCATCGATGGGTTTGGTAAAGCTAGGCCATCCTGATCCTGACTCGTATTTGTCTTTTGAACTAAAAAGAGGAGCTCCTGAGACTATGCATACATATATTCCTTTTTCTTTATTGGCATTGTACTCGTTGGAAAAGGCAAATTCTGTTGCCTCCTCCATGGTTACCTCGTATTGGAGTTCGGTAAGGGTAGTTTTTAATTCCGATTTGGACGGAGATGGATATTTTTTATCGCTTATTTCTGGCCAATGACGCTGAATAAAGGCATCTCTTCCTGAGCCTTTTCGATAGGCATAGTACTCTTGGGGACTCTTTTTATAGTAATCTTGGTGGTATTCCTCGGCAGGATAGAAATTGGTATATTTTATAATAGGCGTAGCGATGGGTTTGGAGAATCTTTTCGATTGGTCTAATCTTTTTTTGCTTTCTTCGGCGACCTTTTTTTGCTCTTCATTGTGAAAAAAGATAGCAGATTCGTACTGACTTCCTCGATCAAAAAAAGATCCTCCAACATCCGTAGGATCAAAGGTTTGCCAAAAAATATCAACCAATTCGGCATAACTAATAATTTCGGGATCATAGGTAATTTGAACTGATTCCCTGTGGGAAGTTTGTCCTCCAGAAACCTCGGAATAGCTAGGGTTTTTTTCCTTTCCTCCAGCATACCCGGAAATTACAGAAATTACCCCATCCACCCCTTCAAATGGGGCTTCTACACACCAAAAACAGCCCCCTGCGAAGGTGGCTACTTCTTGGGTAGAGGATACCACTTCTTTTATGTTTTCTGCTTCAGGAGCTATCTCTTGGGACGTGGTGGATGGATTTGTACAACTGATCATCAGCGGAGTGAGAAGGAGGGCGATCATAAGAAATAAACGATGCTTTAGGTAGTTCATAAGTAGACGTTGCAAGCGTAGAGCTGTACTGCTCTTGACTTTACTTTGGTTAAACATCAAGAAGCTTTATTCTGTTTCAACTGGATAGAATTATTGTGCAAATTTGAAACAAAGGACTTGAAGGGTGGAATTTTCCCTACTTAATTTTTTCGCTTTTTTTTCCAAAAAAGACTAAGAAATCATTTACTCTTTTAGCTTTGTATAGCACACTTTTTTGATGCGCTATGAAAAAGACTCGAGTCCTCTTTCAGGTAACCCTTTGTTTTTTATGGATGGTAAATTTTTCCACGAGGGGATATGCCCAGGAAGAGGGTTTTGTGTCCCTTTTTGATGGAAAATCATTAGACAATTGGATAGGAAATAAATCGTCCTATTTGGTTAAAGACGGAATTCTAGTCATCGAACCCCAAGGCGGGGGTGGGGGTAACCTTTATACAGAAAAGGAATATGAAAATTTTGTTCTCCGCTTTGAATTTCAACTCACTCCGGGAGCAAATAACGGGTTAGGTATTCATGCTCCCTTGACAGGTGATGCGGCCTACCTGGGTAAGGAATTGCAAATCTTAGACAACGAGTCAGAAAAATACGCAAGTCTCCAGCCGTATCAGTACCATGGATCAGTGTATGGAGTCATCCCTGCCAAACGAGGTTATTTGCGACCGGTAGGGGAGTGGAACCAACAAGAAGTGCGGGTGGAACATCCCCGTATCACCGTGATTCTAAATGGAGAAGTTATTCTAGAAGGTAATTACCTAGAGGCAAGTAAAAACGGTACCCTTGATCACAAAGAACATCCTGGACTACTCCGAAGCCGTGGACATATCGGTTTTCTGGGACATGGGGATGTGGTTCGTTTTCGAGATATTCGAATCAAAGAGATTTTCTAATTATCAATAACCCAAGCTTAACATGAAAAAAAATTACGTAGTACTGGACAGAAGAGACTTTTTAAAAAAATCAGCTTTAGGCCTTGCTAGCCTTTCCCTTGCGCCTGCCTTGTTGGCCAAGAGCGCTAAGGCAGGAAAGTTGAGAACTGCCCATATTGGACTTGGTGGTATGGGAATGGAAGACTTGAGGGCGATTTCTAGTCATCCTATGGTTGAGGTCGTTGCCTTGTGCGATGTAGATTCTAATGCCTTAACCAATGCCACAGCTCTCTTCCCTCAAGCCAAAACTTTCAGCGATTACCGCATCTTACTGAAAGACATGAAGAATCAGATCGATGCGGTAGTGGTCTCTACCCCCGATCATACCCACGCCCCAGCTTCTTTGATGGCTATGGAACTAGACAAGGCGGTCTATTGCCAAAAGCCCTTGACGCACCACGTTAGCGAAGCTAGGGAAATGAAAAAAATGGCGGAAGAAAAAGGATTGGTAACCCAAATGGGTATACAAGTGCATTCTTTTTACGATTACAAACTGGCTACCCTTCTCATTCAATCTGGGATCATTGGAAAGGTCCATACGGTACGAGCTTGGTCACCCAAAAATTGGGGATTTGACGGCAAAGAGCCTAAGGGTAGCGATCCCATTCCTAGTAATTTGGATTGGAACCTCTGGTTAGGAACGGCCGCAGAGAGGCCGTACAAAGAAGGTGTCTACCATCCAGGTAACTGGAGAAAACTGGTCGATTATGGCTGTGGTACCTTGGGTGATATGGGAGTGCATATTTTTGATACGCCCTATAATGCCCTGCAACTGGACGTTCCTAAGACCATCATCAACCGATGTAGAAAACCTACGGGATTTGGCTTTCCTGAAAATAATATCGTGACCTATGAATTTCCTTCTACCCCTTATACCGCAGAGACCTTGACTTGGGTCTGGTACGATGGGCCAGGAGCGCCTGAAGACCATGAAGACCTTGAGCTCCCCAAAGGAGATAAGTTACCGGATCAAGGAGCTATGTTTATAGGTGAAAAAGGAAGATTATTGTTGCCTCATTTTCAGCAACTTCCGCGTTGGATTGTAGACGGAAAATACAAAGAATTTGATGTTACTCCCTTCAATTTGGGAGCACCAGTCAAAGACTATGTGGGAGAAAGTAAAAAGCATTACCATCAATTTGTAGATGCCTGTTTGGGTAAGGGGGAATGCAGTGCTCCTTTTTCTTACTCTGCTCGATTGACAGAGACCATTTTGTTAGGGGTAATTGCTGGGAGATTTCCCAACCAAACTCTTCATTGGAATAGTAAAAAAGCAAAGTTTTCAGAGAAAAAAGCAAACAAGTATTTGCGAGGAGCGTATAGAAAATTTTAGCATCCTATCTTGATTCCTTCCTGTAGTCGCCCTAGCTTGGGCCGCTGCAGGAAGGTCTTTTGGTTTTACTTTTTAAGCGAGTTTAGTTATCATTTTTTAATCTTTATGGAAACAAATCATCGTCGATGCCTACACTGCGACAGTCCCTTGATAGGGAGGTTAGACAAACGATTTTGTGACGACGGGTGTAGGACTACTTTCAACAACCAAAAAAATGCTCAATATACCAACCGCATGAGACGCATAAATCATGCCTTGCGTAGAAATAGAGCCATACTCCATTCAAAAATTGCAGAAGGGAACAAGGAAGCTAAGGTTCCTAAAGAAGTTTTGGTTGCAGAGGGCTTTAATTTTAAATACCATACCCACAGTGTAGGAATTCCGGAGGGTAAGCTTGTTTATTTCTGCTACGATATGGGATACCTTCCTGTAGAAGAGGACAGGTACTTGCTTGTCAGAGAAAAAGAAATACCCCTTTTCTAGTTGAAAATTCTATTACTGAAAAGTTCGGTTTTTATCTACTTACCATCTCCTCAAATAGCTTTTCATTTACCAGTGCTACTCCTCCCATCAGACCTACTTCTTTTCCTAAATGGTACAAGACCAGTTTGGTTTTTTCTCTTGATTTAGCCATGCAGTATATGTTTAAGGCCTGTTGAATGGGCGTAATCACGTAGTGCTTGGCTTCTGCTATAGCGCCTCCAATGATAATTTGTTCTGGATTTAGAAGTTTAATAAGCATGGAAATTCCTCTTCCTAGATCTATGCCTAC
>JAJTDZ010000044.1 GCA_021298245.1 Algoriphagus sp. | reverse complement strand
TTCTACCTATGCGTACCTGAGAAAATTACAAAATCTTACAAGGCATTGATCAACCCATATACCCAGCCGTCCACTTCACTATTTTTGACTTTGTACCAAATATTTGATTCTTCAGGGTATTCAGGATTTTTATCCATTTTGCCAATTTCAGTGATCATAAACCCTTTATTTTCAGCCTCCAGATCTTGTGCTAGAATTTTCGAAGCAAAATTTGGTTCTTCATATACCGTGATGGTTTTGTAAGCAAACAATTCTTCAGTTTCTACGGGCATTTTTAAAGGAGCTCCATCTTCAGTGAATGGGTATCCCCAGTTGGTTGAAATTGAATTTTGCTCTAAAGTAATTGAAATTGGTTCTTCTTCTCCGTAAAAAGTAAACAAGGTCCCTGTAATCGTATTTCCATCAAGTTGTCCCTTTAAATAGCCTGGAAACTCTGATTGCGCAGACCAGCCTGCAAATCCGATAATGCTTTGGCCATTTCTATACAAGACAATTCGTTGGGATGATCCCCAATTATCATCTTGTCGAGTAAAAAAACTAGTCACACCTTCTCCTAAGAAGGTAGGCAAGGATTGGCAGTTCACCAAGAAGGAAGTAAACATCAAGGCAAATAATAAAATTGATTTTTTCATGAATTAACAGTTAATAAGGGTTATTTAATTGACTTTCTTGACTCTTTTATGCTTAACCAAGAGATACTAGCTAGAGTTTAACCGAATGAACCTATATTTTTTTATTTAGGAAAAAATGTGAATTATCAATTCTTAAAATATAACGAAATACCAAGTAAAAGAAGATTAAAATCAAGAGACAATAGACCTACCTTTGGCAGGCAGGGTACTTTGTACTTCGTACTTCGTACTTGATACTTGATACTTGATACTTGATACTTGCCTACCTTCGGTAGACAGGCCTACCTTCGGTAGACAGGGTACTTTGTACTTAGTACTTTGTACTTGATACTTGATACTTGATACTTGCCTACCTTTGCTCTCTAGGAAATCCCGAGGTAAACTCCATGCGCAAGGAATCCTTTTCGGCCAGAACAAATAAGGCATCCACACCCGGAAGGGATTCTGCCAAGACCTTGGCCTGCTCAGGACCCATGGCCATAAAGGCGGTGGCCAAGGCATCGGCCTGAGTGGCAGAAGGAGCCAAAACGGATACAGACACCATGGAGTGGGCAACGGGAAATCCGGTGCGTGGATCCAAAATATGAGGCCTGCGATTGCCTTGTTCGTCCACATAAAATTTGCGGTAGTTGCCAGAGCTGCTCAAGGCCAGTTTATCCAAGACTACTTTGGTGAGGATGGAATTGCTGATCCCCAAACTTGCCTGTGCGGGATCCTCTATGCCTATGGTCCAGGGCTCCCCTTGGGGGTTTCGCCCTTTTCCCTTCATCTCTCCACCCAGTTCTACCAAGTAATGTTCCACCCCTGCCCTGTCCAACACTTCAGCCAACTTGTCTATGGCATAGCCCTCCCCCAATCCGGTGATGTCCAATTGCACTCCAGGCTGGGAAGCAAAATAGCCGCTATCTAAAACCAGGAGCTTGGACTCAAAACCTAAAAATTTTATCAAATCCGCCACTTTTAGGGAATCCATGCGCTCCCGCTCTTCAAAAGAAAAGCCCCAGGCCTTGAGTAAGGGATAGAGCGTGGGCTCAAAATACCCTTCGCTTTGCCTATGAAATTTGCGACACGAATCCAGCATTTCACGGAAAGTAGCGGAGGGCTGAGTGAGTTTGCCCTTGGCATTGAAATCAGAAACTTCAGACTCCTTCACGTAGGAATTGGAAGCCGCATTGATCAAGGCAAAAACCGAATCCATCTGAGCTTGGTAATCCCGAGAAGCATCGCCCACCTGTATGCGGTAATAGGTCCCAAAAATCTCCCCCTCGTAGGTCTTAAAAGCGACTTCTGGCTTGGAGGCGCAGGAGAGGAGAAAAAATAGGAAAGAAAAAATAAGCAAGCGCGTGTGAAGCATACCGAATTGGGTTAGGAAGGGTAAAGTTAGCCCATCAAAACTAAATTTGGTAAGGAAGATGGAGTTGAATTTGCTTCTTTGTAATTTTCCTGAACTGAAGCTTCAGGGTCATTTCTCTTCCCTAAGAGCTGCCCCATGCCGAGTACCATGATAAAACCTGTTTTATTCACCCTAATTCTCACATTTTTCTATTTTTTGACCCATGGTCAAGATACCCTGCGTACCTACCACCCTGAGGATACCTTACGCATCAAAGAGGTAGTCCCCCTGCTGCATGGAAAAGCTGAGGGGACGGTACGGCGCTACGACCTGCAGGGAAGGTTGATCCAGGTTGGTCAGCTAAAAAACAACCAAAAAAATGGGGCTTTTTACGATTTGGACCCCGTCACGGGAGATACCTTGCGCCTAAGTCATTACCGCAACAACCTCAGAGAAGGCAAAACTTGGGGCTATTTCCCCAGCGGAAAGATCAGGCAAGAATCCACCTTTGTAGGCAATAACCTGGAGGGTGATGTGATTAGCTACTTTGAAGATGGAAAAATACAAGAGCAAACCTCCTTCAAAAACAACCTACCCGACGGGGCCTCCATCCTTTATTTTGAAAATGGGCAGGTGCAAACCAAAATCCACTACAAAGAAGGGCAGTTTCATGGTCTTCGAGAAGATTACAATGTAGGGGAAAGGCTGTTGTATAGAGCAAATTATGCCCTTGGCCAACTTCATGGACTGGAAGAAAGCTTCTATCCCGAAGGGCAACTCAAATCCAGCTTAAATTATTCCTATGGGATTTTGGACGGAATTTATGAGTTGTACCACCCCAATGGGCAAATAGCTAGCACAGGAATGTATAAAAAAGGAAATCCCGACGGGGAAATACTGGATTTTTATGCCCACGGGCAGCTCAAGAGGAAAGCCCTCTACTCCAAGGGAATTCCTCAAGGTACTGTTGTATCCTATACCGAATCGGGGGCCTTACTATCTCAAGAGGTATTTTCCTCCAAAGGAGAAAAAACCAAAGAAGAACATTACCATGCTTCGGGCCAAGTCTCCTACCGAGTATTTTTTGAAAATAACTTAGAAGAAGGAGAAGCAATACTTTATTATGAAAATGGTAAAGTATTGGAAATCAGGAATTATAATAAAGGAAAATTTCACGGAAAAAGAGAATATTTTGACCCAAATGCTCAGCTGATTCAGACAGAATATTATGAATTTGGAAATAAACTCAATAAATAGAGCCTGAGCCCTTCGTTACCCATTAGGTTTTTCTATTTTTGCTCAAACAAATCGCCCATGAGTAACGCCATCAAAGAGACCTCCTATTCCTTCCCTGGACAAATTGGATTTTACAAGGGGAAAGTACGGGATGTATACATTTTCAAAAAGGACTTGGTTGTGGTAGCCTCGGACCGCATTTCTGCCTTCGATGTGGTGTTGCCCCGACCTATCCCCTTCAAGGGGCAGGTATTGAATCAAATTGCCTCCCATTTTTTAAAAGCCACGGCCGATGTAGTTCCCAACTGGGTCAGTGCCGTCCCAGATCCCAACGTGACGGTAGGCAAGCGCTGCGAACCTTTCAAGGTAGAAATGGTGATTCGTGGCTACCTGGCCGGTCATGCCGCGCGAGAGTATGCCGCAGGAAAGCGGGTACTCTGTGGAGTACCTATGCCCGAAGGAATGAAGGAAAATGATGCCTTTCCCTCTCCCATCATTACCCCGACCACCAAGGCTGCCGAAGGACATGACGAAGACATCTCCAGGGAAGCCATTTTGGCCCAGGGTATTGTCTCCGAAGAGGATTACTTGATCTTAGAGAAATATACACGCGCCTTATTCCAACGCGGCCAGGAAATGGCCCGGGAAAAGGGCTTGATTCTGGTTGACACCAAGTATGAATTTGGAAAAGCGGAGGGGCAGATTTACTTGATAGACGAAATACACACCCCAGACTCTTCCCGCTACTTTTACGCCGAGGGATACGAGGAAAATCAAAAAAAGGGAGTACCCCAGAAGCAACTTTCCAAAGAATTTGTAAGGCAATGGTTGATTGCCCACGGATTTCAAGGCAAGGAAGGGCAGGTAGTACCCGACATGAGCGATGCACTGGTAGAAAGCATTTCGGATCGCTACGTTGAGCTCTACGAACAAATCACGGGGAAAGCATTTGTAAAGGCCAATACTCAGGACATGGCCGCAAGAATTGAAAACGGAATTATATCCTACTTAGCTAAATCATCTCAAAGCATATGAAATATACCATCGATAAAAAAGAACAGTACGTGATCCTTTCCCCCCTAGAGGAAAAGATTGATTCCCTGTTGGCCCCCAAGTTGAAATCCGAATTGCTCACCATTCATGCCGAAGGCTATGCCAACATGGTGCTGGACATGAGCCAGGTGCAGTATGTGGATTCTAGTGGCTTGAGTGCCTTACTCGTAGGCGATAGGGAATTTGGGAAAAATGGAGGCATCTTCGTGATATCCGGAGTAAGAGATCATGTAATGAAGCTCATTAAGATCTCCATGCTGGATAAAAAGCTAAACCTGGTAGCTACCTTGGAAGAAGCTGGTGAGGCAATTTTTATGCACGAAATCGACGGAGGAGAAGACGAGGAGGGTGCTTGAGTCCAGAATTTGAAGTTACCATCCTAGGCAACACCTCTTCCATCCCCATGCATGGAAGAAATCACACTGCCCAAGTCCTTCGATTTGGGCAGGAGTTTTTTTTGCTGGATTGTGGAGAGGGCACACAGCATCAACTTCAACGTTTTAAAATCAAATCCTCTAAAATTTCAGCCATTTTTATTTCCCACCTTCACGGTGACCACTACCTGGGCCTGCTAGGGCTACTGTCTAGCTTTCATTTATCGAAAAGAACACAGCCCCTGAGCCTTTTTGGACCCAAGGGACTGGATGAGATCCTCACCACCCATTTTCGATGGAGTCATACCCAGCTCTGCTATCCCTTGACCTTTGTGCCCACACAAGATCAGGAAAAGCAGGTCCTCTTGGATCAGCCCAGGTATTCCCTCAGTAGTTTTCCTCTGTCCCACCGTATTCCCACCACAGGTTTTTTATTTCAGGAAAAAGCCGGCCCTAGGGCACTGATCAAAGAAAAGGTTTTGGAAAATAAGCTCCCTGTAGCAGCCATACAGCGCCTGCGATCGGGAGAGGACTACCTCGATGCATCGGGCGAACGGTTTAGATCAGAGGATCTTACCTATCCCCTTCCAAAGTTGAGAAGCTATGCTTTTTGCTCGGATACCGCCTTTGATGAGCGCTTGGTCCCCTACCTTCAGGGGGTAGACTTGCTGTACCACGAAGCTACCTTTATGGAAGCTGAGGCAAAAAGGGCAGCCGACACCTACCACTCTACCGCCAAGCAAGCCGCTACCCTTGCCTTGCTCTGCGGGGCATCCACCCTACTTTTGGGACATTTTTCTTCTCGATATGTAGATTTGAGTAACTTACTGTCCGAAGCCCAGTCCGTTTTCTCCAATTCCCTGCTTAGTGAAGAGGGAAAAACCTACGCCTTACCGCTGCACCATGAATGAACATCAGCATAGCCGGAAAACCAATTTATTTATTGGCCTAGGATTTATCTTCCTGACCAATGCCATCCTGGCAGAAATTATCGGAGTTAAAATTTTCTCGGCAGAAAAAACACTAGGATTTCAACCCGTGCAGTGGAACTTTTTTGGTGAATATGTCCTGGATTTCAACCTCACTGCGGGGGCAGTCATTTGGCCCATCGTCTTTATCACCACCGATATCATCAACGAGTATTTTGGCAAAAAAGGAGTTCGAAAAATCAGTTTCCTGACCGCAGGATTGATTGCCTATGTTTTTTTGGTCATCAGCTTGGTGACGGCCTTGGCTCCCGCGGATTTTTGGTTGGAGGTCAATTCCTCCCTTCCCGATGGAACGCAATTCGACATCAATTATGCCTTCAATACGGTATTTAGGCAGGGATTAGGGATCATCTTGGGATCCCTGACTGCCTTCCTTTTGGGCCAACTCATAGACGTTGCCGTATTTCAAAAGCTTCGGGCCTTTACCGGATCAAAAATGATCTGGCTGCGTGCTACCGGCTCTACCCTCGTGTCTCAATTCATCGACTCCTTTGTGGTATTGGGCATCGCCTTCTATGTCTTTGGCAACTGGTCTCTGGACCAGATTGCCGCAGTGGGTCTAATCAATTACGTGTACAAGTTTGGCGTCGCCCTGGCACTTACTCCCCTACTGTATATCGCCCACGGACTGATTGATCGGTACTTGGGCAAGGACCTCGCTGAAAAATTGACGGAAGAAGCAACGGAGGATAAGGCGTTTTTGTAGTACGAAATACGAAATACGAAGTACGAAATACGAAATACGAAGTACGAAGTACGAAATACGAGGTACGATCTTCGAAGTACGAAATACGAAGTACAAAGTACAAGGTACAAGGTACAAGGTACAAAGTACCAAGATTTTTAAGACGCTAGTATCAAGTAGCAAGTATCAAGACATTAAATAATGTGCATGTTAGCCAACGGCAGGCAGAATTCGAGTTCTAATACGAATCTCTACTTTAATACTTAGTACTTGGTACTTTGTACTTGGTACTTTGTACAATGTACAATGTACATTCTACTACCACCAAATATATTTCGGAACAAGCCCCTGATTTCTACAGAATATTCTAAAAACTTAGGACCTGCCCTTGGTTTACAAAATATCTCTACCTACTTTTGTGGCGTCAATTTTGACAGAGCTTTTTTTCATGCCGTGAGTCCTTGCTGTTACTTGTCTGGGATTTAGGATACCATGGCAAGAGAAAGTAAGGACAACATACATGGAACAAAACACAAAATTCTCAGACCTGGGGATTTCGGAAGAAATCTTACGGGCAGTGGAAGAGATGGGTTATACCCAACCTTCCCCCATCCAACACCAAGCCATCCCTTTTGTATTGCAAGGCCGAGACCTTATTGGTCAAGCGCAGACAGGAACAGGTAAAACCGCGGCTTTTGCCATCCCTATCATCGATTTGGTAGATCCGGATTTCAATAAGCCACAAGCCATTATCCTCTGCCCCACCCGCGAACTAGCGGTGCAGGTAGAAGGAGAAATTCAAAAATTAGCCAAATATCACCACAAAATTAGTTCTGTAGCCATCTACGGGGGCGAATCTATAGACAAGCAGATTCGAACCTTGAAAAAAGGCGTGCAGATCGTGGTAGGTACTCCCGGACGTGTACAAGACCACATCAACCGCGGGACCTTGAAGCTCGACGACGCGGGCATTATCGTTTTGGACGAGGCCGATGAAATGCTAGACATGGGCTTCCGAGACGATATCGAAGCGATCTTGCAAGAAATGCCCGAAGAGAGGCAAACGGTATTTTTCTCCGCTACCATGGCCAAGCCCATCCTGGACTTGACCCGCAGGTACCAAAACGATCCAGAAATCATCAAAGTTGCCAAAAACGAACTGACCGTCGCTAAAATCGACCAAGTGTACTTTGAGGTAAAACCATCCTTGAAGATGGAATTGATGGTTAGATTGATGAATATCCACAACTATGCCTTGAGCGTGGTATTTTGCAATACCAAGCGCATGACAGACGAGGTGACCGAGGCCCTAGGTGCTCGTGGCATCCTTGCAGAGGCCCTTCACGGGGACCTTTCTCAAGCACAGCGCGACAAGGTCATGGGCAAGTTTAGGAAAGGCCTATGCACCGTATTGGTGGCCACCGACGTGGCGGCTAGAGGAATCGACGTGGACAATGTGGAAGCCGTGTTTAATTTTGACATTCCCTTAGACGAAGAATATTACGTACACCGCATCGGAAGAACGGGCCGCGCCGGCAAATCCGGTACTGCCATTACCTTTATCACCGGTCGCAGGGAGTCCATGAAGTTGCGAGACCTGGAGCGCTATACCAAGGCCAGCATTACCAAAATGACTCCTCCCTCCGTGGCGGAATTGGTAGAATTGAAGAAAACGCAATTGATCAAAGACGTATACCGCGTATTGAGCAAGGAGGAAGACGCCCCCTTGTTTGCTTCCACCATTAGCCAAATGCTTTCAGAAGGCTTGACCCAAGAACAAATTTCTCTTGCCCTACTCAAAATGGTCATGGGAGATGCGGTCAAGGAGATGAAAGAACAAGATTTTGGTATAGAAACTTCCTACTTAGACCGAAGAAGAGATGGTGGACGCGAAGGCGGACGTGAATCCAGATACGGAGACCGAAGAGAAGGGGGCCGAGGCGAGCGCTTTGGTGACCGCAGAGAAGGTGGCCGTTCTGGAGAGCGCTTTGAACGAGGTAGCCGCTTCGGTGACCGCAAAGAAGGTGGAAGCCGTTTCGGAGATAGTGGAAGCCGCTTTGGTGACCGAAGAGAAGGCTCGAGAGATTTTGCCCCTCGTGGAGAGCGTACCCGAGATGCCAACATGACCCGACTCTTTTTGAACCTAGGCAAAAAAGATAGAATCCGTCCCAACGATATCGTAGGTGCCATCGCAGGCGAGGCAGGGCTACCTGGAAAAAGCATAGGTGGCATCGATATCTTTGACAATTTCTCCTTTGTGGATGTGCCTCAGAAAGATGCAGAACATGTGATCCGCATCATGAAAAACAACACCATCAAGGGCAGGACAGTCAATATGGAAATCTCTAAGGGCTAATTCCCAAAGATTAAATCAACTAAAAAAGCACATCTGATATGATGTGCTTTTTTAGTTGATTTAATCTGTTACATTTTGACTGGTAATAAAAAGTAAATCCTCTATCGGAAGTGAAATAAATAGGGCAATCCCAAAACTAGCCTCATTTTTTAAAGTCAAAGAGAAATAGGATATTTTTGTTTTTACCGGTGCCTCGAATTCCGAGTGATCGGGAACATTCAAACTCATTTGTGTAAATGTAAAATTTCTCATTTTCAGAAGATGTGAATAAAAATGGAAAGTCTACCTTATTCGAATCACTATCTGGTGTTCTGCTGATTTTCCCTGAATAACTAGCAGTAATTGATGATCCATTTGGAGGATAGATTGCACCTTCCAAACGAAGAGAATTACCACTATACCATGTAAGACTTCCTGTTCCCTCTAAATCTTCAAAATAATCTGGAGTATCATAAATTAATCTTCCAGATAAATTCAATGACATGTCTTGAGAGTTACTCAACAATTTAAAATTAGAATCAAGATAGTCAAAAAGTGAGGCATAGGAAAATTCCTCACCTTCTTGATCTTCGAAGTATTTATCAAGGAAGGATTGAAATGGAACCTTTGCTTCTTCTTTAAACTTATTAGTAATCTGTAAATAAGTTTCATTTTTAGATTTGAGATGATCTGCCAGAATCTTAGAATAACCATTTGATTTCTCGAGTTCACTAATTATGTAGGGATGAGTAGGAGTAAAAACAATTTCTGAGAACACAAAAGGGGCAGAAAAAAACCTACTGCTTTGATATTCGCCACCAAAGTGTTTTTTAACTTTACTTTTTTCAATTCCTTTTGAAGTAGCTTCAAGCATACTTAAAAAATCTTTCTCTTCATTAAAAAGAATTGGTGTTGCCTTTTCGAAATTCTCGATAAATTGATTTAAACTAATTTCAAAATCCTTAATTCGTTTTTCTAACAAATTCACCGCATTTTGAGACTCTAAGGATAGATTATCCTTATTAGCTTGAGCCTTCTTAAATCTTTCATTCCAATAATTATAACTTGCCAATGGTTCGGTAACCAAGCTACTTACTAATTTATCTCCCTTAAGTTCAATTTCGATATAAAAATCACTTCTATCATCATTTTCAAGAAGATTAAAAGAGTCAAATGGATGACCAAAATCAAACAAACTCCATAATTCAAAATTTATTCCAAGTTCTTTGGGGTTGGAACCAAGTGAATTTTCATTTATATATTTCTGTAAACAAGGCGATATGGTATCTTCATAATTTGGTTCCCAGTTTTTGTAGATCACAGAAAAATACCTATTCTTCCAAATACCAAGATTATCGTAGTTAGATAAAAAATTGATATAATCTTGAGCTTTTATGAAATTTAGAGTGGGATATGTTTCTTTAAGTTCATCAGGTAACTCAAATTCTACAGCACCTTTAGTAGCCAATTTTTTTACTAGAGCGTATGAAATAAAATTTTTATTGAATGGTGTGCCCTCATTAGTCTGGCCGTATAAATCAACATTTTCATTATCCAAAGGCAAAGGACGCCATTCCCCTTCACTTGGTTTACTCAGCTGGGAATTAACTAAAAATTGTTGGGTTCTTTCTGAAAAAAAAGAAAAATTACGTGCAAAACATTCTGCTAAAAGTTTTTGATTTGGGTTTGAAACTTCGAATTTTCCAGTCAACCAAATGATGTCAATAAAATTCTTTGATGCATCTGTATTTTTTAAAATTGCTTTACCATTCGAAGCTATAATTTGACCTAATCCGTACTGATAAATATATTCAAGGTATTGACTTGATACGAGTAAACTATTCTCAGGACTTAAAGGAGCCATTTCTGCACGTCCAGGTTGATTATATGAAATCATCAGGTTCCTAAGTATTCGTGGCTCTAAATTTTTAATTTTTACAACGTTATGTATAACTTCTTCCATTAAGGTTGAAGCGTATTCGAATTGTTTATGATCAGGGTATTCTTCTTCCCTCCACTTCAAATGTTTTTCAAAATAAGGGGATTGTTCTAAGGTCTTTTTTTCTACTGAGTTCAAATAAATTTTCAAATCTTGAATTTCCTTTAATTCTTTATATTTTGAACTTTCGAGAAGATTAAGACAATAAGTTACATAATCGCTGATTTTTGATTTATCAAAGAAAATTGTTTCACTTGGACCCCAAAATGATTCACTAAATGCATCTTCCTCAGTACTTGAATCGTCTAATCTTATTTTGGATAAACGTTCAAACTCGTAACTTAAAGGTGAAAGGTCCCTAGGCTGAGATTTTAGAGGAATTCCAGATTCACGAATCTGAGATTTTAAAGTTGTGGAAAGTAGAATAAAACAAATGACTAGGGAAACTACTTTTGGCATAATCTTCTATTTATGATTAAATAAATTTTATTACTTTGGAATTTAAACTTATTTAAAAAAAAAAAAAAGTGAAACAAGAATTCAAATTTATTCAAGATTTTCAATTGGTATACCTTTGATTAAAAATGGTCAAGATTTAAGAACATGAACCATTATGTTGATAAATACAATTTATTTTCACTTTACTGACAACGTATTTCTCCCAGTTTTTACTCTACCAGCTACCCTATTGCTTAGCAATAAGGTTGATTTAGTTACATTTCTATTCGAAATGTGCTTTTTTTGTATCTCCTTAGAACCCTCACCCCATGCAGCTTTTTTATCAAGAGCAAATTTCCTTCCCCCATACCTTTCTGAGCGAAGAGGAATCCAAGCATATCGTCCGGGTATTGAGAAAAAAACCAGGAGACCAAGTCTACCTAACTGACGGGAAGGGCATGTTGTACATGTGCAGCATATCCGAGGCAAATCCCAAAAAGGTGCAAGTCACCCTTTTGGAAACGATAGAAGTGCCGGAGGACCCCTTTCACATCCACTTGGCCATCGCCCCTACCAAAAATCCGGAACGCATGGAGTGGATGGTGGAAAAAATCACGGAGATAGGATTTCATGAACTGACCCTGCTGGAGACCCAACACGGGGAGCGCAGCTTCTTGAAACTGGATCGCCTGGAGAAAAAAATGGTAGCCGCCTGCAAGCAAAGCCTGCAGACGAGGTTTCCCCTCCTCCATCCTAGCTGCAAATTCAAAGAGCTAGTAAGCTCCCCCTCCTTTCAGGATTACCAAAAATTTATCGCTTACCTGGACGAAACCCAAACCCAGCACCTGATGGACCTGGTCCTCCCCCAAGGAAAATACCTGGTGCTGATTGGTCCGGAAGGTGATTTTGACCCCAAAGAAATAGCCTGGGCCAAATCCCAGGGTTTCCTTCCCGTTTCCCTGGGAAAAAATAGGCTGAGAACCGAGACGGCCGGACTGGCAGCAGTACATCTCTTGACACTGGCCAATAGGTAATCCAGCAGGAACTTCCAGGCACTTCCCTTCGCAAGAAAGATTTTTTATTTCTTTTTTCCCTTAAAAAAAGTAAGGGGGATGTATGGAACTAGCCGTGCTTTTGCTATTTTAGATCATCTTTTTTCATTCCTCTATCCAGAGGCCTTGTCTGAAGAGTTTAACTGCAAATCCAAGTTCCGTGCCGTACAAAGAGCGAGAAATAGAGAAAAAGTACTATTCCATAGGGGAAGTTGCCCAGATGTTTAAAGTGGCCCCCTCCCTGATTCGCTATTGGGAAGGAGAATTTGACATCATCCGCCCCAAAAAAGATAAAAAAGGCAACCGGCGCTACACCAAGGACGATATCCAAAAGATTCGCTACGTATACCACCTGGTCAAAGAAAAGGGATATACCCTCCAAGGAGCCCAGGAAGTGATCGCGACAGGAAAGAAGCAAGGCTTTGACAAGGTAGCAGCAGTTCAAAAACTTCAGGAAATCAAGGATTTTTTAATCAACCTGAAGCATGAACTCCAGCACAAATCCCAGCCCTGAGGAAAAACGCTACCACCTCGCCCTGGCCTTAGCCCCTAGCATTGGTCCTACCCTTTTTAAAGCCATTGTCGCTTACGCAGGATCTCCCCTGGCATTTTTTACCCAAGCTCCCAAGCAAGTAAAAAAAATCCCCCGAATAGGAAAGAAATTGGAGCTGCTCCGCAAGCAGCAAGGTGACTTGCTCAGAAAAGCAGATGCCCTGCTCCATGAGCAGCAGCAAGAAGGCTATCAAGTACTTACTTCCATGGATGCTCAATTTCCCCAACGCCTCCTTCACCTCTCCGATGGACCGGTAGTTTTATTTTATCAAGGAACAGGGGAGCTAAATATGGAGAGAAGTATAGGCATCGTGGGGACCCGAAGCGCCACCGCCTATGGGAAGAAAATGACAATAAAAATCCTTGAAGAGCTTTGTCCCTACCGCCCTACCATCCTCTCTGGTCTCGCATTTGGCATAGATATCGAAGCTCATAAGGCAGCCTTGCAGCTCGGATTGCCTACCCTGGCGGTCTTGGGATCACCCCTCAATCGAATCTACCCTGCCGCCCATGCGCCTTTGGCCCAACAACTGCAGCAGGTCCAAGGAGGGCTACTCAGTGAATATGCACCTGGAACCAAACTCTTGCCCGGAAATTTTCCTGCCAGAAATCGAATCATCGCCGGGCTATCGGATGCCCTGATCGTGGTGGAAGCAGCAAAAAAAGGGGGAGCACTCATCACCGCTGACCTGGCCTTTGGCTACAACAAAGAAGTCTTTGCCGTGCCAGGCAATTTACAATCTCCCTTTTCCGAAGGATGCAACCTGCTAATTAAGCAGATGAAAGCTTCCATCTATACACGGGCCTCAGATGTGGCCGATGCCTTGAATTGGACAAAACCTGGAGAACAAAAAATCAAAAAAGTAGCCCTGGATTTTTCAAGCAAGGAGGACGTGGAACGGAAAATATTACAGTTTCTTCAAGAACAAGGAGATGCGGGGATTGACTACATTGCACTAGCCACCCAACTGGAAATGAGTACCGTGTCCTCCAAATTACTTTCTCTGGAGTTTGAGGGGCTAGTCAAGCCCCTACCCGGAAAAAAATTTAAACTTCTCTACTAAAAGAAGGGCTAAATCCGGGGAAAAGGCAAGTGCTTGCAGGCCTATTTCACTGCGCTTCTTTTGATCTTTCTCAGGATTTTAGGGTAGTACCAAAGGTAAAATCCACTCGATGCCAGTAAGATCATTCCCAAGGATAATAAAGTAGAATAGGTCAATTTGGCCCCTTCCTCTCCGGAAGTGTAAAAATCGATAATACTTCCATCGTGTACCTTTTCTATCCAATCCGAGTGTCTAGTTTCCACAGAAAGCACTTTTCCAGTAAATCCATCTACTTGAACCTCCGTGAAATGCTTTTTAAAGGTGATTTTCGCAATTCCTTTGTCTGGGCGAATGTCTATTCGGTCTACCTCTGCATCTAAACCTCTACTTTCCATTTCAAGTACTCCAACTTTCACCATGTCGTTGGGCAACATCCATGTACCCTCTTCACGTTGAGAGCTCAAGGTAGGAGGCAAAAGTTCGGTCTTTTTTTTCCAAGCCAATAAAATGGAAGTAATTCCAATGAGAAAAAAGAATAAAATCAAGGGAATCCCCAACCAGCGATGAAATCTACGCAGAAGGCGAAGGTTTTTCGCTTTGGTGGAATAGGTGGGATTTGCCATAGGTTAATCTAGTATTTCCCAAAATGAGGAATACAAAAGTAATAAGGACTTAGAAAGAGGAAAGGAAAACCACAGGAATCCTTTCAAAGAATTGAAAGTATTCAAAACACCTCCTTAGCCACTTTCAGGGTGGCGTCAGCTTTGCTCATGGTATAAAAATGCAAGGAAGGCACCTGCGCTTTGACCAATTCCCTGCACTGATGAATGGCCCAAGCAATCCCTACTTCTTTTACCTGAGCATTGGTGGTGCATTTTTCGAGTTCATCGGTCAATTCATCCGGAAAATCCAAGAAAAAGGTCCGGGGCAAGGTAGTGATTTGATTTAAGGCAGTGATGGGTTTGATACCCGGGATGATGGGCACCTCAATCCCCGCTTCTCTGACCTTGGCCACGTAGTCGAAATACTTTTTATTATCAAAAAACATCTGCGTGACGATATAGGATGCCCCTCGATCTATTTTTTCTTTCAAGTATTTCAAATCAAACTTCAGGCTGGGGGCTTCAAAATGCTTTTCAGGATATCCAGCCACCCCTACACAAAAATCGGTTTGGAAGCTGGGTTCGGTTTCTTCGTGCAAGTATTTTCCCGCATTCATGGACACAATTTGCTCTACCAATTGGCTCGCAAAACTGTGCCCTTGGGATTCTGCAGTAAATCGCTCTGCCTTTGGGGCATCGCCTCGAAGGGCCAATACGTTTTCCACCCCAATAAAGTCCAGGTCAATCAACAAGTTTTCCGTCTCCTCCTTGGTAAAGCCTCCACAAAGCACGTGAGGTACAGCATCCACGTCAAAACGATTCATCAATGCGGCACAAATTCCCACCGTTCCAGGTCTTTTTTTGGTACTTACCTTTTCCAATAAGCCATTGGGATGTTTTTTGAATATATACTCTTCTCTGTGGTAGGTCACGTCCACAAAGGGAGGATTAAAGTCCATCAGGGGAGCGATGCCTTCCAGAAGTTCTTTCAAACTCTGTCCTTTCAAGGGAGGAAGGATTTCAAAGGAAAAAAGGGTGCCTTTGGCCTGGGCCAGGTGTTCTGTTATTTTCATAGGGTAGAATTCACAAGGGTGGTAGAGGGGGAATAGGCTAAATTTGGAGACAATAAGCGCTCGGCTTCGGCTAAGGTAATTCCTTTCCGAGAGGCATAGCTTTCCACCTGGTCTTCGGCAATTTTCCCCAATCCAAAATAGCTACTTTCCGGATGGGCAAAGAAAAATCCTGAGACCGAACTGGTAGGATACATGGCATAGCTAGAGGTCAGGGTAATGCCCACTGTCTGCTCCAAATCTAGGAGTTTGGCAATGGTGAGTTTTTCGGAGTGCTCAGGACATGCGGGATATCCAGGAGCTGGGCGTATGCCCGTGTAGGCTTCCCGAATCAAGGCCTCGTTGTCCAAGGCCTCGGTTTGGGCATATCCCCAGTATTTTTTTCTGACCAATTCGTGTACGTATTCTGTGGCTGCCTCTGCCAATCTATCGGCCAAGGCTTTAAATAAAATATCGTTGTAATCGTCCCCGGCTTGTTGAAACTCCTGGAGTTTGCCTTCCATTCCTAGGCCGGCGGTCACCGCAAAGCAACCCAAGTAATCCACCTTTTCTGGGTGCAAGTAGTCGGCCAAGGACCGGTTGGGAACATCTTTTCCTTTTTTGCCTTGCTGTCGCAAGAAATGAAACGTGTCTATGCTATTTCCCCTGTCATCCAAGACCAGGGCATCGTCTTCTTGCCGCTGTACTGGAAACAAGGAGAACACCGCTTTGGCGGAAAGCCACTTTTCCTCAATGAGGGTATCTAACATGCGCTGCGCATCCGCAAACAAGCGCTTGGCTTCTTCTCCAACTACGGGATCTTCTAGGATTTTTGGATATTTTCCACTCAGCATCCAAGTACTGAAAAAAGGAGTCCAATCGATGTAGTGCCGTAGCACGGATAAATCTAGCTGCTCCAGGACCGTTCTCCCCATCACCTTCGGCTTCACGGGAGCATATCCTTCCCATTCTATCGCTACGGGATTGGATTTGGCTTCGGCATAGCTAATCAATTGCTTGATAGATTGCTTGGCCTCATGTTCTTCTCGGAGGATGCGGTAAGTTTCTTTCAGTTGGAGTCTGTAGGCCTCTCGCGTATCTGGAGAAATGGCTTCCCCAGCGATGGGAACCGATTTACTGGCATCGGTGACGTGCACCACCGTGCCGGAGTACACTGGATCTATCTTGACAGCGGTGTGTATTCTGGAAGTGGTAGCCCCTCCAATCAAAAGAGGGATAGAAAGCCCTTGTCGCTCCATTTCCGAGGCTACATTCACCATTTCGTCCAAGGAAGGGGTAATCAAGCCACTCAAGCCAATGATATCTACCTTGTTTTTGA
>JAJTDZ010000085.1 GCA_021298245.1 Algoriphagus sp. | reverse complement strand
TTTTAATTCTTCGTTTTTAGTGATTCCAAGGAGATAAGGTTGCAACCATTCGGAAGCAGAATTACAAAGGGATTCAACAGACCAATTGGGCCAGCCTTGTTCGGGATACCAAGTGGCCAGGGATGCTATTCTAGCAATCAAGTCATGGCTGTCCTCCTTCCAATCCAACACTAATGGTCCTTCTTCTTCAATGGCTTTTAAAAGTACCTGAATCACCTCGTTTGGATCAATTTTGGGTAGAGGTCTGTTTCCCAAAACTATAGCGCCAATCCGAATTTCAGCATGGGTCTGCAAGCCACCTTTTTTTCGGTCCCAAGCAAATACTTCTTTTGTCTTAAGCATTGGGGCCAAATCTTTTGGATTAAGTGGAGCTGCCAACCATATTTTACCCATGCCTTCGCGGGCATCTACCTGGGCTACTGCCAACCAAGATTCATGGGCCAAGTCATCCTGATGTCCTAGCTGGGCTAGTTTCCCGTTAGCCAGTTGGAATTGAGCATTATTGCCTGGGCGTGCCGCAGCGATTCGCTCTGGATAGGCATAGGCAAGCAAAAGCCCCGTGGCCCAAGGATCTACAGGGCTGTTTTCCGGCTCAACAGAAAATTGTCTTCGGTATTGGGCGGCTACCTTTTCGATTTTCTTATACCCAAATGCTCCAACTCCTTGTTCTCTAAAACGTCTCAGGCCTTCGATCCGTAGATTCAGATCCACGCCTGCCTGCGTGGCTAAAGGATCTTTCTCTTCCAAAATCGCGGCTATATCCGTTGCCAATGGAAGCTGATTCGATTTTTTGGCATACACCAGCATGTGTGCGATTCTAGGGTGTGCAGGCACTTGGTGTAGCTCTTTCCCATGAGGGGTGAGTTGCCCATGCTCTAGTCCCTCTAAAGACTCCAAAACTTTTTCCGCTTGAATCAAAGCAGCAAGGGGAGGAGGATTGAGCCAAGCCATGGAGCGGATATCTTTTTTCCCCCATACCATCATGTCCAACACCAATCCGGTCAAATCTGCTTCTAAGAGTTCAGGGGTACGAAAATCCGCCATTTGGGCTTGAGTGCCCTTGCTCCAAAGCCGGTAAGCATGACCTGCTGCCAACCTCCCTGCTCTACCGCTTCGTTGATCTGCAGCGTCTTTGCTGATTCGATGAAGTTGCAATTTGGAAAGGCCAGATCGGGCATCAAAACGATTGGATTTGACAAAGCCCGTATCCACCACCACAGTAATCCCCTCTATGGTAAGTGAGGTTTCTGCAATATCAGTGGCAAGTACAATCTTTCGCTTTCCACTGGGATGCGGAAGGATAGCTCGTTGTTGTTCAGAAAAGGAAAGTTGACCAAAAAGTGGAACCACTACATCCGTGGGTAAGGCCTTTTTTAGTACCTCTTCTGCTTTTCGGATCTCAGCTTGCCCCGGTAAGAAAACCAAAAAATCTCCAGCATGCTGCTTGGTTAAAGATATGATTTGTCTAGCTGCATCTTCCCCAATAGCATACTCATCTACTTCCTGGAGGTAATGTATGTCTACGGGGAATTGCCTTCCTTTACTTTGGATTACGGGAGCCTTAAGAAGCTTAGAAAGCTGCTCAGAATCTAGTGTAGCGGACATTACCAGGATTCTCAATTCCTCTCTAAGTACTTCCTGTACTTCTCGGCATAGTGCTAAACCTACTTCCGAAAAAAGATTACGCTCGTGAAACTCATCAAATACAAGGAGTCCAACCTCCTCCAAAGCATTATCCTGGTGGAGCATTCGAGTTAATATCCCCTCCGTAATCACTTCCAATCGAGTAGAAGGACCCACACAGGATTCAAACCGAATCCGATAACCTACGGTGTTGCCAAGTTCCTCTCCCAACATACTAGCCATTCTCTGGGCTATACTTTTGGTAGCCAAGCGTCTCGGTTCGAGCAGTAAGATTTTTTTACCTTTCAACCAAGGTTCATCGAGCAAAGCCAAAGGCAAAAGGGTACTTTTTCCTGCACCTGGAGGAGCTTGAACGATCAGGGTAGAAGAGTGAATCAACTTCTCTTTAATTTCAGGAATACTGTCTGAAATGGGAAGATCCACCCTAGCATGAGCAAACGACATAGGGGACAAAACTAGGTTCTAATTTACCTTGTGCATAGCGTAAATAAAAAAATACCCACGAGGTATAGTCTCGTGGGTAAATAGGGAAGAAAAGCAGGCTTAGGATCCTATTTTCGCAGATGCTTTACCATACTCCCATCTGATTTCAAAGGAATCCGATTTCACTTCGTAAACCAATCGTTCTTCTAGGGTAGAAGTCTGTTGGGAAGGGACAGAAACCCTCAAGATATCTTCCTTCTCATCGTAGGTATAGGCACCCCATTGCTTGGCCACCTTATTAAATATGAAGGTTGATTCCACTTCTCCAGGAATGATAAAGAAGCTATACGTCCCTGCTGGAAGTTTATTGCCCTCTATGGTGATATCCTTGGAAGTAGTAAATGTAGTAGCATTGTCAGCACCCGCTCTCCAAACTTTACCAAAGGGCACTAAATCTCCCCAGATGGTTCTTCCTTTTACAGCAGGAGAGGAGTAGTTGATGGTGATAGAAGATCCAGCTGCCACCCCTTCTGCTGTTCGAGCAGGGCTTGCTTTTTCCTGAGCCTGTGCTACCAAAGCACTCATAAAAAGTACCGTGAAGAAAAAATAGATTTTAGAAATTTTCATGATAGTTGATTTGTTGAAGTTGTTTACAAATATAACTGTTTAATTAACCCCTAATCATCAGAGCTAAGGGGTATTTAGCACTAAATTTTTACCCAAGCTTGTTTTTTATTACTCTCTACGATGCGTTCTCCGATAAGTAACTCCCTACACCCGTCAGCGAAGGTAGGATAGGAAGGCTTATCGGGCTGCTTACCTGAAGAAATAGCGGCATATACCTCCTTAAACATCTGCTTGGAGGTATCTGGAAATCCTTCGTTGTGTCCTCCTGGAAAGCTTACCAAAGAACTTACCTCTTTATGAACCAGGGAAGGATCTTTCAACAAGTGCTCATTGGCTTTCTCCCGCTTGCCTATCCACAATTCATTTGGACGTTCAGAGTTAAATTCAAAAGCAGCTTCAGAACCAGCAATTTCGATATTGAGTCGATTTTTTCTACCTGCATTAACTTGAGAAACGGTAATGGATCCTTTTGCCCCGTTGTCAAAACGAAGCAAGACCGTAGCATGATCTTCGGTGTTGATGGGGACCTCCTGATAATCGGAAGGGGTAAGCATCTTTCCCGAATAGGTTTCGATAGGCTTTAAGGGTTTCAACCTGGTCTTATGCACGGTAGAAAAATCCGCAAATACTTCTGTAATCTTTAATCCAGTTACGTATTCGGTGATATCCAAGAGGTGAGAACCTATATCGGCTATAGCTCTGGAATCTCCTGATTTATCAGGTTCTAATCGCCAATTGTAATCGGTTTGAAGAAATAACCAATCTTGCAAATAGGAGCCCATGATGGAATATACTTTTCCTAATTCTCCTTTCTCTCGCATGACTTTCATTTGCCGAACCATAGGATAGTACCTCAAATTAAAATGTACTGCATTGACTAATCCGGTGGATTTGGCTATCCGTACCAAGTCTTCGGCCTCCTCAATGGTAAGTGCCAAGGGCTTTTCGCAAATGACATGCTTTTCAGCTTCCATCACTGCCTTGGCTTGACTGTAATGTAGAAAATTAGGAGTACAGATATGGACTACATCGATATCGGCTTGGTGAAGCATTTCCTGGAAAAGATAGGCTCTTGGAATCCCCAATTGCTTGGCTTTTTCATTGGCTAGCTCTTGAGTGATTTCAACGAGTGCCACTACCTCTACGTGAGGTATTCTTCTGAGCGCTTCCAAATGTGCAGGTCCTATAAATCCAGTTCCTACAATGGCTACTTTGATAGGTTGAGACATGTGAATAAAAGGGGTTAAATAGACTTTTCGAAGTTATAAAAATTCTTTACTTAGAAAAATTAACTGAGTAGAAGAGGTTAGGGAAATGGAAAGAAAGAGCAAATTCTTATTTTAAAACAACATTTTTTGGATAGTTTTTAGTTATTAAAAAATGTAGTTATCTTAAACTTTAAAATAATCTACATTCGAATGGCAAGTTTTACCTTATCAATTAACGGAACCACACGTACCGTAGAAGTGGAAGACGACACCCCCTTACTCTGGGTTCTCAGGGATCATTTGGGATTGGTGGGTACCAAGTTTTCTTGTGGTATAGCCCAATGCGGGGCATGCACGGTACATGTCAACGGAAATGCCACGTTTTCCTGCGTTACCCCCATCTCTAGCATTGGAAATGCTGAAGTAATCACCATCGAAGGCCTGTCTGAGGAAGGAGATCATCCAGTACAGAAGGCTTGGGAAGAGGTAGATGTGGCCCAGTGCGGTTATTGCCA
>JAJTDZ010000043.1 GCA_021298245.1 Algoriphagus sp. | reverse complement strand
GAAGGGAATCAGCGTAACATTTTTTTCCTTAGCGATTTCAGGATAAATCGCCTTAAATCCGTTAGTATATTCTTGTCCCATATTGGGGGGAATCTGCATTCCAGCCAAAACAATTTTTGTATTGGGGTACTTGACATGTACCTTATCGATGATGGAAAGTAGGTTTTTTTTCGTTTCAGCAAGGGCAATTCCTCTCAGCCCGTCGTTGCCCCCTAGTTCGAGAATAAAAATGTAGGGCTCTTCTTCCAAAAACCAATCTAGTCTACTCAAGCCCCCTGCACTGGTTTCCCCACTCAATCCCCCGTTGATGACTTTATACTCTTTCTTCAAACTATCCAATCGGGACTGAACCCGACCAGCAAAAGAAAATTCAGGGTCTATGCCGTATCCAGCGGTTAAGCTATTGCCAAAAAATAGGATGGTTTTAACTTTTTCGCCTACCTCTTGTTCTTCGATAACTTGCTCTTGCGAAGAAGACTGTGGCGAGCTGCAGGAAATGAATTGCACTAGGCAACATAGACAAACCAAGCGAAGGAAGAATTGGATATTCATCTATTTTTTTTGCTAAAAGTGATTTCGAAGAGAAAAGGATTTGAATATTAATTTGTGTGATACAAGGAAATCTAGATTTCCGCGTTGGTCGAGCAATTTAAACCTTCTGTCGAAGTCTAAGAAGGATACGAGCTAAAATTATTTTCTTTGTTTTCTAGCTCACTTCCCCTTTGCTTTTTTTTAACAAAGTAAGGAAAATAGCGTTTGACACTACAGTTACCTATCAACAACCTGGCATGAGTATTTTAAGCATAACCCAACTATCAAAAACTTACCAAAGTGGCAGCCGCTCACTTACTGTTCTGGAGGGGGTCAACTTTTCCATAGAAGCAGGAGAAACCTTGGCCATTGTAGGGCCATCTGGTAGCGGAAAAACCACCTTACTTGGACTCTGTGCAGGCTTGGATTCAGGGACTTCTGGATCAGTGGTGCTCAACGGTCAGGCTTTAGAACAGCTCAATGAGGATCAAAGAGCTGCGGTGCGCAACCAGGATGTGGGATTTATTTTTCAAAATTTTCAGCTGCTTCCTACACTTACAGCTTTGGAAAATGTAATGGTGCCTTTGGAATTGAAAAAGAGAAAAGATGCCAAGGAAAAGGCGATGGAGTTGTTGGATAAAGTTGGATTGAAGGATAGAGCCACGCATTACCCCACCCAACTTTCGGGTGGAGAGCAGCAGCGGGTATCTATAGCTAGGGCCTTTGCCAATGCACCGAAAATACTTTTTGCAGACGAGCCTACGGGCAACTTGGATACCGAGACCGGTGCGATGATTGAAAACCTAATTTTTGATTTAAACAAAGAGCAAGGGACCACCTTGGTATTGGTTACCCACGACTTGGAGTTGGCCGCACGTACCAAGCGAATTATTCATATCAAGGGCGGAAAAATACAGGAGGAGACCCATGCCTGATTTTGCTTGGATTTTTAAAATGGCTGGGCGGGATTTTAGAAAAAATCTTTCCCGCTTGCTGCTTTTTGTTTCCTCCATTGTCGTAGGGATTGCTGCCTTGGTGGCGATCAGTAGCTTTGGAGAAAACTTAGTCAGGGATATAGACGACCAAGCCAAGGAGCTCTTGGGGGCAGATTTGGTATTGGAAAATAACAAGCCCCTTGGGGAGCAGGCCATTGATTCCTTAGCCCTGGAGATTGCTTCGGAAGTAAATTTTGCTTCCATGGTGGCCTTTCCCAAAAAGGATGCGAGTCGATTGACTCAAGTGAGGGCTCTGGAGGGAAATTTTCCTTTTTATGGGAAGTTAGAAACGCTACCTACAGAAGGAGAAGCAGATTTTAGGAGTGGAGGAAAAAAGGCCTTGGTTGAAAAAGCTCTTTTGACCCAATTTGATGCTCAAGTGGGAGATTCCATCAAGATAGGAAAGGTTCTTTTTGAGATTGTAGGCGAGCTTCAGAAAGTTCCAGGACAAACCGGAATCACGGCCAGTGTAGCTCCAGCGGTTTACATTCCTCTGGCCTATTTGGAAGAAACAGGCTTGGTGCAGTACGGAAGTAGGGTGGAATATTCCCGCTACCTGCAATTCCCTGCCGGTACCCAGGTGGATCAACTCATTGAGCCTTTCGAATCTCAGTGGGAAGTAGATCGTATCGATGCAGACACGGTGGAAGATCGCAAAGAAAGCACGGGAAGATCCTTTGCTAATCTTTCCAATTTTTTGAGTTTGGTAGCCTTTATAGCCCTACTCTTGGGTTGCGTAGGGGTAGCTTCTGCGGTAAATGTTTTTGTGAAAGAAAAATTAGCCTCTGTTGCAGTCCTTCGTTGCTTGGGAGTTCCCTCCTTGGAGGTCTTGTTGATCTATTTGGTTGAAATTGTAGGCATGGGCCTGGTAGGGGCAATGATCGGTTCTCTCATGGGTACAGCCCTTCAGTTTGTGTTGCCGGTAGTATTTTCAGATTTCTTACCTGTAGAAGTTTCGGTGGGGATTTCTTGGAAATCAATTGGTTTTGGTATGGTAACGGGCCTCTTGGTCTCCCTGCTGTTTGCTCTTCTTCCCTTACTGAAAGTGAGAAAGGTTTCTCCTATGGCTACGTTACGGCCGGAAACGGCAGATACTACCCTTCTTAAGGACCCTGCACGTTGGGCGGTGATGCTTGGAATACTGCTTTTTATCCTAGGGTTTAGCTTTTACCTACTCGGTAAGCTGACTTGGGCCATTGGGTTTACCCTTTTTGTGCTGATTGCTTTTGGGGTATTGTGGGGAGTAGGAATGGCGATCATGTGGTCGGTGAGGAGATTTTTACCTCTTTCTTTGAGCTATCCTTGGCGACAAGCCTTGTCCAATCTGTATCGACCCAACAACCAGACCATTTCCCTGATTGCTACTATTGGCTTAGGCACAGCCATGATCAGCACCCTATTTTTTCTTCAAAATCAATTGCTCCAAGAGGCCAAATTCGCTGATAAGGAGGATCAGCCCAACCTCCTCCTTTTTGACATTCAGACCCCCCAACTTGAAGCGGTGAAAACCAAGGTAATAGCGCAAAACATGCGTGTATTGCAGGAGGTACCCATAGTCACCATGCAGCTTAACGCAATCAATGGCATCACAAAAAAAGCCAATGAGGAACTTCCAGAAGAGGAAAATTACAGTCGATGGTTGTACAATCGGGAGTTTCGAGTGACCTACCGGGATACGTTAATTTCCTCAGAACAGCTTACCGATGGAGCCCTCATTCCCAAAGGAGCGCGAGGAGATAGTATTTTTGTTTCCTTCGAGAAGGGTTTTGCAGAAGGTAATGGATTTAAGTTAGGGGATAAGGTTGAATTTAACGTGCAGGGACGTCCTATCACAACCTATATTGGGAGTTTCAGGGATGTCAAATTCAATCAAGTTTCAACCAATTTTCTTGTGATATTTCCATCGGGAGTCTTGGAGGAAGCACCTAAGTTTCATGTGATCATTACCAAGACCAAAGATGATCGGCAAGCTGCGGAGGTACAAAGTGAAATTGTCCGGGAATTTCCAAACATTTCAATTATCAACCTAGGAACCATTGTAGCAACGCTGGAGGAGATTTTAGGTAAGATCAGTTTCGTTATTCAGTTTATGGCCTTTTTCTCCATTGCCACGGGGATTTTGGTGCTGATCAGTTCCTTGATTATCAGCAAATACCAACGCATGCGGGAGAGTATTTTGCTACGCACCTTAGGGGCAAGTTCTGCCTTGGTGCGACTAATCAATACCTTGGAATACTTCTTTTTAGGTAGCTTAGCTTCCTTGTCTGGGATTTTACTTTCCTTCTTTGCTACGTTCCTGTTGGGAAAATTTGTCTTTCAGATGAACTTTAGCTTGGCCTGGAAAGAGGGTTTGGTGATTTACTTAGCCATTACGCTACTGACGATTGTATTGGGCTGGCTGAATGGCAGAAAGATCATCAACCAAGCACCTATGGAAATTTTGAGAGGAAATGGGTAAAAAAAAGGCCTGCATCACTGCAAGCCTTTTTTTTATGTACCCAGAGCCGGAGTCGAACCGGCACGAGTGTAACCTCACCTGCCTGCCGGCAGGCAGGTTGGTTACCGTTTGGTAAAGCAAGATCATTTGGCACTTAAGAAATTTTCTTCAAAAACTCCTTTCCAATCCCGCTTTTCAAGTATTTCTCTCTTTTCCTAGCTTCAATTCGAGTCCCTACTTTTTCTGAAAAAATCAATCGAAAAGGAGCAAACGATTTGGTGGATCTGCCTCTACCTGAATTATGTTCTTGAATTCGCCTTTCCAGATTATTGGTTAGACCTACATAGATATAGTTCTTGGAAAGGCTTTTGATCGCGTAAACAAAAAAATCTCGCATGAAAATTATCTAAAAAATAACATAAAAAAAAGGCCTGCATCACTGCAAGCCTTTTTTTTATGTACCCAGAGCCGGAGTCGAACCGGCACGAGTGTAACCTCATTGGTGTTTGAGACCAACGCGTCTACCAATTCCGCCATCTGGGCATTTACCATCCATTCCCTTTGGAATGGGCTGCAAATATGCTGACAAAATTGATTTCCTACAAACTACAGCCCTTACTTCCTTTATTTTTTTTACGTAAAAAAAGGAATGAACCAAGCTGAAAATATTTCTTAAGCTAAAAAAGATAGCTAACCAGCTGATAATCAATTTTATAATTCGAAGCTAATATAGACTACACTGTCTTGCTTTAATCCCAAGAGATTTCCTCCATGCCCATGATTTATTCCAATTTCCAATAAATCCATGCTGTTGAAAAATAAGTAGGGTTCCCCATCTTCCACTTGATCGTAACCCGTTTGAATACGAGTGGCCGTTTCTCTACCAAATTGAATGCTGAACTTACCAGGGTTCAATTTTTCAAACACTTCTTTGCGGATGTTGGTGATCAAGTTGCCGTAGCGATCCACCCGAATGACATGCCCGATAATTTGCTCCTTTGTGGCTTTGGCTTGTCGGGGCATCAACTTTTTGAACTGCGTGGAAGGCCCTCCAAAATCATGAATTGCTGCTCCAGAGGCAACTTTTGCCGCAATGGGTCCTAAAATATCTCGCGTTGGAAAAGTAGATTCCTTCAGGTGTATGTCTGAAAATTGCACAATAATTCCTGGATCGTAGTCGGCCAGAAGGCTAAATACCCCGTTGTTTGGGCCTATAAAAATGTGATCTTCTAATTTTATCCCTATGTATCCTACCGAGGCATTTCCCGCCGTATTGATGGCTACAAGATGTACGCTGCCTTTGGGAAATTCCCTGAAGGTGCATCGCAAGACAAATGCAGCATGCTCCAAGTCAAAAGGGGTGATTCCATGAGAAATATCTACAATCTGAAGCTGGGGATTGATGGATAGCATCTTTGCTTTCACAGCTGGAACGTAATAATCGTTGTCCCCGAAATCAGAGAGGAATGTCACCAAGGCCATGCAAGCAAGTAAAGTAAAATTTTGTAGTTTTGTTTGTTGGGGTGTGAACAAAAATAATCATTTTATTCGTTTGCCTTCAAGGGAAATCTAATCAAAACGCAACTTTGGTCGAAAAAGTAATTACCCTAGAACATGTTCCATTGGCAGAATTTTTTGGCGCAGCCAATGAAAATATCCGTCAAATCTCTCAAGCATTTCCCCAATGCAAGGTGGTGTCTAGAGGAAATGAGATTCGAATTCAAGGTACGGCTCCAGAAATCCTTCGCATCAACGATTTGATCAACATGCTGCTAGAGCATGTGGAGCGATTCGGTCACCTCACTCCAGATCAGGTCAAGGAATACCTGGCCATAGAGGGAGGCCCATTTGAGGAGGCTCATCGGGACCAGGTGATTGTTTTTGGCAACAAAGGCCTTGTCATCAAACCTAAATCAGCCAATCAACGCAAATTAGTAGATGCGGTCATGAAAAATGACTTGGTATTTGCTTTGGGTCCCGCGGGAACAGGTAAAACATATATCGCAGTCGCGCTAGCCGTACGAGCACTCAAAAATAGAGAGGTTAAGCGCATCATCATCACAAGGCCAGCAGTAGAAGCAGGGGAAAATCTCGGGTTTCTTCCCGGAGATCTTCAAGAAAAATTAGATCCTTACCTACGCCCCATTTACGATGCCTTGCAGGACATGGTTCCCCCAGAAAAATTAAGGTATTACCAAGAAACACGAGCCATTGAGATTGCACCTTTGGCCTACATGAGAGGAAGGACGCTACACGATGCCTTCGTTTTGCTAGATGAAGCACAAAATACCACTAGCGAACAAATAAAAATGTTTTTGACCCGGATGGGACCCAATGCCAAAGTTATCATCACGGGAGATCAAACTCAAGTGGATTTACCCATTAGGCAAAAATCAGGTCTTTCGGAAGCCTTACAAGTCTTAGAAGGAGTAAAGGGTATTGCTACCGTTAGGCTCGGCGGAAATGACGTTATCCGCCACAAATTGGTTAAAGCCATCATCGAAGCTTATGAAAAAAATGAGCTCCAAAAACAAGCTGTATCCCATGAAGGTAAGGGTAGAACTAATTGATCAGGCCACTTCGCTTGATGCTGCTTTCTTTATTCGAGAAAGAGTGTTTGTAGAGGAGCAAGAAGTGGCTGCAGAAGAAGAATACGATGAATTTGAAGATTCTTCTAGGCATTTTTTAGCCCGGCTTGAAGATCTTCCTGTGGGGACGGCTCGATGGCGTTTTACGCCAAATGGGGTAAAATTAGAACGCTTTGCTGTGCTTAAAGAGCATAGAGGACAGGGAGTTGGCCAAGCATTGGTTGCTGCAGTTTTGGCGGATATAGAAGCCAATTCTAATGCTATCGGAAAGACCAAATACTTGCATGCCCAGCTGCATGCGATGCCCCTATATGCGAAGTTTGGATTTCAGCAAGTAGGCGAGATGTTTGAAGAATGTGCCATTTTACATTTTAAAATGACCCGCTCTTAACAAGTTCTTACCTTATTTTTAGATTTTATTTTTTACTACTGTCCATCATTTCCTCCCTTCTGAGGATTTTTTTCTTAATTCTATTTTTTGACGATGACCTTTGCTGAGTTTCCATTTTTGAGGTACTTCCCTTTTGTGATTCTGGGCTTCCTTTTAGAGCCTTTTCTTCCAGCACTTCCCTATAGCCTTAGTTGGATCTTTTTGGGCTTGGTTTGGGCCGTATATGCATGGAATGTTCTTAAATCCTCTCTTTTTTCCCCATGGTTAAGTTCCAGTTTAGGCTACATCCTTTTGTTTTTGCTTGGACTTTCCCTTGGAAGGGCAAATGATCCTACCGCAGTTCTTCGGGCTTGGCCTAAAGGAGCATTATCTTATGTCGGAGAAATTCAAGAAATGGATCAAACCAAAGAACATTCCTTTCAGAATGTAGTCCGAGTTATTGCTATCCGAGATAGCTTAGGGTGGCAGGTGGGTTCAGGAAATGTACTTATCTACCACCAAGTTGATCGTCCTCTCCAAGCCGGAGAAATCGTTTGGATCGATCAAAAGCCAGAAGTTGTTTTCCCTCCAAGTTTCCCCCATGAGTTTGATTATCGCTTATTTTTAGCTAGACAGGGCATACACTTCCGACAATTTGTTGGTAAAAATTTATTTGTATTGGATTCTAGCGGCGTTTCTAGGCTAGAATTTTCCTTATCTCGCATACGCCAGCGATTGTCCCAGCAAATTCAAAACCGCATTCATCGACCAGAATCTCAACAAATCGCACAAGCCTTGTTACTGGGTCAAAAGCAATCCTTAGATCCTGAAGTGGAGCAAGCCTATGCGGATACAGGTACGCTACATATTCTTGCCGTTTCTGGATTGCACGTGGGAATCATTTATGCAATATTACTAATCCCTGTTTCCTTCTTCTCTTCTTGGAAGCAAGGAAAAAACAGCTATTTGTTGCTCGTTATCGCATTGATTTGGCTCTATGCCCTTATTACGGGATTTTCCCCATCGGTTATTCGGGCAGCAGGGATGTTTACCCTACTTACAGCAGGCCAAATGAGACGAAGAAAACCCTCCATTTGGAATGTTCTTGCTTGTTCCGCTCTAGTGATGCTGGTCCTAGATCCTTTAGTGATTTTTGATTTGGGCTTCCAATTGTCTTACCTAGCCGTGGCAGGTATCGTGGGGCTGCAACCCCTCTTGCTTCGCTTTTGGCTCCCTAATTCTAGGATCCTGGAGTACTTCTGGCAAATGATCACCGTAACGGTAGCTGCTCAATTGGTGACAAGCCCCTTGACTATTTACCACTTCCATACTTTTCCAAGTTATTTTTTATTGGCTAATCTGATTTTAGTTCCTTTATCATTTTTGACCCTCTACTTGGGGGTTCCATTTTTGATGCTTTCCTGGGTTCCTGGTCTAGGATATGGCTTAGGATGGTTACTGGATGGCTTGATTTACCTGCAAAATGAAATTACCTACGGCATTCACTCCTTCCCAGGTACCAGGATAGAAGGTCTTTCCTTGTCTTCAGCGGAAATGGGATTTCTATGGTTCCTGATGGGTGTTTGGATGCTTTGGGAAACAGGCCCTCGAAAGAAAATGATCTACTTAAGCTCTTTTTTATGGCTTCTTCTCTCCTTACATGCGATTTTCAAGGAAGGACAAAGGCCGTCTCAAGAGGTGTTTTTTTATTCCTCCCCTCAAGGGACTTTGATAGACCTGCGATGGGGCCAAAATTACCTTAGTTGGAATCAAGATTTTTCCCTTGCTCAGCTTCCATTCTCCATCGCTCCCAATAGAAGAAAAACCAATTGGAGCCTGGAGCCTTCGTCGCTAAAAGGTATCTCAGAAGGAAATTCTATTTATTTTCCAGGGCTTGAAATGCACTTTTTTCCAGAAAAATACTCGCTGGTTTGGGGATCATCACCCCCTACATTTATCCAAGAATTTTCAAACCCAATCCTTGGAACTAAACAAAGCCAAGACACTTTGGCGAAGGGATCTTTTGGTTTTCGCGCAGTTTTCTTTCCTTGAATTTGTCAATGTCTGCAACTCGGTCTAATTTATCCCTTCATTGAAACTGGACTTGTTCCAGCACTCATGCTTAAAGCCTCAGGTGGAAGACAAACTGCACAGAATTCTTAAAGAAGTATTTGGATTTGATGCCTTTCGTCCTATCCAAAAAGAAATCGTGGAAGCGGTTTATCAAGGAAGGGATACCGTAGCACTACTCCCAACAGGGGGTGGAAAAAGTCTTTGCTTTCAGGTGCCTGCCTTAGCCAAGGAGGGTATTTGTCTGGTCGTCTCTCCTTTGATTGCTTTGATGAAAGACCAGGTAGACCAACTGAAAACTCGGGGGGTCAAAGCAGTAGCCATCCACTCTGGATTAAGCACTAAGGAAGTAGATACCCTTCTTTCCAATTGCATCTTTGGCAATGTGAAATTTTTGTATCTCTCCCCCGAGCGCTTGAAAACCCCCATCTTTGTCGAGCGATTCAAGCAAATGAAAGTCAATTTAATCGCTGTAGATGAGGCCCATTGCATTTCTCAATGGGGATATGACTTTCGGCCTTCCTACCTAGAAATAGCTCAGATTCGTAGCTTTCATCCTAAGGTACCGGTAGTAGCGCTCACTGCTTCGGCTACCCCAGAGGTGGTAGCAGACATTCAGGAGAAACTTCTGCTTAAGAACCCGGCTCTGTTTCAACAAAGTTTTTTTCGTAAAAACCTCAGCTACAGCGTACGCTTGGTAGAAAATAAGCTAGAAAAAGGAATAGAGATTCTTCAAAGAATTCCTGGTTCAGCCATTTGGTACGTTCGTACGCGACAAGGAGTACAGAAGATTGCCAAAGCCTTGGTTCAAATGGGGATTGCTGCAGAAAGCTACCATGCAGGGATGTCTGGCTTGGAACGATCGGCCAAACAAGATGCCTGGAAAACCAATAAAATCAGGGTAATGGTAAGTACCAATGCCTTTGGGATGGGAATTGATAAGCCAGACGTGAGGGCTGTCATCCACAGTGACCTTCCTGAACATATGGAAAATTACTATCAAGAGGCGGGTAGGGCAGGAAGAGATGGGCTAAAGGCCTTTGCCGTCCTGTTGACCAATGCCCAAGATTTCGAACTCCTGATGGATAAGGCAGCCCTGGTCTATCCTCCCGTAGATTACCTCAAACGCGTCTACCAGTGCCTAGCCAATTATTTTCAGTTGGCTGTAGGAACTCAACCCGCAACTAGTTTTGATTTTGATCTCCATAATTTTTGTAGCACCTATCAATTGCCTTCTCTAGAAACGTACTATGCGCTGAAAGTATTGGGAGAAGAGGGCATCTTGTCCTTGAATGAAAGTTTTTTTACTCCTTCTCGAGTACACTTTTTAGTAGACCCCAGCAGGTTGTATGAATTTCAAATTCAGAATGCTGCCCTAGACCCTATCTTAAAAATGCTTTTGAGAAGTTATGGAGGAAATCTGTTTTCAGAATACTTACCCATACAAGAATCCAAATTGGCCAAAGTCTTGGGGACGACAGAAGCGGAGGTAATTCGACTCCTTACCCTCTTGGCAAAAATGGAGGTCCTTGATTATGACAAAAGAAAGGATGGCCCTCAACTTTCCTTCCTAACGCAGCGATTTGATGCGGCCCTTCTCCCCTTGCAACACAAACGTATTCACGCGAGAAGGGAGCTCTCTTTGGAAAAAGCCAAACGAATGGTGGCCTATGCTCACCAACAAGAGGTCTGTAGGTCCCAGCTTATTCAATACTATTTCGGGGAGCATTCCGATATCCCTTGTGGGATTTGTGATTGCTGCCTCCAAAAGCAGAAGCAATCCAGAGCCTTTCAAGATGAGGAAATTTTTAAAAATAAACTTCTTGAAACTTTAGCCCTTCATGGGGAGTTAGCTGAAGAAGATGTGTTTGCATTCCTCAACAAACCTGCTTCAGACCAATACTTGATTTGGCTCAGGCAATTGGTGGACCAAGGAAAAATAGTAGCATCCCAACTAGGCAAATATTCCCTCCCTACCCATGAGTAATTACTTTGATCAGGTTTGGCAAAAATTGTTTCCCTCCAAAGAAACTGTCCCCCTGCAAATGAAGGAAAACTTTACCCTGAAGGACAAGGAAGTACAAGAACTGGAAGATTGGATTCACTCGGAGGCAGCGAAATCTTTATTTTCTTTGATTTACCGGAATTACCACTACAAGAGGACACAAATCAACGAATCTCCTGAAGTTCATCTTTTTACTTCTTCCTATGCGAATGGTTTTGCAATTAGTTACGAGGCGCCTTTAGATCTCTCTTCTTTTTCCTTACTTTTCTTGGGATTAAGCCGCCGTGTTTTAGCTTTGGGGTACCAGCAGGTGAGCTTGGATAGAAAACTAGAAGAAATCAATGAACAAGTAAAACAGACGGAAAAATTTTACTTTAAGCCTCCACTACAAATGCCACAGGAGAGAGAACCCATTACCCAACTCTATGGGAATATTTCCTTAGAAAAAGTAAGTATAAACAATACACCCAGTTACATCAAGTTACTTGCTGCGATTTACTCGGATAGAAATTACCAAGAGGCCAAGCCATTTGACGAATTAATGGATAAACTATTTGAACACCCATCCCATGAATAGAACCTCGCTTCGCGCGCAATTGGAGTCCTACCGTACTCCCTATGAAGAAGAATCTTTATTTACCCCAGATTTCCTTGCCTTGACTGAAGATCCCCTAGCTTTCAGTAGGGAAAGAGTAGCTGGGCATTTTACGGCTTCAGCCTGGATTGTAAATAAAGAAAGAACGCACACCCTGCTCACGCTGCACCGCAAATTGGGGAGATGGCTTCAACTGGGAGGTCATGCCGATGGGAATGAAAATCTTATGGATGTGGCTATGCAAGAGGCATGGGAAGAAAGTGGATTGACCAGCTTGCAGCTCATGGATTCGTCTATTTTTGATCTGGACAAACACATCATTCCCGAGCGACCCCATGTGGCCGAGCACTTTCATTACGACGTACGCTACCTCTTTGAAGCAGACCTCGCCGAGCCCCTAATCAAAAGTGACGAAAGCATTTCTTTGGCTTGGATTACCTTTGATTCAGTGGTAGATCTTATAGGGTACAATCCCTCCATCCTTCGCATGCTAGAAAAAACAAGTAAATCTGAAATTTTTGGCTAATGCGTACCTACGACCTGGCCCAGTTGAGGGCATCCTTTTCTTTTTCTTGCCCCATTCAACTTCGATTTTCAGATATTGATGGGTATTTGCATGTAAATAATGGAGTCTATTTTAGCTATTTCGAACATGCAAGATCCCTTTTCTTGTACCAAAGGATAGGCTGGGACGTGTTGAGCGTAGGCACCGTAGTAGGTAGGATTGAAATTGACTACTTGAGACCCATTCATCTCCAGGATCAGGTGGAGGCCTTAGTCAAATGTACCCGACTGGGTAATACCTCTTTTGACCTGGAGCAATTTTTAATAGGCAAAGGCAGTGACGGGGAGGAACGGGTTTTTGCTTCCTGTAAATGCGTGCTGGTCTCTGTGGACAAAGAGGCACTCATCCCTGTACCTATTCCTGATCCTTTTCGGGAAAAGCTAGGCACCACCTAAGGCGATTTCCCTATCTTTGCCAAAAAAAATCCCTGTGAAGTACTTTTGGATAATAGGTTTACTTGGCGCTTTTCTAAGTGCTTGTTCCCCTAATGAGGAGGAACTTTTGAAGGCAGGGTTTCAAAAAATGGATACTCAGGACTGGAAAGAAGCCGAAACTTATTTTGACCAAGTCTTAGCTAAAAATCCTACCCAAGCGGAAGCACTGAATGCCAAAGGGGTAGCCCTTTTTCAGCAAGGGAGAATACAGGAGGCTATTCCTATATTTGATGCAGCCATACAGGCAGATTCCACGGTGTACAAGCCTTGGTTTAATCGAGGGAATGCCAAGATGAAATTGGAAATGTACAAAGAGGCTCTTGCCGACTTTAATTTAGCCGCAGCCTTGGACCCAAGTCAACTGGATATTTTTTTCAATAGAGGAACCACCTTACTCACCATGGAAGCCTACGAAGATGCCTTGCTGGATTTCCAAACCGTGGTAAAAGCAGATCCTGAAAATGCAGAAGCTCATTTTCGTTTGGCCAAGGCAACCTTGGGCATGGATGATCCCATCCATGGCTTAGAGTCATTGGCCCAAACGGTCAACCTTGATCCCAAAAATGCAGAAGCCTATTATTTGTTAGGAGTCACCAGAATGAGTGCTCTTGGTCAAAAAAATGAGGGTTGTGCCGACCTACAAATGGCGCTTTCTTTGGGATATAGCCAAGCGGCTACCTGGATAAATGATTTTTGTAAAACAAAATGAAGGCAAGCGTAGGTAAAGCCATTGATGTAGCAGCTTCCTATTTGAGAAAAGGACAGTTGGTAGGGATACCCACAGAGACGGTCTACGGACTTGCAGGCAATGCCTTGGATGTCCCAACCTTGAGCCTGATTTTTGAAACTAAAAATAGACCCACTTTTGACCCACTGATTCTCCATTCGGCCTCTTTGGAGAGGGTAATGCCATATATTTCAAGTTTTCCAGCACCGCTCAAAACTTTGGCAGAAAAATTTTGGCCAGGGCCACTTACTTTGCTATTACCCAAGGCTGCTGAAGTACCCGATTTGCTTACCTCTGGTCTAGATCGAGTAGCAGTGCGCGTTCCCAGTCATCCCTTTACCCTCTCCTTGCTTCAGACCCTGGAATTTCCCTTGGCTGCTCCCAGTGCTAATCCTTTTGGGTACATTAGTCCCACCCAGGCCCAGCATGTGTATGCCCAATTGGGTGATAAAATCCCCTATATTTTGGATGGAGGAAGTTGTGAAGTAGGAATAGAAAGTACCATTGTGGGCATGGTAGGGGACCAGGTAGTGATTTACCGCTTGGGAGGCCAGGAAGTAAATGAAATAGAAAAATGGGTTGGACCAGTACAGGTGCAAGCTCATAGTTCTAGCCAGCCCAATGCTCCAGGGCAGCTTGAAAGCCACTACGCTCCTAGAAAACCCTTTTTCTTGGGTCATCTTTCTGATCTCATTGCTCAACATACTTCCCATGGTAAGAAAATTGGGGTACTGAGCTTTTCTACCAATTTTCAGCAGCTTCCTTTAGAAAATCAACGAATTTTAAGTCTTTCAGGAGATCTTCGAGAAGCTGCCCAACAGCTTTTTTCCGCCATGCGACAGTTGGATGAAAGTGCAGTGGACCTGATCCTTGCAGAAGAGGTTCCTGAGGTGGGTTTGGGTAGGGCCATCAACGATCGCCTACGTAGGGCCTCTGCGTCCTCTCAAGGCTAAGGAAGAGCTTGTTCTTTCTAACATTTTCCTATTTGAACGAAATTAAAGTAAATTCGTCCTTGTATTAAACCTAATCCTATTCACTCTGACCTCAATACCTATGAGCACTAATGTTCGCAATGTAGATAGCCTGAATTTTGCTGGAAAAAAAGCCCTAGTACGGGTTGATTTTAATGTTCCTCTTGACGAAGCTTTTCATGTCACTGACGATACCAGGATTCAAGCTGCTGTGCCTACGATTAAAAAAATACTCAAGGATGGAGGTTCTGTCGTCTTGATGTCTCACTTGGGGAGACCAAAAGGCGGTCCTGAGGATAAATACTCCTTGAGGCATATTGTGCCTGCTGTTGAATCAGCCTTGGGTCAAAAAATATTCTTTGCTGAAGATTGTAGAGGAGAAGTTGCTAGTCAAAAAGCTGCACAGCTCCAGGTGGGGCAAGTATTGTTGCTAGAAAACCTTCGATTTTATAAAGAGGAAGAAAAGGGTGACGAAGCCTTTGCGAAGGAGTTGTCCCAGTTGGGTGATGTCTACGTCAACGATGCATTTGGGACCGCGCACCGAGCGCATGCCTCTACGGCGATCATCGCAGCCAATTTTTCTCAAAAGGTAGCAGGCTACCTCATGGAATCAGAGTTGGTTAATGCCGATAAAGTTTTAGGGAATCCGGAAAGGCCCTATACAGCGATCATGGGAGGAGCAAAAATTGCCGATAAAATCCTAATTATCGAGCGATTGTTGGAGAAGGTTGACAACCTGATCATTGGAGGAGGGATGTCCTACACCTTTGCCAAAGCCCAGGGAGGCCAGATTGGAACTTCCCTTTTGGAGGAAGACAAATTGGATTTTGTTTTGGACCTGATGGAAAAAGCGAAGGCAAAAGGAGTCAACTTGATTTTGCCAGTTGACACCGTAATTGCAGATGATTTTTCCAATACAGCCAATCAGTCACTCGTGAATAAGGGAGAGATTCCAGACAATTGGATGGGATTGGATATAGGGCCTAAGACTAGGGAATTGTTTGGAAAAGTAATTTTATCTTCAAAAACTATCCTATGGAATGGGCCCATGGGGGTATTTGAAATGGAATCCTTTGATAAGGGAACCAGAGCCATTGCGGAGTATGTGGCAGAGGCGACGCGAAAAGGCGCCTTTTCTCTTATTGGTGGAGGTGATTCGGCTGCAGCGGTTAACAAATTTGGATACACCGATCAGGTGTCCTACGTCTCTACAGGAGGGGGAGCCTTATTGGAGCATATGGAAGGGAAAATTCTCCCAGGAGTAGCTGCCTTGGCACAATAAGCTCGTGGCGTGACTAGTTCCTGTATTTTTAAAAAGGCTGCTTCTTTCCAAAAGTGTAGCCTTTTTCACCTTTCTTTTCTTTCATCTAGCTTAAATTCTACCAACACCGGGAAGTGATCGGAGGGATATTTTTTTCCATAATTGTCACTAAGGATGCCGTGACGCACTACTTCTATTTTTCCTAAAACAAAAATATGATCTATAATATCAGTGGGCAGGCGCTCCCAATCAAATCCTGTAAATGTGCCTCTTGGACCGTAGGAAGGGAGCTTGGAGATGAGTCGGGTATCCTTCCAGGAATTGTCCTCTAGAATCACGCGATAGGCGGGATTTTCAGGACTTACATTGAAGTCTCCCATCCAGATGACAGGAAGCTTTTCGGTATTGATTTCTTCAATTTTAGCCAAAACCAACTTACTGCTTTCCTCCCTGGCCTGCTGACCTATATGGTCGTAATGCACATTAAAAACGTAAAAATACTGCCCCTCCGAAGACCTAAATTTTCCCCAGGTACAGATGCGAGGGAGAGCGGCATCCCATCCTTTACTGGGAACTTCTGGACTTGAAGAAAGCCAAAAGGTACCTGATTTTTCTACGCGGTAGAGCTTTGGATCGTAGTGGATGGGTGAAAATTCTCCTTTTTCAGCTCCATCGTCACGACCTACTCCAATGGAAGCAAACCCCAAGCCCTCATTGATTGCCAGTAGCTGATGCGCTAAGGTTTCCTGAGTACCTACAATGCCAATTTCATGAAATCGAATGAGTTGAAGCACCTGAGTGACTCGGTCCTTCCACAAGTTGCCTTTGTCTTTGGGGTTGTCCCAGCGGATATTGAAGGTGGCGATGCGATGATTTTGGGCCAGGGTAGTACTCATGATGCCTAGGCTAAGGCCTAGGAGTAGAGGAAAGATCTTTGTGATATTTTTAGTCATAAACAAAAAACTTATTCGAGAAGTAAGCAGGTTCTGTTAAAATTGCATGCTATTTTCATCAAATGAAAACAATTTTTCCTAAAGACCTTTCTACTCCCGCACTTCAGGCCATCCTGCAGGGGGCGATAGCACCAAGGCCCATAGCCTTTGCCAGTACCCTCAGCAAAGAGGGAGAGGTAAATTTAAGTCCATTCAGTTTTTTTAATGTATTTAGTGCCCAGCCTCCCATTTTAATTTTTTCTCCCTCCCGAAGGGTAAGGGACAATAGTACCAAACACACCTTAGAAAATGTATTGGAGGTACCGGAAGTCGTGATTCATGTGGTAGGGTTTGATTTGGTCGAACAAATGTCTCTTGCAAGTACCGAATATCCTCGGGGAGTAAATGAATTTATCAAGGCAGGCTTAACCCCCATCCCCTCCCAAGTGGTGAGTCCCC
>JAJTDZ010000042.1 GCA_021298245.1 Algoriphagus sp. | reverse complement strand
GACGCGCTCCCAACTTCAAAATAAGGACCTGGTCATTCGAAAGTTTTACGAGCTATTACTACATACGTTTCAAAAAAAGAAAATTCGTAAGGCTAGTCGCCCAAGCAAATCAGCAATAGAAAAGCGTCTGAAAGACAAGAAGGACCATTCGGTAAAAAAGGCAAGTAGGAGAGGGGAAGAGTAATACAAGGCACACTTTTTAAGGGAATTAATCAGTATACGATCAATACATCCTCTTTTTTTGCGTCATGAAGAATAAGGTAAAGCCCGAAAGTATTGTGATCAAGCCAAAAAGAGAAAATGCTCGTAGAAGGGTGTTATTGAAATTATCCCTACCTGCATAATCCATGGTATGGAACATCCAAAGAAAATCAAACCATCTCCAGTCCCTATGCCGCACACGTTCAAAAGCTCCATTTTTGGCATCTATGTATACGGTGATAGCTTCAGGGTGGTCAAATCGAATGGCCCAGGCGGGCAAGGGCCTTTCTCTATATTCGTGATGGGGACCGGTTTCTGTGAGGTATTCTGCTGAGATTACCTTAAATTCACCCTTCACATGACTTGCTGCTATGGCTTTTGCCTCTTCTTCGGTAATTTCTCCATGAACTTGTCCAGTAAGGGCATCGTATAGCGTGGCCTCATTTACCCAATAGTAAGGTTTATGGTTTACAAACCTAAGTTCGACCTGCTCTAAGACTAAACTGGAATCAATTTTAGTAAGCGGGATCAATTGATGGGTAGGGATTTTCATTTCATGGGTTTCGTGAAATTGATCCCCATGGATTTCATCTATATCTGTCCAAGAAAAATACAAGCCAGAAAGGGTCCAAAACAAGAATTGAATTCCTATAAACACGCCTAGAAAGCGATGTATTCTACGAATATAATAGGTATTGTTTTTACGCATTAGTCATTTTCCTTCCAACATTTAGCTGTTGGTAAGTTCAAATTTAACTTTTGTTTTATCCCATGCAATGCTTATTTGAGCCTTTCCATCGCTAACCACATCAATTGAGAAGGTTAGTGATTCCACTTTATTTGGGAGTGGTTCAATGGGTCGATTGATTCTAAGGATATCATAGTTAGAATCGTATTCATCTGCTAAGTGCATGTCCCATTTTTCATTAAGTATAATTGTCCATTGTCCTTCCATAGGAATAGTGAACAACCCATATTTTCCTGCTGGAATGACTTTACCCTCAATAACCACTGCATTATCAAACTGAATTGATGTGGCTTTGTGAGCACCTGTTACCCAAACTTCACCGTATCCAACTAAACCTCCAAAAATCTGTCTGCCACGAACGCTTGGAGAGGAGTAATCAATTTGAATTTGATTACCATCGATGGTAGCTGTTGATGCTGTTCTTGGGCTTTTCGGAGCTGGGGTATTGGTTATCGTTTCCTGGTTAGTAGTTAAGGAATCTTCTGAAGAAGTTTCAGTTTTACTTTGTCCAGTGCAGGAAACTAATACACTAGTGAATAGAATTAAATTAATTAGAAGCTTCATAAGAAGTATATTTAAGGATGGGGCCGCAGCTTTTTTTTAAATTTTAAGTTAATGGTCATTTTTTTTAATGTAGGTTTTATTCGGGTCTAAAAATTCTTCGTAAAAATCATCTAATCACTGAGACTTTAGATATACATTTTTTACCTCACCGCAGGTAAGCATCGATGCGCCAAAGTAAGGATTGGCAATTTCCTTTACCTCGCTCAACCAGTATCCTCCTTTATTTCCAAATGCCATGGGACAGAAATCCTTGTATATTTCCTCTTGGCTAGCGCCAAAGTTTTCTACTAGGGCGAGCATAGGGGTGGATAAAGAGGAAAAATGCGTACGAACTGAGGAAATATCTTTGGCGGCACTAAGTTGTTTTTCTGCTGCTTGAATATCTTTTTTGATTGTTTCCCACTGCTGGTTTTGAGTAGTAGAACCTGGAGATTCACTGATTTTTGAAAGGGCCTGAGGTATTGTTTTGGATAAAGTTATGGCAGTTCTAAAATCATCCTTTACCAACGCATTTTTTACTTGGAAATATGCTTCCAATAGTGGGGAGACTTGTAAGGAAAATGCCTTGGAAACAGGTAATACAGCGGAATTTGGCCTATTTAATAAACTGGGTTTGCCTGCCAATTGGGCAGAAGCATCTAGAGCAAATGCTCCGTAGGTTACTATTTCTTCTCCAGCTTGTAAGCCTGAGGTGATCAGGTAATTTTCTCCGAGTCGATTTCCCAAAGTTACTTCTCTCATTTCAAATTCAGGCATGCTGGTATTGGGACGCTTGACATAGACTACGGATCGCTTTCCAGACCAAAGGATTGAGGTTCGTGGTATGCTTAATTCTGAAGATCCTAACGAAGAAGCAGAAGAAGTTAACGTAGCTGTTACAAACATCTCTGGTTTCAATTGCTCATTTCCATTGGGAATCTCTGCCCTGATCCTTGTAGCTCTCGTACTGGAATTGATCAAGGGATCAATAAAGGTTATTTTGGCAGTATAGGTTTGTCCAGGCCGTCCGGCAACGTTAAACTGCACTACATTTCCTACCGCAACGAAGGGTAAATCTGATTCATACACGTCAAGAAGCAACCATAGAGAATTGAGGTTGGTTACCGTAAATAGTACCGAACCGGCACTTACATAATCTCCTACGGATACATTTTTTTGAGTTACTACCCCAGATTGGTCCGCAAAAATATCCATTCGCTCTTTTGCTTTTCCACTTTTCTCAATCTCTTCAATTTGGTTTTCTGTCAATTTCCAAAGCCTTAGCTTTTCTTTACTGGCTTGGTAGAGTTGTGGAAAGCTAGCTTTGGTTTTTGCGGCTTCTATCAATTCTTTTTGAGCTGTAAGCAGCTCAGGAGAATACAGGGTGGCAATTTTTTGCCCCTGATTCACTTTTTCTCCGGTAAAAGTGATAAACAATTTTTCAATTCTTCCTGGAAACTTGGCCGTTAGTGAAGCACTTTGTCTTTCGTCGGCTTGCAACTTTCCATTCAGAATTAATTCTTTCCCAGTAGAGGCTCCTCCCAAAACGGTAGTTTGCACCTGTGCCAAGGCTAAGGCTTCCGGGGTCATTTTTAGAACCAGAGGATTTTCTCCAGATGCACTCCCTTGTGTGGAAGGAATCAAATCCATACCGCAGATGGGACAATCTCCCGGTTCTGATAAACTTATCTGAGGATGCATGGAACAGGTCCAAAGACTTCCCTCCAGTGACTCATGGCTGTGTTCTTCACTGGATTCAGTTCCGGATGGCTTGAGGATCCATCCGAATAATACTCCTAGTCCTAAGACTGTAAGGAGAACGATAACTTTATTTTCAAGTAATTTTTTCATAGGAAATAAAAGTTAATTGGAAAGGAAAGGAGAAGGGGCTAAAGCTTCCAATCTTGCGATGCTTAGCTGTTGTTGGTATTGAGCAAAGAGTTGCTTTTTTTGATATTCAACTAGGATTTGTTGGGTTTGCAGTACTTCGCTGAGAGAACTATTTCCTGCACTAAAGGAGGCCTCCATGAGCTCAATTTGTTGTTTTACCAAAGCAATCTGCTCTTGGTAAAGCAGGAGGTTTCGTTCATTCTCTTCCCAGTTTTGAAATACAGTCAACCAAGCTTTTGCCAATTGAATTTCTGTTTGTTCTTGATCTAATTTTGCTGCTTCCCTGTTAAGGGCTACTTCATTTATTTTTGAAGTAATTTTTTTTCTATAGATCGGCAAGGAGAGGGTTGCCATGGGCATTACCATATCTTGTCCACCCATGGACATGCCATTATCTATTCTTGGAGAGAATGGAATGTAGTTAACTCCCAGACCAAGCATGGGTTTTCCCTCTAGACGGGCCATTTTTTCTTGTTGCTCTAAGGCCAATCGTTCTGCAGCAACCATTCCGATCATGGGGTTAAGCGTTCTGATCCTTTCTAGGTATTCTTTTTTTTCTACCTCCAAAATGGGGTTTTCCCAAGTAGTTGGAAGCGTCACTGAAGCATCCATTGGGCGAGAAAGGACTTGATTAAACTTCATTCTTGCCACTTCCTTGTTGGCGAGGAGTTGCTGAATAACTGCTTCCCACTCGTTGATCTGAAGACGAAGTTGAAGGACTGCCTGCATTCCTAAGGAGGGTGTAGACATGGTAGTTCCTGTCATAGGTCCTGATTTCATTGGATTAGGCGTACTGCTTGTCGCCATACCTTCCATTCCCTTAGAAGAAGTTTGAGATGTATTAGAGGGTAAATTTGAGGACCAGGAGGAATTGGGAAGAGACTGAGAATTTCCAGCCTGGAATTGGGTTAAGGCCAGGCTTTCGTATTGCCTGAGGTAATTTACCGTTTGTTCTGCAAGTTGCAATTCCCCTTGCAGCCACATCATCTCATACCAAGTCGATTTTACTTCGAGTAAAAGTTGATTTTTTTCTTCTTCGAACTGCAAATATTGGGCTTGGGCCATATGCTGACCTTCTTGTTGTTGAGCAGATAGCATTCCAAACCAAGGAAACATTTGCATCAACCTGAGGTCTGTTCTTTGATATCCCATAAATCGTTCCATGGGTTTCAAAAGGAGCCCTGCTTGGAATTCAGGATCTGGAAGACCTGGTTGCTTGGCTTTTTCCAAAGAAGCTTCGTAGCGTGAATAAGCTGCTTTTATCCCAGGATTCTGGATGCTTGCTTCTTGGAGGTAATCCTCCAAGGTTTGGGCAGGAAGCATCGTCACTGATCCTAGGGTGAAAAAAAGGAGCACTATTCCCTTGGCTAAGGTATCCTTTTTAATTTCTTGTAGCCTTTTCATAAGATTTATTAGGTGCATGGCTTGGATTAGTCTAAACATGGCTTTTAATAGTGTTACCTAGTCTTAGTTTGCGTTCTGCCCACCAACAGTATAAGGTGGGAACTATAAATACCGTAGTAATTTCTAGCATCATCCCACCCAAGGAAGGGATAGCCATAGGAATCATGACGTCTGATCCCCTTCCCGTCGAAGTGAAAATGGGAAGTAAGGCCAATAGGGTAGTAGCTGTAGTCATCATGCAGGGAAGTACTCTACGCTTTCCAGCTTCCAGGACAGCCTGTCTAATTTCGCTTACTGATTTGGGTTTTAGCTCTTCAAACCGTTGGTTTAAGTAAGTTGCTACGACTACTCCATCGTCTGTTGCAATACCAAAAAGAGCGATAAAACCTACCCAAACAGCTACGCTGAGGTTATACACTTTAAATTGAAACAAATCCCGAAGGTTGGTTCCTAAAATAGAAAAGTCCATAAACCCATCTAATCCCACGAGCCACAGCATGATAAATCCTCCGGAAAATGTCATGGCAATTCCCGTGAAGACAAATAGGGTGGTGGAAACGGCCCGGAATTGAAAGTAGAGTAATAAAAATATCAATACCAAGCAGATAGGAATAACTATGCTCAGCCTTTTTTCAGCTCGAACCTGGTTTTCATAAGTGCCTGAGAACTCAAAGCGTACGCCTGGAGGGACTTCCAATTCCCCTGAATCAATTTTGTCTTGTAGGTATTGTTTGGCATCTTCCACTACGGTTACCTCCGAAAATCCAGGCATTTTATCCAGCAGGACATACCCCACCAGGAAGCTATTTTCTCCTCGGATCATGTCTGGTCCAGGCCTATAGTTTACATTGACCACTTGCCCTAAAGGGATGTAATTTCCAACAGGAGTTGGAATTTGTAAACTTTCTAGTGCCTCAGGATCATCACGAAATTCTCTAGCATATCGAACTCGGATTGGAAATCGCTCTCTACCTTCTACGGTAGCACTTAATTTCATGCCCCCAATGGCTGCTTCTATAAATTCTTGTACATCACCCACATTCAACCCGTATCTCGAAATTTTTTCTCGATCGATTTCCAATTCCAAATAGGGTTTGCCAACAATTCTATCAGCAAAAACGGCCTCCTTTTTCACTGAAGGTACTTCTTTAAGGTACTTTTCAAGTTTTAGGCCAAAAGACTCTATAGTGGCAAGGTCTGGACCATACACTTTAATTCCCATGGGGGCTCTCATGCCCGTTTGAAGCATGACCAGGCGGGTTTCTATGGGTTGGAGTTTGGGTGAACTGGTAATCCCAGGGAGCTTGGAAACGGCTAGTATTTCTTGCCAAATATCATCTGGAGTTCGAATGTGGGACCTCCATTGGCGAAAATATTCACCCTCCTCGTCTTCCACCAACTCTCGGATATCTAAATCAGCAAGTTCCATGGTAGAGGGATCGAAAGTAGCCCCACTTTTCAAGAGGTATTTTCCTTCTTCTACAGCAAACCTTATTTTTTTACCTTGGCTATCGGTGATAAACTCTGATTTGTAAGTGATGGTATTTTCATACATGGTAATGGGGGCGGGATCAATGGCAGTTTCTGCTCTACCGGCTTTTCCCACGACCATATTTATTTCAGGGATGGAAGCTACCAACATGTCAAGTTTTTGGAGTACTTCTTTGTTTTCCTGGATCCCAGAGTGTGGTAAGCTACTGGGCATGAGTAGAAAAGACCCTTCATTTAAAGAAGGCATAAATTCTTTTCCTAATCCAGGAAAGGCGTGGCTCAATCCCGACCAAAGGGCATTCGTTCGGAGGTTTATTCCCAATTGATCAAACCCTTTGGGTACAAAGGAAAATATTCTTCCAAAGCCTAACCAAACTGTTAGTCCTAGAAAAATGATCACTAGGGGAAATAATAAAAAGGTCCTTTTATGTGCAAGACACCAGGTCAACAGCTTGGGATATACGCGTACAAATCCCGCAAATCCTGCTAATATTCCTCCTACCAATAAGGCAACTAGGATAAAATTGACAAAGGTGCTCACCGATACCCCCAAGGGCATCCATTGGGTAGTCAATAACCAGGTGACAAATAGGAGGGTAACCCCAATTTTCAGTTGGGAAGTATAAGGCTCCAATTTATCAGGGTAATAAGTTACAATTACCTGTACTAATCCGAAGGAAAACAAAAACCATCCTGCCCAGGACCAAATGGTAAAGGCAATAATGGGCCCTAGAATTAAAAAGGAGAGGTTGAGGTATCTGCCAACTTTTTGAGTAGGTTTTTTCCAACCCAATACCCAATAAGAAAATGCAGGCAGTAAAAATAGGGTAATCAGAACTGCAGATACCAAGGCAAAGGTTTTGGTGTAGGCCAGGGGCCCGAACAGTTTTCCCTCGGCCGCTTCAAGGGTAAATACGGGTAGGAAACTGATTATAGTAGTGCCTACAGCAGTAAGGATGGCTCCAGAAACCTCAGCACAAGCTTGATAAATAGTGGTAAGAAGATGTTGACCTTTTGGGGCAATTTCTTGATGCCTTAAAATGTTTTCATTTAAAATAATCCCTAAATCAACTAGGGTTCCTATGGCAATAGCTATACCCGAAAGTGCCATAATATTGGCATCTACTCCAAAGTACTTCATAAAAATAAAGCTCATTCCTACGGCTAGGGGGAGCAAAGAGGAGATCAATAAAGAAGCTCGAAGATTGGCAACCATTACAATAATCACCAAAATGGTGACCAGCATTTGCAAATTGATTGCTTCGTAAAGAGTACCTAAAGTTTCATAAATCAAATTGGATCTATCGTAAAAAGGAACTACCGTCAATTTAGAAATGCTTCCATCTGCCAAGGTTTTGGTGGGTAGTCCTGGATTTATTTTTTCTAGCTCAGCTTTTATGCCTTCAATGACTTTCAAAGGATTGTCCCCATACCGAGCAATGACCACTCCTCCAACGGCTTCTGCACCCCCTTTATCCAGAATACCAGACATGTTTCGAGGTTGTGGCCCTAAATTTACCTTAGCTACATCTTGGATTCTTACCGGGACATTCTCACTCACTTTGACTACCGCTTGATCCAAGTCTTCTAAATTTTCTATGTAGCCAAGTCCACGAATAAAATAATCGACCTTATTTATTTCTATGGAATTAGCAGAAACATCCTGGTTGGATTTACGGATAGCTTCCATCACGTCCATAAGGGTCACCCCATAGGCCTTTAATGCTCCTGGATCAACGTCTACTTGATATTCCTTTACATAACCACCTACTGAGGCTACTTCGGCAACACCCTCTACGGAGGTCAGGGCATATCGGATATAGTAATCTTGAATGGTTCTTAGTTCTTCGGGATTCCAACCTCCACTGGGATTTCCTTCTTCGTCTCTACCTTCTAGGGTATACCAATACACCTGTCCAAGTGCTGTAGCATCAGGACCTAATTTGGGTTGGACGCCATCTGGAAGTAGGCCAGCCGGTAAGGAATTAAGTTTTTCTAAGACCCTAGATCTGCTCCAATAAAATTCCACATCATCTTGAAAAATGATGTATATGCTTGAAAAACCAAAGGCAGAATTGGAGCGTACACTTTTAACTCCAGGTAAGCCCAACAAGGTGGTCGTGAGTGGATAGGTAATTTGGTCTTCCACATCCTCGGGAGACCTGCCCATCCATTCGGTAAAAACAATTTGTTGATTTTCCCCAATATCTGGTATGGCATCTACAGGTACAGGATCTCTGGGAAATCCACCCAAGTCCCAGGTAAAGGGAGCTGTAGAAATTCCCCATCCCAAAATGAGTAGAAGAAATAGGAGGGGTACGAGTTTATTTTCGAGAAAAAACTTTAGGATGCGATTGATCATAATTACAAGGATTAAATACGTTAAGAAATCCCAAGCTTATCGGTCTTGGAGAATCAAAAAGGCTTGGAAAAACCAAGCGTATCCTTGAAATTAAATCAAAAAGGTTTGGAAAAGGATTTGAAAATCCTGCAGAATAAGTGGGGGAGCCTCAAAACTAGGAAATACCTGTTTTAGAAAAGGTAAAAAGTTGAAATTGACTTGGAAAAAATAGATAACCAAGGAAATAGAATGGAAATCAATCTTAAAATCTAAGGATTTAAGCTGGAAATCGTCATCTACCTGTAAGTGTTGCGTGGTGTTTTCACAGCAAGATTTCGGATCCTCACTAGAATTTTCTCCAGTCTCCGAATGCTCCATCGCCATGTTCATTCCACAATCCAGGTGCTTTGCTCCGAAGCCGATAGAAGACTCCATTTCATGTCCCATACACCAATGCGTCGTCTTGGCCATTCCCATGGTGGAGAATAGCAAGATGCAGGAAAGAAGTATGGAAAAAAGCGATTTCACGATACAAACATACGATTTTTTTCAAAAAATGAAATATTTCATCTTTTTCTATTATTTGGAAGCATCTTCTTGAGCTAGGAAGCCTGCTTGGAGTACGACCCTTTGGATGGCTTCAGCAGTTAGGGTATCGGTTTCTACCGTGAGGGTCCGATTTGGATCCTTAAGATCTACGTGCCAAGCATGTATTCCTTCCTGCTGCTCCAGTTTGCTAGCCACTTTGGATAAGCAATTGGAACATTGAATAGTAGTTTTTAAGGTAATTTTTTTCATTTATAATTAATTGATAGATAATATTTTAAGATATTTTAATAAAAGTTAAAAATTAATTTTTCATGAGGATTAATAAACCACATTCATGATGTTATTCGTTCACATGATTTACGTCACCTAGCCAAGATTTGTTGTTTATAATCAAGAGATTTTCAATTTTATGCGTAAGCTATTGCTCACCACTGCAACAGAGCTCAAGGCCATGGCTGCGCTGGCGAGCATGGGGTTTAATAAATATCCAAACATAGGATACAAAACTCCTGCTGCAAGGGGTATCCCTAAGAGGTTGAAAGCAAATGCCCAAAATAAATTTTGCCGAATTCCTTTCACCGTACTTTTAGATAAGCGTAAAGCTTGAGGTATTTTGGTTAAATCTGAACTCATAAGAGTAATCTTGGCAATGTCTAAGGCTATGTCTGAACCTTTACCCATAGCCATACTCACATCCGCTTGAGCCAATGCCTCTGCATCATTGATTCCATCCCCTGCCATGGCTACTACCTGCCCTTTTTCCTGAAGCCTGCGAATAAAGTTATACTTATCTACTGGCATACATTCCGCTTGAAATTGGCTTATCTCCAATTGCTGCGCTATTGCTCTCGTTGGGGTCAATTGATCTCCAGAAAGAAGAAAAACTTCTATCCCCATCTTTTTCAAATCTGCTATCGCCTCTTTCGCTTTTTGTTTTACCTGATCTTCAATCCCAACCAGAGCTAGTACTTGCCTTTCATTACTCAGGCATATAATCGTTTGCGCCTTTTCTCCCCAATTTTTTGCAAATTCAGCACAGGTGTCAGTCCACGACACTCCTTGAGAAATGACCCATTTTTGACTTCCCAGAAAATAGGATTTTCCTGCAACTTTTCCTGTAATCCCAGATCCAGGAATATTCTCAAATTCTTCTACCTTTAAGAAGGGATCTTTTTTATGATCAAAATAAGATATAACCGCCTCAGCCAAAGGATGACTAGATTTTCTTTCCAAAGCGAGGAGCAAAGAAGAAGGGTGTGGAAATTGGGCTGAGTTGATTTCTGGATTTTCCCAGTAATTGCTAACCCTAGGTTTACCCTCGGTCAATGTTCCCGTTTTGTCTACCACCAGAGAAGTAACCCGGTATCCCAGTTCTAAACTTTCTGCATCTTGAATGAGAATTTGTTGTTCTGCAGCCTTTCCCATCCCCACCATCAAGGCAGTAGGTGTAGCCAAGCCTAGGGCACAGGGACAAGCAATAACCAAAACGGATACTGCGGATAACATCCCGTAAGACACTGCGTTTTCTCCTCCAAAAACCATCCAGCATCCAAAGGTCACTACAGAAGTTAGGATAACAAGGGGAACGAAAATGGCTGAAATTTTATCTACCAAACGCTGAACAGGTGCCTTACTATTTTGAGCTTGCTGTACCCTTTGAATAATCTGAGCGAGTAGGGTAGTGCTACCAACTTGTTGGGCAAGGATTTCAAGACTACCCTTCTGATTTATTGTCCCAGCAAATATTCGGGACTCGAGTACTTTTTCTACGGGCAAGTATTCTCCGCTGAGCATGCTCTCATCTACAAAGCTTGTTCCAAAGACTACTTGGCCATCCACTGGAATTTTTTCTCCAGGTTTTACCAGAATCCTATCTCCTATTTTTACTTCCTCTAGACTGATCTCTTCTACTCGATCAGGAAGAATTCGGCTAAAGGTTTTGGGTTGTAGACCTATTAATTTTTTTAAGGCCGTACCCGTTTTACTTTTGGCTCGTTCTTCTAACGTTTTTCCCAAGGAGACAAATACCAAAATCACCGAAGCTGATTCAAAATAGACATGGGAATGAAGTCCTTTAAGGTGCCAATACTCTGGAAAAAAGGTGTTGAAGCAAGAAAATGCAAAGGATATCAAGGTGCTAAGGGCCACCAAGGTATCCATGGTGGCTCTTCCATGTCTTGCTTGCTTTATTGCTCTGAGGTAGAAATGTCCACCAAAATAAAAAAGGATGGGAACGCAAAGAACCAGGCTTATCCATCGTCCAGGAACCCAATCCATAAAAAACATACCCAAAATAAAGACAGGTAGCGTCAGGATGGCAGCACCTTTGGTTTGCCTTTTAAGTTGTAAGTAGGTGTTTTCCTGAATTTCAGAGACGGCTTGATTTACTTCCTTCTGGTTTAAAATCAACCCATATCCCAGTTCTTGAAGTGCCTGGTTTAATCCTTCTTTCGTTATTCTCTCGTCCCAGACGATTTGTACGGTGGCTGTAGCAAAATTTACCTTGGCTTCTTGTACACCCAGGGTATGGGCAAGGATGGTTTCTACGCTAGATGCACAGGCGGCACAGCTCATCCCCGTCACGGGAAAAATTTTACGTTGAACACGGGTTGGTTCAGTAGGCATAGCGATGGAAAAGAGAGAGCTTTATACCATACAACAGTCTCAGCTCAATGAACTTACAACACGCAAGAATTAGGACTAGTTCACGAATTAAAATAGAATGCTCCTAATGCTAGGAGTGCAGCAGGGTAAGTGGGTCAAGGATTTATTTTCTGTCCCACTAGAGTTCTAATATGCGCTGTATGTCTTTTGCCAATCCAAAAAGGACGAGAACATCTCCCGATTGAATTTTTGTACTTCCGTTGACTACTCCTACCACCTTTTTAATAATTGATTTTTTACCCAACATGTTGGTTCGCTCAATTTCATGAATGATGGTAATCACGCTGACTTTATACTCTCGCCTCAGATTGGTTTCTTCCAAGGTCATGCCTACGTATCGCTCCGGGGTTTTTACTTCGATGACATTGTAATCGTCTGAGATGTCTAGGGAGTCCAGCACATTTTTCATTTGTAGCCTTTTCGCCATACGTTCGGCGGAATCTTCTTCTGGATGAACGATCTCTGACACTCCAATTGCCTTGATGACTGTTTCGTGCACGTCATTGATAGATCTACTTATCAAGCGGGTCACGTTGAGCTGTTTAAAAATGGCTGTTACCATGATGGAAGCCCCTACGTTCTCTCCAATAGTGATGATCACGGCATCACAATCCTTGTAGGGTAGGGTTTTGACAGTTTCCGCATCTGTGGCATCCATCAAGATGGCATGGGTGATTTTGTCTTTGATCTGCTCGATTTTAACCTCGCTAGAATCTACCCCGATGACTTCATGACCCAATTCGGTCAAACGGGCGGCTAAAAAGCCACCAAAATTACCCATACCTACAATAATGTATTTCATAGTAGCATTGTATTAAGAAACAAAGACCCCTTCCTGAGGAAATTTATAGCGCAGGGAGCGGGTTTTTCGGATGAAAGCAACCAATACGGTTAGGGTACCTACCCTTCCCAAAAACATAATTAAGCAAATGACCAACTTAGAGCCTGTGGCTAGTTTTGCTGTGATCCCCAAACTCAAACCCACCGTAGCAAAGGCAGAAAATACTTCAAAGGCTACTTCTAAAATACCCAATTCAGGATTAAAGAACAAAACCATAAATACCCCAAGCCCTATCACCAAAAAGGAAAGAAGGATCACCGCAAAGGCTTTTCTAACTGTTTCTGGATCAATTTGTCTATTAAATACTTCTACACGATCTTTCCCCTTTGCAATACTAAAGGCATTTAGCACAGCCACGGCAAAGGTAGTGGTTTTGAGTCCACCTCCTGTAGAACCAGGAGAAGCACCTATCCACATCAAAATCAGGTAAATCAATACGGTAGGCAGAGCGAGTTGGGTCATGTCTACTGTATTGAAACCTGCGGTTCTTGGGGTAACAGAACCAAAAAAGGCAGTTACGATTTTTCCATAGCCTTCAAGTCCTGCCAGCGTATGATGTTGTTCAAAAATCCAATACGTTACAAAACCGATGAGCAGCAATAGGAGGGTGGTCACCGTGGTTAAACTGGTGTTGATATTGAATATTCTAGGCGTGTGGTGATAAAAGGAATCTTTTTTAGTCCAGATATTGAACCAGTTTTGACAAATTCTTTTGGTCACTTGCGCATAGGACACGATTACGGGGAAACCTATTCCCCCTACTATAATAGTGATCGCTAGAAGTAGATGTACATGGTATTCGGTACGAAAGCCAATCTCGTAAAGGCCATTGGTCAGGGTAGAGAATCCGGCATTACAAAAGGCGGAAACGGAGTGAAAAATGGCGAAGAAGACTTGTTCTGAAGTGGATGCAAAAAGACCATCGTCCACAAGAAAAAATATACCTACACTTATCAATAATTCAAATCCAAACGTAAAGAGAATAATTTTGATCAGCGTTGAGCCCACTTTTCCAATATTGTCCTCATTGATGTAGTCCTTTAAGAAAAGCTGGCTTTGCAAGGATTGTCCACCTTTAAAAAAGAATCCAAAAAAACTTGTAAAGGTCATCATACCTAAACCACCAATTTGGATAAGCACCATCAAGATGGTCTTTCCCATTCCCGTAAAGACAGTAGCTGTATCGACTACGATTAAACCTGTAACACAAACGGCAGAAGTGGCAGTAAATAGGGCATCGATCCAAGAAATACCCCCGACGGTTGCATTGGGTAGCTTTAGCAAAAGAGTACCTATAACGATTACCAAAAGGAAGCTAAGGATAAATATTAATGCCGGATGAATAGACATTTTATTTATTCCCAGGCTCAAACGGCTCAATTCAATAAAAAAAAGTAGAAATATGAGAAAGTTGGTAATTAGGTTTTCGTAAGCTTGCAAGTCTTGCCAATTTTCCAGCCATCCAAACTCAATGGCTGCCGTAAAATGCAAATACAGGATAAGAAAAACCTCTAGATTCAGGCGTTTGGTACTTGATTCTTTGTAAATAAAAATCAGCCTGTAAAGATAGGTTTGACCCAAAATCACAAGGATAATTCCATAAAACAAGGAGTGTATGGAGATAATTTCTTGATCAGGAAAACCTAAATCGATGATCCAGACCATAAAAATCAGCAAGGTAGAAATTACCCGAGTGAGGCTGTTTGTCTTTTTTACCCACTGAAGGGCCAAAATTTGTTTGTCCGGATTTTTAAATAGCCCAGAGTAGCTCATTTCTTTCGATCTTGCGTCAAATGTACAGGAGATTGCATCGAATTTCCACTAAAAATTGATTTATTAATTTGGTAAAAGCTAAGAAATTCTACTGCTGATGAAAAAATTGCCTGTAAGCTTATTTTTTAAACCATGATAAATCGTTTTTCTTCAGAAAGTCTTATCTTTAAAATAAACTAACCTAATTCCTTATGAAACAAATCAGAATCTCTTTAGCCAGCCTACTTATGCTAGGGTTTTTGTTTTCCACTTTATTCTCCTCTTGTGGAGCTAAGAAGGAGGAAGCCAAGGAAGAAACCCCAACTGAGCAGAGTGGGGATAGTCCAGAAGAAGAAGATCATCAAGAAGGAGCAGAGCATCCAGAAGGTAAAGAGCATCCAAAAGGAGAAGAGCACCCAGAGGGTGGAGAACATCCTAGTAAGGATGATTCTAAAGCTAATAAAGATGCTAAGAGTTAAAAAAAAAGAGCCTTTGAATGAGGCTCTTTTTTTTAGGAACCTCTTTTAAAAGTAAAGTAGGTTGTTGCCTTTATTTCTTTTCCATTCACTTCTAAGTAGGGATAGGCCAAAAAATTAATAGGTCCCTGGGAAGGACTTGGATCAAAGACTAAATCTCTCCCTCTAGTAAATTCAATTCGATTGGCGGGATGCCGCCCAAAATAGTAAGTAGCCAAGGCGGTATACTTATTGGCCTCGCTGATGTCTATGGGCCACCATTTTCCTTCTGCATAAAATTCAGCCCAGCAGTGGTATCCATCAATTCCTCCCTCGTCTCTATCTGATGGGATAGAAGCTCCGATGGCAAATCGAGCAGGTATACCCACAGATCTTGCCAAAGAGATGAAATAGGAGTGAAATTCTGAACAGTTGCCAGTTTTGGAATCGCAGGCATAATTGGAATCCCCCTTTCCATACGCGCCAAATTTCATGTAACGCATGTTATCTATAATATAATCGTAAAGAGACCGAGCCTGGACCAAATGAGAATCTTTTAATTTGGGTCCCAAAACTTCTTTAGCGATTTGTTCAAATCTTCCTCCCACAGGCATCAGGGTATTTCCTGCCAAATACAGTGCTAGATCAGGATTTTCAGCGTCGTATGGCCCTTTCTCTTTTCTTTGAACTCCGTAAGTTAGCTCCAAGGTCTTGCCACTTTCCTCAGGGCCTAAATTCATAAATAATGCTTCATTTCTATAAATAGGATCTTTTAATGCCGATGATTTTACCGGCACTGATTTTTTTAGAAGTTCTACTTGCTGGAAGTCATCAGAAAGAGGTACAGGCAGCCAGAGTCGGGCAGGGCCCGAAAAATCAGGTAAGATTACTGTATAGGTGAATTCAAAACTATCTTTTCCCTCAATGACTCCCAGTAAGGAATTATCGGCTTGTTCCAAAGGTACTTGGTACCAGGTTTTGTCTTCTTTTTGCTTCCAGCTGTAATAGGGTTTTCCATTGAGTTTGTGCACAGAAGTCTGGGTAATACTCATTCGCCCTGGGATACCAGACATGAAAAAGTCAACGTCATAAACATCTCCTTTTTCGTCCACTAGATCTACACAAGCAAAATGACGCTCTGGCCCTAGATTAGAAAGGTACTCGGTATGCACCCGCACCAATTTCATCTTGAGGTCATGATTCTGATCTTTGACTGGAAAAAAACCACCATTTACTTCCGTTTCTTGATCAATATATGCCTTTATCTCTTGCTCAATTTCAGGAATAGAAATTTCTTGGGAGAGCGCTTGCTCACCTTTTTTCTCCAAGGAGCTGTTGCAGGAAATTAACCCAATTCCTAATAATAATAAACTGATTTTAAGATATTTAATCCCTTCCATAGTATAGTTTTACTTTAATAATTAACCTAAGCCCCAATTAAGTAGAAGATAAAATAAGGAAGGGCAAACCAAGCAGCCCAAGCCTGTATAGAAGGTGGCAGTCACAGCACCATAAGGAACTAAGGCAGGATCTGTTGCTGCCAAGCCTGCCGCAACTCCACTCGAAGTACCCATTATCCCTCCAAAAGCCATGGCGGCACCAGGTGAATCTAAACCAATTTTTTTTGCCAATATGGGAGTTAAAATCGTTACGGTGATGGTTTTTACTACCCCAGTACCTATACTCAAGGCAATTACTTCTGAACTCGCACCCAGTGCTCCGCCTGTTACAGGACCTACAATGTAGGTACACGCTCCAGCACCTAAGGTACACAAACTGACTGCATCTCGGTATCCCAAACTCCAGGCTAGGATAACTCCCGCACTAAAAAACACACCTATTCCTAAAATCAGAGAGACTAATCCTAGTAGACCACTTTTTCGAATCAAGATAAAGCTGGCTCCAGCTGCTGTGGCAACTATTGCAAAATCCCTAAACATTGAACCACCCAAGAATGCCAAGCCCTTAAATAAAGGTAAATCCGCAAGACCTTGTTTTCCCTCTGCCCATACTCCACCCAAGTAACCAAATACCAAGGCAATGCCTATAGCTATCGCAGAACCAGGTATTTTTGAAGCAAAAACTTTCTTGGAAAGAATATCTGTAGCCCAGGTCAGTACACCTACCCAGAGTAAAGCGAAGATCAGCCCCATACCTACTGAGGTTTGATGGTATTGATTAATATAAAAAATACCCCAAAGGCTAATACTACGGGAAGAATGCCAGACAAAAGGGCTAAGATTCCTGCGGAAACAGCAGATTTTACATTTAAGCTTGCCGCCATGGCTAGCACTATGGGAATGTAGAGCTTGTTCCAAAAATCGATGCCAAATGCAAATTCTTCTGTCCAGACTCCTTTCTTTTCAAAGAATTCTTTCAGGAGCAATAGATAAATCATAGCAAATCCCACTCCACCAACGTTGGCTTCAATCCCTAGGAGCAATCCAAGCAAATCTCCACATAGCATTCCAAATAGAAAACAGAAGGCAAGTAAGGCCAGTCCTTTGATCATAGGGTTAGTTTAAAGACTCACTAAAGTGTTTTTTTACTTCATTTTTTACCACTTTTCCCATAGCATTTCGAGGAAGTTCCTCTAGAATACGGATAAGTTTTGGGATTTTGTAGGAGGGTAGTTGGCTTTTCATCCATTCCTTGATTTCGGAAAGGGAATTTAGTTCGGAGGAGACAATTCCCGCGGCTACTTTTTCACCCCATTCTTCGTCTGGAATCCCTACTACCGCACAATCTATTACTTGGGGATGACTCCGGAGTATTTCCTCGATTTCCAAGGCGGAAAGCTTGTATCCCCCTGATTTGATAATGTCTACCGAATCCCTTCCTAAAATTTTATAATATCCCCTTTCTATGCAGGCAATATCACCAGTTTTGAACCAACCGTCTTGAGTAAAGGATTTCTTAGTGGCTTCAGGTTTTTGCCAATACGCAGCAAACACGGAGGGGCCCTTCACTTGAATTTCACCTGATTCTCCAGGCGGCACTTCTTGATTTTGTTCGTTGACCAAACGTACTTCTACCCCGGGGAGAGGTATCCCGATATATCCTGCTCTCCTCTCTCCACGATATGGATTGCTAATCGCCATGCCAATCTCTGTCATGCCGTAGCGCTCCAAGAGGTAATGCCCAGAAACTTGCTGCCATCGCTCCATGACCGATTGAGGCAATGCAGCAGATCCCGATACCATCAGCCTCATCCTTTTCATAGAAGCTTGCAGGGCATTTTTTCTTGATTCTGAATATGAGTCAAATTCTGAGATTAGCTTGAAATAAATGGTGGGAACAGCCATAAATACACTCAGATTTCCTTTCAAAAAGGTATCAAAGACTTGATTTGCCTCAAAGGGATGAAGAAATTCTAAGGTTGCACCAGCGCTGAGTGCACAAGAAACGATGTTGATGAGTCCGTGCACGTGGTGCAAGGGGAGAAGGCAGAGGGTATGATCCTTTTCTGTCCATTCCCAAGCGTGAATCAAGGTCCTAATTTGAGATTCAAGGGTGGCATGTGTACTCAATACTCCTTTGGGTAGGCTGGTGGTCCCAGAAGTGTAGAGAATCAATGCACCTCGGTCTAGGGAAAGTGTAGGTAGGGAAGATTTGCCTTGCCGTGCAGGAATATCCTCTAAAAGTAGTAAGGGCAATCCTTTTTCTTTTGCATAGGAATACAAAACCTCGGCATGATTTTGATCTACTACTAGGCAGGAGGCTTGACTATCCTCTATGACGTAGGCTAATGAGGGTAGGGGGTAGCTTAGGCAAAGGGGAACTGCAATCCCTCCAGCTCGCCAAATGGCCCATTGGGTTGCCACAAATTCAAATCCTGGATCAATTAGAAAGGCAATTCGAGCTTGATTTAAGTCTCCTTCTTCTTGCAGCAAGTGATTGGCTACTTGGGTACTTCTATCCCAAAGTTTTCCATAGGTATGCTCCCCAAGATGGTCCAGGATACCAATTTTCTCTGGGAAACGAAGGGCGCTGTGAAATAGGGATAACATGAAAAGATTTTTATGAAATATAAAAAATTCAACTTCAAGTTGAAGCCCAATGATGTAATTGTATTTTAACCAGGTTTTCCATGTTGGAAAAAGCTAAAAAACAACTAGAAATTAGGTACGGGAAATTAAGGAGGCAGCCTCTTGATCTGCGATTAGCAAGGCCGATTCCTGGGCTATGCTCCCAGCCGGAATGCTGGGATCTTGGGATAGCAGTTTTTGAACCATGCTTGATTTTTCTAAACCAGTGACCACCCAAAGTATTTTTTTTGACCGGTTTAAAAGGGGGTAAGTCATGGACATTCGAAACCTACCCTGGTAGGGGGCTTGAGTCCAGGCAATGTCTTTGTTCCTTTCCAAGCAAATGGAATCTCCAGGCACCAAGGAAGCGGTATGTCCATCATTTCCAAGTCCTAGATGAACCAAATCCAGCATGCCATTACCTGTTATTTCCTGAAGGGTAGTGGCATACTCTTTTGCAGCGTGCTGCTCGTCCTCTCTGGTTACCGGCATGGGGTAAATGTGCAGCTGGGTGACTAGGGGACTCCCTTCTATGGCTTTAAACAATTGGGTAAGATTTCTATCGGCATGACCATCAGGCGCCATTCTTTCGTCTACTTGAAACAAATGAATCTGATGCCAGGGTAAATCGGCTTTGGCCAAGTATTTCAGCATTTCCCAAGGGGTTCGTCCTCCGCTAAGAGCCATGGTAAAGAAGTCTTTCTTGCTCAAGGTCTCTTGAATGAGTTCTTCGATGTACCTTGCTGAGAGCTGGGCTACCTCGTCTGCAGAGGAAAAAATCTTTATTTCCACGATTCCTTTTTGGTTACACTTGGATTGTTCCAGCCACCTGGAGGGCATATCAATTCATTTACCGACTCTGGACCCCAGGTTCCTGGTTCGTACTCAAACACGGGATGGTCTGCACTGAGGTATTCATCTACTAATTTCCATGCCTCTTCTACATAATCCTGACGGGCAAAATGGGTGGGATCGCCCGCCATAGCATCGGTCAAAACTCTCTCATAGGCATCTTTTTCATTGGGGAATGGAGTGGGATTGCCTTGTACTTCAGAAAGTACTGAAGCCATGTCTTCACCTTGAGCCATAATCAGCATTCCAAATGCAACGGTTACGTCTGGACTGATGCGGAAGCGGATATGGTTGGGTTGAGATGCAATGGAGGAATAAGCAGATGGATGGTGTTTGAATCGCACCAGAATTTCCGTGCAGGTGACCGGTAGGTGTTTTCCTGCCCTTATATAAAAGGGTACTCCTTCCCACCTGGGGGAATTGATATGCAAGCGAAGGGCAGCAAAGGTTTCTGTTTTGGAATGTTCCTTTACAGCCTTTTCCTGTAAATAACCGATATATTGACCTTTGACTACATCCTGAGCTTTTAATGGGCTAATGGCTTTCAACACCCTGACTTTTTCGTCACGAATCGATTCGCTGTCTAGACTTTTTGGGGGCTCCATGGTCAAGTTGCAAAGGATTTGAAACAAGTGGTTTTGAATCACGTCGCGAATGGCCCCAGTGACATCATAGAATGCGCCACGACTTTGAATTCCAAAATCCTCAGCCATGGTAATTTGCATGGATTCTATATGGTGCCTGTTCCAAACGGGTTCAAGAAGGGAGTTGACAAAGCGAAAAAACACCAAGTTATTGACCGGTCTTTTTCCTAGGTAATGATCAATTCGGTAGACGGAACTCTCAGAAAACTTGGAAAGTAGCAGTCGGTTGAGTTGCTTGGCAGATGTATAGTCGGTACCAAATGGTTTTTCTACGATGATACGAGCTCCTTTGGCACAGCCAGACTGATCTAGTTGCTGGATAATACTGGGAAATAAGCTTGGTGGAATGGCAAGGTAATGGGTAGGATGCTTGGCAGAGCCCAGGGCCTGACGAATACGTATAAAAGTATTTGGGTCAGTATAATCCCCCCCCACAAATGCCAAGCGGGAGAGAAATTGATCGAAAATAGGGTCTTCAAACTTCCCATATTTCTGGATACTGTCTTTGGCTCTTTGTTGAAGTTTTTCTAAGTCATAATCTCCTCGGGCCACCCCGATAATGGGTACCGGGAGATGTCCTCTTTTGACCATAAGGTAAAGTGCTGGAAAGATTTTTTTAAAGGCTAAATCTCCAGTTGCCCCATAAAATACCAGGGCGTCAGAACTTACTTGGGCCATACTATGCTAATTGGTCTGGGAAGGTACACAAACTATCTCAAAGGATAAAAGTGGATCAAAAAATTGCTAGAAAATCAAAACGTGTAGGAGCCTTCCCAAAGTCTAAACCCTCCCGTAAAGGCATTTTTATTTGATCCAAGCCTGCAGTTGGCAGGAAGGTCATCTAAGTATTTGGAATTTCCACCTCCTAGGACAATTTGATCGGGTTGGAAGCAGTGTTGAAAATGCTGAATGGTTAGGTAAACCATTTCTTTCCACTTCTTTTTTCCAAGTTTGGCTAAAGCAGCATTGCCGACATGATTTTCGAAAGTTCCCATTTTAAAGGGAAGGTGACCACCTTCTAGGGGAAGAATAAGGTGTTCAAACACCATGGCCGTGCCAAGACCTGTTCCGAAACCCATAAACAATAATTTCCCTCCCTCATAACTTCCTAAGGCCTGCATGGCGGCATCGTTGATTACTTTCACTGGGCAAGCGAATGCTTTCTCAAAATCGAAACCTTTCCAACCTTTACCCATATTGACGGGGTCAGCAACGATCTTTCCGTGCTTGACTACTCCTGGAAATCCAATAGAAATAACATCATAGGTCCACAGTGCGGATTTTGTGGCTTCTTGAACTAAGGGAACAAGTTGTTCCGGCGTAAAATGACTTCCCGAAGGAATTTTGATTCGTTCCAGTTGGCCTGTAACTAACAACTTGATATTTGATCCGCCTATATCGATAACGAGTACCTTCATTCTTGGCTTGCTGTGAGATTAGGGTAGTAAGGAAACCTCCCAAAAAGGTAAAGGTTCAAAACCGAATTTAAAGATAGTACATTCTGCTTCCTCACAGAATAAAATTTTGTAATCAAGAGTAAAATTTCAACCTTTTTGATTCATAGATTGGTGAAATTAAATTTGAATTCAAGTAAAGAATTTAATTGGATTAAAGAGATTTTTTTCATTTTTGTGGAGAATAAAAAAGAATTCACGGGTTAGGATCTACTTCTTTCGTCGAGCTTGAAAATCACCCCAAAAAGACAAATTGAAGGGTTTCACTACTAAGCTTAATTCAAGAAAACCTAAGAAAGGTTTTAGAATTTTTTCTAGCCTAGAGTTTTTAAGAGGTCAAAAAAAACCAAGAAAAAAAATTATTTGAAATTATTTTATTCTCAAGAAAAGATTCAAATCAGGTGTTTTAAATTTAAAGTATTCAAATAAAGTGGTTTTTTCAAGTCTAGTATTTCTTTACTTTTTCTTGCCTCTATCCATATCTTTTTATTTTCTATTTAAAAGCGTAAGAATAAAAAATTTTATCCTCTTACTATTTTCATTCATTTTTTATTCTTGGGGTGAGCCCGTATGGATAGTCCTTTTACTATTCTCAGCATTGCTAGATTATTTTAATGGAATACTTATCGGTAGATTTTCGAATAATAAGGGAATTAAACTTTTTGGACTCCTAAATTCCGTGATTATTAATCTTGGTTTGCTAGGAACCTTCAAGTATTCAGATTTTATCATACAAAATGTTAATTTTTTATTTAGAACAGATTTTATTGAACCTAATATTTTATTGCCGGTAGGTATTTCTTTTTACACCTTTCAAACCCTCTCTTACACAATTGATGTGTTTAAAGGAGAGGTGAAACCGGAAAAAAACCTAATAGATTTTTTAATGTTTGTTAGTTTATTTCCGCAGCTTGTGGCCGGTCCAATAGTTAGGTATTCTGAAATCGCTTTAAATACCAAAGTGAGGGAAGTTGATAGTACCATGATTTACAGCGGAATCAATAGATTTTGTTTAGGTCTATTTAAAAAAGTAGTATTAGCAAATAGTATAGGCATTTTAGTTGAAAAATACTTGAATCTTCAATTTGATAATCTCTCAACTCCAGAATCATGGTATGGGATTATTTTATATTCTTTACAACTCTACTTTGATTTTTCTGGTTATTCTGATATGGCCATAGGATTAGGAAGGATTTTTGGGTTTAAATTTCCAGAAAATTTTCGTCATCCTTATGCGGCTACTTCGGTGGCTAATTTTTATCAAAGATGGCACATGACTTTGGGGCGATTTTTACGAGATTATGTTTATATCCCCCTTGGAGGGAATAAAAAATTCCAAATTCGGAATATTCTTATCGTCTGGTTTTTAACAGGTTTATGGCATGGTGCGAGTTGGAATTTTGTATTCTGGGGGCTGTTCCTGGGGATTTTTATGGTGATAGAAAAAATTTTAAAAAAATATTTTGATTTACTTCCAAGAGTTGCTTTGTACGCTTACGCTTTAATTGTTATTAATTTTAGTAGGTCATTTTTTTACTTTGATGATTTTGAAAAGCTCTCAGAATTTATTCAAAAGCTTTTTTATGTAAATATTCCCATAAGTTCAGGGTGGTTAAACGATTTAACTTCTTATATTTTCCTTTACATAGTTGCTGTAATTTTTTGTATTCCTTGGGATGAAATATATTCTAAAAATTCAAAAACATATATTCAGGCAAGTAAGTTGTATCAAAATTTTTCATTAGTAATTAATATTATATTTATATTAATTTCTACTGCATTAATAATTGATGATACTTATAATCCTTTTATTTATTTTCGATTTTAAAAATGTATAAAAAAATTCATATAGGAATTATATTTTTAGGTATAATAACCTTATCAGTTTCATTTTTTTTAATAAAAAAAGAAAAATTTTCTTTTACAGAAAAAAGGGAATTAGCTCAATTACCTGAATTTTCTTGGGAAAATTATTTTTCTGGTAGGTTTAGTGAAGATTTAGATAGATATATAAATGATCATTTTCCATTTCGGTTATATGCAGTAAGACTGACAGAATTATTTAGATATAATCTTGGAATTAGACTTGAAAATAATGAAAAGATAGTTGTAGTAAATAAGACCAAGGATGAGGAAAAAGTGGATTCTTTAAACAACGATGAAAGTAAAGGGTCTTTACAAGATTTTGAAGATGCTTACACGGGGAGCATGTTGATTCTCGAGGGTAAAATTTATACCCTCAATGCTGGTAATCCTGCCATTTCACCTTTATTTTCAAAAATGGTCAACATGTATGCTGATTCATTGCAAGGAAAATCAAGGGTTTTTTCCTGTGTTGCGCCTTTATCTTCTGCTTTTATTCCTTTGCCTAGTTATGATAAATATGCTGTAAGGAATAAGCAAACCCTTGATGCCATTAAAAATAGCTTAAGCCCTGAGGCATATTTTGCTGATGTTTTGGGAGAGATGAATCAGCATTACAATGAGAATTTATGGTTTGGCAGTGATCATCATTGGACGGGTCTTGGGGCATATTATGGATACGTAGCTTTCTGTAAATCATCGGGCATAGATCCTGTTCCTTTAACTACTATGGAGAAAAGAGTGAAGTCACCATTTTTGGGCTCTTTATACGAGCTTACCCGGGATCAGAGTGTAAGAAATAATCCAGATAAAGTGGAAATTTATATTCCTCCTGGTGTTCAAACACAAGTAGTGCGATATAATCCATACGACTTAAAAAATCCTCAAAAAGCAAGCTTATTTTGCAATACAGCAAACTATAACACTTTTATTTGTGGCGATGCCCCATTAATTAAAATTTCAACTAATGTAAAAAATGGGAAACGGGCTGCGGTAGTAAAAAATTCTATGGGAAATGCATTTGTTGTTTATCTGGTAAGTCATTATGAAGAAATTTATGTTTTCGATTTTCGTTATTCAAAACATAATTTATTGGAAATAATGAATCGGGCTCAAATCCATGATTTGATTTTTTCATTGGGTATGTATGGCGCAATGTCTAGTGGAACTATAGAGATGATGAGGAATTTAGCATATAACAAAGCTCAAGATTACGACGAGGTGCTTAAAATGGAGCAACAACAAAAATTATTCGATTCTTTGAATAACTCTCAAGATAGTTTGATTATTTACCCTAATTATTAACTAAAATAGTATCAGTTTTTATTCTTAAAGGAATTATATGGGGAGGTTTTTTAGTATTAAATTTTGGGTTTTGATCCTATTCCTGGTGCTGCCAAAAAGCTTTGTGCTTGGACAAGAAATTTCCTCTGAAGTAGAACTATTAAAAATTGATACTTCCTATGCTTTTTTTCAATACCATTCTCTAAAAACTGCAGAGAAGTTCAAAAAACTTTTTGAAAGCACTAAAGAAAACCGTTTAGTTTTCTTTCATTTTGGAGCAAGTCATATTCAATCGGAAATTGTTACCACCCGGGTGAAAGAGTTCTTACATGAAAAATATGGTAGTGCAGGTCCAGGATTCTTATTTCCATTTTCAGCTGCCAAAACTTATGGAAGCATTAATTATAAAACTTCACATTCAGGAGTATGGACCTCTGCTAAAAGTTTTCAATTTCCGCCTAAAATACCACTAGGTGTAAGAGGAATGACTGTTGAAACCAGGGCAAAAGTGGCTGGATTTACGCTTTCGATGAATGTCCCCATTCCAAAAGAGGAGTATGAGCTGTTGGTGTTTTTTGACAACAATTCGTTAACTCCTGATTTTAAAATTAGCTCAGGTGATTTAGAGTTTACAGTAAACGATTCTGTTAGGTCCAATCAGGAAGGAAAAAACTTTTTAGTTATTCCAATACACCAAGAGATTAAAGATCTTTCTTTAAATCTTTTGCCAACGGAAAAACCGGAACATCTTTTTCGATTTTATGGATTTAGCCTAGAAAAAAAGGAAAAAAAGGGATTGTTGTACCAATCATTTGGTGTAGGCGCTTCTCCATTTGAGGCAGTTTTAAATTTGGAGAAGTTAAAAGAGCAATCCGAACAACTACAGCCTGACCTGGTAATTTTGGATTATGGTACCAATAATATTTTGTATCAAAACAAAGTTCCTGCAAATCTTCCAGCGAATGTCGTTAAAGCCATAACTAAGTTTAGAGAGATTAACCCCGATATTCTAATTGTACTTACTTCCACCCAGGATCTTTTTTACAAAGGAAGATACATTGATGCGGGGATAGAATTTGCAAAAATGATGGATTCCATTGCTAGAGAAAACGATGTCATGTATTGGAATTTTTATGACTTATCGGGGGGCTTTGGACAGATTAAAAATTGGGAATCCCAAGGCTATGCTCAAAAAGATTATGTTCATTTGACCAATAAGGGATATCGTTTAAAGGGCTATTTGTTGAATAAATCGATTTTAAATACCCTAGATTTTTATGCGGCTAATTCGGAGCTGGATAGCCTGGCTATTCCTTTAAAAAACTACGATGCAGTAAAGGAGCAAATGAAAGTAGTAGCCCAAAGCACTTCGAATGGAACAAGCGGAAGGACATCCACTTATAAAGTAAAGAAAGGAGATACGCTCTCTGAGATTGCAGCTAAGTTTGGGGTGAGAGTTTCGACGCTAAAGCGATTGAATAACCTGAGAAGTGATTTGATCCGGATAGGGCAAGTGTTAAAGATCCAGTAAGGGTTTAATTGTTAAGAGTTAAAGGTTAATCAGTTTCTTTTAAAAGTCAAATTCAACAAAAAAGGAGAATCTTATGAAGCCCTTTTTTAGCGTAACACTTTGCGTAATTCTTTTTTTTGCTTGCACTGGTAGGGAGCCTAAGACCACTTTTTCGTGCACAGATGCAGGCTGTTCAGGTACCTATATTGGTCCCGAATTTATTAGATGTTCAGATGTAGCGCATCAATTTTCCAACACTATGTCTTGGGTAGTGGGGGATAAATTGAAGGAGCTTTACTCTAAAAAAAACTATGTAAAGGTTAATTTTTCAGGGATTCAAATGTCCACGGAAGGGATGAATGGGGTAGGAGATGTAGAATACAGCCTTTATTTTCCATTTGAACCAGTTTCCAGCGAGTGCCAAGCCTATACTTCCTTTGATCATGTAGGAGGCTGGGACCATACTCCTGAACTGGAATTAAGAAAAATGGCCTTAAAAAAAGCAGTACTTCCTGGTGAGGAGCTAGCAATTAGTCCTATGATGACTACCCCTGAAGGACTACAAGAATACTGGATTCAATGGAAAAACAAAGAAGTTCAGAGGAACTGTTCCAAATAGTACGGCTAAAGTTATAGATCCGTTTCTGTTGAAAGCACCTAAGTTCTTTTATTCCAGCCCTTTGTAAATAGCTTTTCTCATTTCGTTTCCAAAATAAAATCCATAAGGATTAGGGCTGCCTACTGAGGCCACTTGGGTCATAAAAACCGCCACCACTTTCTTTTTGGGATTGATAAAAAAGTGAGTGGAGTTGGCTCCTGACCAGAAATATTCCCCTTTCGAAGAGGTACTTCTATTTGCTTTTTTAGGGTTTTGTACGATGGCAAATCCTAGTCCAAAACCATGACCAGGCTCAAGGTTTAAGGTACCCAAGGTGTCGGTAACAATCCCATTACCTAATCTAGTGTAGGTATCTTTTGTAGAGAGTCTATACCGAATATTTGAGGTATGATCTTGGGTAATCAACGCTACCGTCTCGGGCTTTAATATTCGTTTCCCATTCCATTCTCCTTGATTCAACATCATTTCGGCAAATCGTAGGTAATCTGCCGTAGAGGTAAATAAAGCATTAACTCCAGCAAAAAGGGTGTTCTCACTAGTCTTAGGTTGGGCCAAGGCCCGTTGGAGACTTTGGTCAGCTGCAAAAGAATATACCACTTTTACTCGCTTTTTTTGTTCCTCTGTCAAATTGTACCCGCTATTTTTCATTTCTAGAGGAGTGAATATTTCTTCTTGGAGGTAAGTAGATAAATCTTTTCCAGAAATCACTTCTACCAACCTACCTACCACATCAGGAGAAAAGGAATAATTCCATTTGATTCCCGGATCAAAGGCCAAAGGCATATCTGCAAGGGCTTCAGTACGTTCTTTTAAGGTTTTCAGTTTTCCATTTAGGATGATTCCATCCCAAATTTCCTTATCGTAGGTCATGGATGAAATCCCATGGCTCATGCCAGAAGTATGGCTCAGAACTTGTCGGATAGTGATGGAACTAGGGGCAGGGTGGGTTCCAGAGGAGGAGCCTACTGTTGGATCGTTGACCACCTGCAAGTTAGCATATTCAGGTAGGTAGGTAGAGACTGGGTCATCCAACTGAAACTTACCTTCTTCATAGAGTGTCATCAAGGCTACCGAGACTATGGGTTTGGTCATGGATTGAATAAAATACAATTCGTCCCCTTGTAAAGGATCCTTTGATTCTCTATCCCGCATGCCATAGGTTTTATCATAAACCACCTTGCCGTTTTGATATACCATTCCATGTACACCTACCAATCTTCCTTCTTGTACTTCTTTGGAAAGGTATTGATCAAAAGCTGAGAAGGATTGCGCTTGTAGTTGAATACCAACTAAAAAGGTCAATCCGATTAGGAAAAGAAATCCTTTTTTCATGACTTGCTGTTTCGTTTAAAAATTTATTAGGTACAGTTTTTTAGGCTAATTTAATTACTTTTTGAATTCAATTTCCTGAACGCTCATGAGGACTTGATCTTTCTTTGCCTCAGCATTTTTGAAAATGAAATATAAGGTTTGAATTCCTTGGGTTGGTTTGATTTTTACCACTGCTCGATTTGCATTTTGACGTCTCCAATCAAGAAAATTAACTCCCTGTGGGGGTCTAAATCCACCACTTTCTTTTCTTCCGATTTTTTCAGAGGTTCCTATTACTTCTCCTTGCAGTGATCCTAATCTAATCTCAACGGCTCCACCAATTGCGCCATTTCGTTGATTTATAGCTGCCAAAACCTCAATTTCTGAAATTAGGGTTAAATCAATTTCTTGAAGCGCAAAAGAGGATTGATTTCCTGTAACCAAGAAGTTAACATTTGGCGTAGTCAATAGCTGAACCCCTTTTCGATCGACCGAGAGTTGAGGATCTACAAATGGCGACCTCAATACCAAATAATCCTGACCTGACAAAGTACTTGTTCCTTTTGCACCCTTATCCGTAAACGCTGCTTTCAGTAAGAAACTTCCTTGGCCATTTTCTCCTTTAGGTATACCTACCTTCACCTTTCCAACAAGGGGTAGGGAAGTAGCAGTGGCTTGCGTATCGTTCATAGCAAGAATAAAATCGACCATTCTTCTTGCATCGGTTTGACTTAGCGATGGATGTGCACTCATCGCATGCTCTCCCCAAACTCCAGCACCTCCATTGATGATTTTCGAGATCAGGTAGGTTGTATTCGCTTCAGAATTTGGATATTTTTCTGCTACTGCCTGGTAGGAGGGACCAATTGATTTTTCAGTGTATTGGTGACAGGATTTACAATCGTTGGATTCTATAAGTGACTTTCCTACGCTCAAAAGGGCAGTATTTTCAACGCCAATTTGTTTTGAAGCAATTTCAATGGGATCAAAGCCTGCAGGTACATAGTCAAAGGTAATTGCTACCTGTTCACTCTTTATCATTCCATCTTCAGTAGATCCGTCTTCTGGATCGAGTACAGAGACTGTATAATTCAATTCAGGATCACCAAACCAAAAACTTCTATTCATGGCACCAATTTCCAACTTCACACGAGGAGGTTCATTTCCGGCCGTTATTTGAAATGAGGCCGAATTACTTTCCCCCTTGGTATCAGTGACCGTCAAAGTAGCGAGGTATTTGGCAGCTTCTGTAATGGTGAGTGAAGGATTGGGCTCATTCAAGATTTGATTGAAACCCGCTTCGTTGGTAATTTTCCATTCGTAGGTCAACTTGCCTACATCTTCTGCATCAAAATCATTACTCCCTTCAGCGGATAATTTTACAGTCAAAGGAACTGCTCCTGCGAGTTTGTCTGAACTAGCTTTCACATTGGGTTTTCTATTTCCTTTGTTGTATTGAATCTTTACCAGACGAGAATTGGCATTGCCTCGAAACCAGGCTGAACCATATTCCAAAATATAAAGCGATCCATCAGGTCCAAAATCCATGTCAATCGCAGAACTAAAGGTTTCATTGGGTAAAAAGCGTTCCATACTTTGGTAATCTCCATTTTCATCCATGGTCACAGCAAAAATCCAACCCCTCATAAAATCTACAATGAACCATTTTCCTTCGTAATATGCTGGAAATACAAAGGAGGCATTGTCCTTAAAATCAGCTTTTCGAAACACCGGTCCACCTGTGGCACTTCTTCCTGAGCTACCTAATTCTGGAAATACCTCAGAGGCCCCGTAAGGATAGTAAATCATTGCGGGTATAACTGGTTTTGGAAGTTCACGCAAGCCGGTGTTATTTACCGATTCATTTACTGGATTCATTACATCATAAGGTTCTCCGTAGGAGCTATCTGCATGATTGTGTCGGTTGTAAGGGAAGTTTGCACCAATGAAATACGGCCAGCCAAAGAAG
>JAJTDZ010000084.1 GCA_021298245.1 Algoriphagus sp. | reverse complement strand
GGCATGTCGTAGTGGCTATCGATGCCATGCACGGTATTGGCAGAACCTTGGAAGATGGGTCGCTTCAGGTAGTTATTAGCCATAGAAAAGTACACGCTGTGCTGTCCATTGGCGGTAGAAAGGAAGGTCTCAAAATCTTCGGTAAAGCCCAATCCCCAGGTATTGTTGGAGGAGTTGCCTAAGTATTCTAAATTGCTTGCATCTGGAGTAAATCGATAGATACCTTGCCCAAAGGCATGGGATTTTCCTCCTACTTCTCCATTAAATCCAGCATAACCCAAGACCCCCCAGATTTTGTTGTCAAAGCCATACTTCAAGTTGGAGGGACCAGCATGGGTGTCGCTTTTTCCCCAGCCTGTTATTACCACTTCTCTTACATCGGCTACATCATCTCCATTGGTGTCTTTGAGGAATACAAAATCCGGCGCCATGGAGATCAAAATACCCCCGTTCATCGCCATGATGGAGGTGGGGATATTCAATTTATCTGCAAAAACGGTTACTTTATCCGCTTTTCCATCACCATCCGTATCTTCTAAGATTTTTATTCTATCATTCCCTCCCTCGGTACGTACTTCATTGGGGTAATCCACCGTTTCGATCACGTACAACCTGCCTCGCTCGTCCCAGGCCATGGCCATGGGATTGATGATCATGGGTTCGCTGGCAAAGAGTTCCATTTTAAATTCTACTGGGAGCTGTACCAACTTCATACTCTCTTCTGGAGAAAGCGGCAATTGATAACGTGGGGCAGGATCTCGCTTTTCGTAATTGGGAATTTCTGCGTCCTGAAACTGTGGTGTAGGAATCTTATAGGCAGCCAATAATTGATTTACTTGATCACCTACTGCCCAAAGGATACCGTTGGCAAGTAATTCATGAAACATGGGCTGCTTCCAGCTTTCCTCGTTGTGTCCATAAGCCGTATAAAACACGCGTCCTTCCCCTTCGTTTCGTATCCAAGTGTAAGGTTCTTTTTTTCCCCCTTCATCCCGCTCCATCAGCACTTGAATGTCAGGATTAACTTGGCTATGCACGTAGGTTTCATCCCAGGTTTCAAACTCACTGATGCCTTGAAGAATAGGGTGGGTAGGGGCCACCAATTGAGTCGTAAATCGACCCGTACCGTGGGTACTAAATTGACCACCCACTGCCTGTACGTACCATTCTGAATTACGGAAGCAGTAGGAGGCACTATGTAGCGGAATCAGTGCCTTGCCCCCTTGCACAAAGGATTTGAGTGCCTGCTCCTGAGAAGGAGAGATGGAATCGTGATTGGCATAGATGAGTAGGCCATCGTAGTTTTGAAGGATCTCCTCTTTCAGGTCATTGGGATCAGCGGTATAGGTCAGGTTGATGCCTTTCTGAAACAAAGGAGTCGAAATGTACATCATCAATTTTTCTGAATTGTGATGATCACTTTCGTGTCCCAAGACCAAAATCTCCACACGTCGGGGTTCGGTCATGGACAAAAAGGAATTCTTTTTGGTACAAGCAGCTGCTAACAAGAGGAAAAGCAGTCCAGTAAGAATTCGCCAAGCAGATCTAGGATACATATGGGTTTGAGGTTAATAGAATCTTATTAAAGTTAGGATACTGATGAAGGAAATTGCAATACCTTTCATATAAAATCTCCTAGGCTAAAATTAAAATGGATACGCTTCCAAATCGATATTCCATAACCAAGGAAGAATGTAATACACCATTAAGGTCAATAGGATGATGGACAGCACATTTAACCACAAGCCTGCTTTGACCATGTCCTTAATTTTAAGGTAACCTGAGCCAAATACCACCGCGTTGGGTGGAGTGGCCACAGGAAGCATAAAGGCGCAACTTGCCGCCAAGGTAGCACCTACCATGATACCCAATGGATGTAGATCCAATTTGATAGCTACAGAAGCCAAAATAGGCAAAAGCATGGAAGCTGTAGCCACATTGGAAGTCACTTCGGTTAGGAAATTTACCGCAGCAATGATGATGAGGAGAAGAAGGAAAAAACCTACTCCTTCGATAAGGGTAAGTCGCTGACCAATCCACTCTGCTAAGCCAGTTTCTTTAAACCCTTCAGCGAGAGCAAGTCCTCCACCAAAAAGAATTAAAACGCCCCAGGGAATTTTTTCGGCGGTATTCCAGTCCAAAATTCTACCTTTTTCCCCATTTTTTCCTGAGGAGGGGAGGAGAAGGAGCAAAAGCACTCCGACTAAGGCGATGATGGTATCGTCCAATTGAGGAAGGAAGGGAGCCAAGAGAAAGGATCGAGTAATCCAGGCAAAACATACCGCTCCAAACACAAGAAGTACTATTTTTTCTTCAAAAGTGATCCTGCCGAGAGCAGATAATTGGGAACTGATAATAGATTTGGCCTCTGTCAATTGGAAATTTTTAGGCAAGGGATTACCGAAATTGACCAAATAAAGCCAGCATATAGCAGTTAATAATATAGTAAACGGAAGGGCAAAAAGCATCCATTCGTTGAAATCAATGGTGTAATTGTATAATTTTTCGACCACTGCACGTAAAATGTTATTTGTAGGGGTACCTATTAGCGTAGCCATTCCTCCAATGGAGGCGGCATAGGCAATGCCTAGCATAATGTTCTTCCCCAAATGGCTAGCTAATTTTTCTTGGTTATCACCCAAATGACTTTTGAATTGACTCACCACAGCTAAGCCAATAGGAAGCATCATAAGTGCGGTGGCGGAATTAGATATCCACATGGATAAAAAGCCTGTGGCAAGGATAAATCCCAATACAATTCTACGTAAATCTGTACCTAATAAATTAATTATGTTAAGTGCAATTCGACGATGTAAATTCCATTTTTCTATAGCTGTGGCTAATAGGAAACCTCCCATGTAGAGCATGACGGTGGGATCCATGTAGTTTACGGCCACCGTTTTGATAGGCAATACATCCAATATCGGTAAAATAACCAAAGGCAAGAGGGCAGTGCCTGCAATAGGCATGGCTTCTGTTATCCACCAGATGGCCATCCATAGGGTGAGTCCTAACATGATTTGACCTTGTGCACTAAGCCCTGGGACTTGTATGAAAAAAATTAAAAAGAGGAAGGCTAGTGGACCTGCATAAAGACCAATTCTTAGAAGCCAATTATTCATAGGGATAGAGGTATTGGATGATAGAAGAGATTAGCTTACGAGTGAAGCTTTATTTCTTTATTTAACATAATATAAATTATAAAACAAATAAATCTGTTTTAAACCCCACAGAGGCTATATTGATTCCAAGGTTCCCACGTAATAGTTGGGATCTACCCTGAGTATATCAAATGCAGGTGTGGTGATTTTTTGCCAAGTTGTATTGGGGTGCAGTCGCACTTCTTTTCCATCTAGGTTTATATCTACTTCCATAGAAAAGCTTGAGATGGCATTGGTCCAGCGGTAATACAACTCTCCTTCCTTGTGATAATATTCAAGCAGTGGAACTCGGTGATCCCTGAGGTATTGATCAAATATGGAACTTATATCCTTTTCATATCTCAGTGCTATAAAGGACTCTACTTGTTTTGTGGTCACCGTTTGATGATAGAATTCTTTATTTAAACCTCTAAGAATATCTCGCCAAAGCGTATCGTCTTTTAGAATCTGACGAAGCATGTTGAGGAGATTTCCTCCTTTGTAATACATATCTCCAGAACCCCTTTGATTGACTCCATAGGGACCAATGATGGGTTTGTCATTGAGAATATTCATTCGTGTACCACGCACGTAGGCTTGTCCCGCTTCTTTTCCATAATGATAGTCGAGAAACAGGCTTTCTGAGTAATTGGTAAAGCTTTCATGAATCCACATGTCTGCTTCATCTTTGTAGGTGATGTTGTTGGCAAACCACTCGTGACCCGCTTCATGCACGATAATAAAATCAAATTTAAGACCCCAACCAGTACCGCTTAAATCCCTTCCTCGGTATCCATTTTGATACCCGTTGCCATAGGTCACCGAACTCTGATGTTCCATGCCCAAGTAGGGAGCTTCTACCAGCTTAAATCCGTCTTCATAAAAAGGATACGGACCAAACCAGTGCTCAAAAGCTTGCATCATGCGTTTGGCTTCTTGAAAGTGAACTTTTGCCTTCTCCAGATTCTCCCGCAATACGAAGTAATCCATGTCCAGCGTGCCTTTTTCGCCTTCGTATTTTTCTCCGAAGTGCACGTAATCGCCCACATTGATATTCACTCCATAGTCATTGATTGGATTGACGACTTTCCAATGGAAGGTATCTGTATCTTTACCGACTTCAATCTCGACCAAACGGCCATTTGAAATGTCCATTAGTCCCTTGGGAACCGTCACATGCATGGCCAAACTATCTACCTCATCGGCAGGATGGTCCTTCAAGGGCCACCAAATGCTAGATCCTATGCCTTGGTTGGAGGATGCGATAAAATCAAGCCCTTTTGAATCCTTTTGCCAAGTAATTCCGCCATCCCAAGGTGGGCGAACTGCCTCTTTAGGAACCCCCTCGTACTTTACCACAAGTAA
>JAJTDZ010000083.1 GCA_021298245.1 Algoriphagus sp. | reverse complement strand
GAGATGGATACAGGCCGATTGAAAGGCTTCCTTTTTTGCAGTTTCATCGGCAAACCAATGCCTGTAAGAAAGTGGAGAAGTAGAAATTCCTCCTTCCATTCCTTCGGGAAGGAGCTGGGCTAGAATCCGAAAACAACGGATGGTATAATCGCGACGGGCTTCTGTGGTCCAGTCAGGGGCATGCACCTGCTCTTTCACCTTGGTTCGGTGAAAGCCTCCATAGGGAAAGCCATTGAGCGTATACACATAGGCATTTGTCCTATGCAGCCATTCCTGAAATTCTTTAAGTCGATCCGGGCTTTCCAAGGTCAAAGAGGCTTCGTTGGAAAGACGAAGTCCTATGCCAAAGGGCCCCTTGTGACCCAAACGGTTTTTTACTTCTGGAATGTAAATTTTCAGATTTTGAAAGGTTGCTTCCCAACTCTCTCCTGCATGGATATTGCTGCAATAACTCAGGTGGAAATCCTTAATCTTCATGGATAAAAATTAGCTAATTCTTTGAAAAAATAGGAGTGTTTTCCCAACTTTTAAGCACTTGCAGGGCCTTCAAGATAAGTTCTTGATCCATTTCATGTACTTCTACTCCTCTTCCCAAGCCCTCTAGCAACATGATCGTCAAGGTCCCTCCCAGGTGCTCTTGAAATTCTTTAAGTCCCTGAAGCAAGGCTTCCTCTTGAAGTTCGGGCACATACAGGGAAAGCCCTAAGGCATGAAATAAATTAAAAATACGGTGTAAATCTGCTTCTTGGATGCGTCCCTGTAAGAAAGAATAGGCCGAATCCAGGGCTATGCCTATGGCTACGGCTTCTCCATGTCGAATTCGAAACTGACTCAATTTCTCCAATTTATGTGCTGCCCAATGGCCAAAATCTAGGGGACGACTGGATCCAAATTCAAAGGGATCCTTGCTTGCAATGTGGGCCATGTGGTGCTCTGCACTGCGGATGACATGCTCTTTCATGGGCTCCATTTCTCGCCTAGCCAAGGCGGCGGCATGTTGTTCCAGCCATTCAAAAAAATTCAAATCCTTGATCAAGGCCACCTTGATGGCTTCAGAAATTCCCGATCTCCAATCCCTTTCTTCCAAGGTTTGCAAAAAGGCAAAATCATTGAGCACGGCAAAGGGAGGGGTAAAGGTGCCTAGGTAGTTTTTTTTGCCAAAGGCATTGATGCTGTTTTTTACGCCTACCCCAGAATCGTTTTGGGACAATACCGTCGTCGGCACGCGGATCAGTCGAATGCCCCGGTGGGATATGGCCGCCGCAAATCCAACCATATCCAGTACTGCCCCTCCACCCAAAGCTACCAGGTAAGAATGTCGATCGATGCCATGAATGTGGGTTGCTTCCACCACCTGTTGGTAGGCCTCTGTTTGGTTTTTACAAGCTTCCCCACCCACTACTACCATAGGTTCGGCCACCAGTGCAAGCCGCGAGGAATGGGAGGCTACATAGGTTTTGATCTGGGAAATCAAACCAGGATGATGGGCCACTACTCCCTCATCCAAAACAAAAAATAGCCTTGCTGGCTGTCCTTTAGGAAATATATCCACAAACAAGGTTTGGGTACTTGCAAACAAATGCTCCGTAAATGCTACCGGATAACTATAGGATACAGAGAAGGACTGCTGGAGCAAAGTTGCCATGGCTTGTCTTTGATTCTTGAATAGGCAAGTTGGGAAAGAATTTGAATAAATATCCTTCAGGTCACGGCAAATTTTTTGGCCAAGCCTAGGGAGAGGGGAAGCAAAAGCAAAATTAACAAGCCAATAGGCCAACCCGAATAGGCAGTAGCTAGGGTAGCATTCACCAAAATCAGGGACAGTACCGCGGCTTTGACCGACTTCCCGATATACTTGGGTTCTTGGGTGCGGATCGCTTGTACCAAAGGAGGAAAAAGGCGATAGCCCAAAAATGCCAAAAAAGGAATAATCTGCAGGTAACCCGGACTCTTTTGGTAAGCCAGAAGAAATAGGGCTAGAAATATAGATGCATACATGGCTCCTCCGAGAAACAGTGCATTCCTATTTTTGCCATGCACCTCTCCTCTACTTATCAGAGTAATGGCTGCCACATAGACCAAGGGCAAAGCCCCAAGGTATCCTTGAGTTTGAATCAAGGATGGTACTACGGTCGTACCTAAAAGCAGGTTTCCAGCGCGGCAAAGGCCCATGTTGATGGGCCCGAAATAATGCTGATGCTTGCCCCAGTAATCGTACAGCAAGGCACATCCCGCTACCCCTATGGAAAGCAATCCTGCCAGCTGATTGACTTGAAATGCGCAGGCTATCCCCGCTAAAAGCAATAGACTTGCCATGAGCATTGCCCCTTTTTTAGAGGCTCGTCCACTAGGAATCGGACGTTCCGGACGTTCGATGGCATCCAATTCCGCATCGGCGATATCGTTAAAAGCCACTCCTCCTCCATACAAACCGATGGTGCTCAGCGAAAGCCAGAGCAAGTTCCACCAGAAGGTTTGGTCTCCATAGATCCAGTTGACCATCAGGGTATCCCAAGCGCCTGCCAGTGCAAACCCAGCCCAGATGTCCGCTACCGCCGTCACTACATTAGCAGGTCGGGTGAGTTGAAGGTAGGCAAAAAGTTTACTGGCCATGATGGATTAGTTTTCTACACGATCGGAAGGACCTTCCACCCGTGGAACTTGTCCACCACGAAGTACGGAGTTGCCTCCTAGTTTTTTGGTTTGGTCGATCGGAGGAGCCTTCAGCCAATCGTCTTCGTGCATTTGCCCACTTAGTCCAAATACGGTGAGTGCATTTTGGTAGGTAGTCAAGCGTACATGCTCTTCAGGTACCCCCATTTTGCGCATCAGCGCGGCAGTTTTGGGTACAGCAATGGGATCAGAAATCCCCCAATCTGCTGCCGAATTCACAATGCTGCGCTCTGGACCATACTGCTTGACGATCTCCACCATCCGCTCGGAACCCATTTTGGTATGGGGATAAATGGTAAAAGCAGCCCAAAAGCCGCGATCCAATACCTCTTTGACTGTTTCCTCGTTGTTGTGGTCCACCACGACCCAATAGGGATCCATGTTGTGCTCTACTGCCACATCCATGGATCTGGTGGTGCCCTTCTTCTTGTCTCGGTGGGGGGTATGGATCAATACCGGAAGCTCCACCTCCTTGGCCAGTTCCAATTGAAGTCTATAAAAACGATCCTCGGCATCGGTCTGGTCGTCGTAGCCAATTTCCCCAATGGCGACTACCCCTTCCTTACCCGCATATAGGGGTAGGAGTTCCATGACTTGTTCGGCCAAGGCCACGTTGTTGGCTTCCTTGGAATTGAGTCCCATGGTGCAGTAGTGGACGATGCCAAACTGACTTGCACGAAATCGCTCCCAACCTACCAAGGTAGAAAAATAGTCCTTGAAAGATCCCACTTCGGTACGGGGCTGCCCCAACCAGAATGCGGGTTCGATCGTGGCCACAATGCCCGCTTTGCGCATGGCTTCGTAGTCGTCGGTAGTCCTGGAAACCAGGTGAATGTGGGGATCTATGTACATTTCCATAGGTAGTTAGGGGCTGTAATGGGTTGAATTTAGCTGTTGATGGGCAATTAAACCCGATTTTTTTGAAATTCTATTCCTAGGTCTTCCCAGCTGTAGGTAGCGTTAGCACAAGCTTCTCGAAGCAAGGGATAGGCATTCAAAAGTTCTTGAGCAGGAGCATAGTTGCTTTGGTAAACTGCCAAAGCGCCGGCTTTTTGCTCCAATGCATCGCTAGAAGTCAACACTTTATGCAGATCTTCCAGGTACTGGGGTCCCATAAAAGGGACCAGCAGGCGCCAAACTTCTGGCATCACTGCCCTACCGGCTGCCCAGCGCTCGTGGGCAAAGTCGGTAGCCATGTCGGCAAGAGCTGCGTTTCGTCTACGATCCAAATCTTGGATAAGGTAGAGGGGGCGCTGCATAAAGATGGCTTTGAGGACCAGTTGGTTCCAGTTGGCCTCCGGAAAAAAACGTGCCGGATAAGGATTTCGCAAGGCGATGGCATCAAAAATCAGAGACATATTTGTACGACAGCCTTCTATGGCGCGAGGCAATAGCTCCTGCGCATTCGGTAAAAGAGGCAAGGCTGTGTAGAGCGACTGCTGCTCGTACATGTCCCCCGTTTCAAAGACTTGCTGCAGGATGGACAGCCAAGCATCATGCAGGGAGGGTAGCTGGAGCACTAGGTAAATTCGAGCCAGGAGAAGGCAGTCCCAAGCACTGGTATCCACACCCTCAGGTAAGGACCTGCTGGATACTTCTTTCCATGAAATCCCTTCTTTTTTAAAAAATCGAGAAGCACGGGAAAATGATAAAAAGAAGGAATTGGGCGTAGAAGAAGACTTGATCTTTTCGACTTGCTCCTCCAACCAGGTGAAGGAAGCAGCATCCACATTTCCTTCTAAGGCCTTTTTTAATACGTCTTGAACCGGGGCTATCGCCATGTTGAGAGGGATTAGACTAACTTCTACGTAAAGAAACTGGAAGCAGAAGAAAAATCCATCCCATTTTAGACAAATGGAGAAAAAAATTATGGGATTACGCTGTCAACGGTCCACAGACGACAGCCG
>JAJTDZ010000041.1 GCA_021298245.1 Algoriphagus sp. | reverse complement strand
AGCACAGTTTTTCTCTTTTTATGGGGTCAGACAATTTGAGTCATTTTCCAAAATGGAAAAATTACCAGGCCATTCTTGAGCATTACCCCGTCATTGTGTATCCCCGTCCTGGGGCATTTCAAAAAATGGAGCATCCTTCGATAAGTTATGTAGAAGCCCCTCTTTTGGATATTTCTGCCACGTTTATCCGCCAATCTATTCAAGCAGGATTTTCTGTGAAGTACCTTCTCCCCGAACGAGTAGAGGATTACATTCGAATCAAAAAATTGTACCAGTAGGAAAAAATATGGATTGTATTTTTTCTTAGGGATTTGTCCCGTTACTGATCAAAGGTTTAAGATTTTTTGATCTTACTTTTTGGGTCGGGTAGAGATTTTTTTCCAGATCAATTCCCCCACTTGTTTGCCTTGTTTGCCTCCTTCTTCAATCGCCGGTAAGTAATGGATGCCTCCATAAAAGCGGCTGATGGCAGCTTCTTCAGCAGCTTCCGAAAAGGAGTCAAATTCCCGCACGGGCAAGCCATAAGCTACCTCTGTGCTATCCACCAAGTGGAGCTTATCTCCAAAAAGTTGGGTCAAGGTGTAGGAAGCTGCGTTGGAGGCTACGCTATGGCCAGAAGTATGCTCTGGAAAGGGAGGGGTTTGAAGCAGAGGAACCCAGTTTTCATCGATATGCTGGTTGATAAAAGTTTCGGGCCTTACCAACTTGCTTCGGTATTTTTCATCCCAACAGGAAATAAAGGCTTCATTGAGGGAGATGGCTGTCAGGGTTAAGGCCTCTACGGTAGCCTTCCAATCTTTTCCTGCTGCGGCAGAAGCAATGGAAGCAATTCCCATCCAATGCCCACCAGGGGTAATTTTTTTGGTAGCAAACATCACGTGACCCTTGACATTCATTTTGTAGGGGTTGCAATCCCAAAAATTAGCGATGTCTTTTTGCTCGGAAGTCATGCTTTGGGAAATCTCATACACTTCTTTGGCTCTTTGGAAGAACTCAGAATTTGGGTCAGTGGAAAATGCAGGTGGAGGTCCTGGCTTAAACTGTGCCGCAGAATCCAATACAAAGGGTCGAATTTTATTCCAATGGGGCTCTACTGCTTCCATGTAGGCCGGAGGGGTAGGCTGCCAGGTACCGGCAATGGTGGATACCGAATACTTGGGAAAGGAACGACTCTGGTGGTAATTGTCTTTTTTGGAATAATCCCGAATTCTTTCCCCAATTACTTGTCCATAAGCTACAGAAGCCTCAAAAATATCCTCTGGGATTCCCTTTTTTTTGAGCTCGGCAAATACAGCATCCCTATGCTCGTGCATTTTTTCTTCCGAAAAAATCAGGGCAGTACCTACATGGTAATAGGCTGCTAAGGAAGCCAATGGAGGATAGATATTTTGAGGTACTGGCAGGTCGATGGGCTGTGATCCATTGAGTTGTCCCATCAAGGAAACATAATTTTCTGGATCTGTGGCAGCTACCACTTCGTAAGCAGCCAAAGAGGAATAGGAATAAATTCTCGCCGCTACTGGGGGCGAAAAAATGTCGTGAATGATAACTTCTGTAATTCGGTTTTGGGCTCTCTGGAAATACGTGCCATCGCTGATGACTTGGGAGTACTCTTGTTTCTCTTGGCAGGAGTAGATGACTAGGAAGCTTAAGGCAAGTAGAAGTACTCTAGATAGTCTCATATGGATATAAAATGGTACCCTTAGAGAAGCAGAGATCCAGGAAAATTGCGGACCCTCATCAGTCAAGGATGGTATACTTCAAAATTAAGGATTAGCTACGCAAACACCAATGATTTTAAGCAAGGAATTAGCGAATCCACACGGGAGTACTTCCATTTCGAATACCCAATATCCAATCTTGCTGAGCTATCCGTAGGGGACGAAGACTTCTCAATTCCAAAGGCCCCTGCACGCTGGCTTGTACTGGGACTGGTATCCAAGCCCCATCCTTCCAAAGGTAGGAAAGAGGAGGGAGGTTGAGAGACTTGCCAAGGTCGGCTCGGAATCCAGAAAAATTACCTCCTAACCACACCTGCCCTGGCGTCTTGCCCAAGCTTATATCAAAAATAGGCGCCCATTGTGCTTGATCTGGAAAAGGAACAAATGAAAATTTCCCTTTGCTCTCTTGAAAATATACCCCTGAATGAAATTCAAATGCAGGTAATTTTTTGCTTTGATCGAGCAACTCTTTTGAAAAGAGATCTTCAGGGCTGCCAATTTTTGCATATTCGGCATAAGAAGTGTGCTTTTTCTTCAGGCTTGGGATTTGTCTGATCAGATCATCCCTTGTGCCGAATGGTACTAATTTTTCTCCCATATAATGAAAAATCAGCGGGTCAGCTTGTCCATTCCCATCAAAATCGTGGTGATAGAGCCAGATAGGTTTTTCCTTACTTGCTTTGAGTTTGCTGTTTCCTCCAAGATTGCCCACCAGGATGTCTTGCAAGCCATCTCCATTCAGATCCGTAACTTGTAACACATTGATCCAGCCGGAGCTGAATTCAAGTCCTGAAGGAATCGTTTCAACCAAGGACTTGCCCTTTAGGTCAAAAACCCGAATCCCTTGCCAGTCCCCACTGAGTAGAAGGGAAGAGGCGCCGTCTCCATCTAAGTCTGCCCAAATAGCCGTATTGACCATACCGCCTTGGAAATTGGCTCCAAGCCAGGCATACGTTTCGTCCTTAAAGATTCCATTGCCTTGGTTGATCAATAAGCTACTTTTTGGATTGGCCCCATAATCTCCTGAGCGTACTGCACTCCCTACAAAAAGGTCTAGGTCTCCGTCCTGGTCTATATCGTGTACGGCTACACAGGAAGTATTCTCTCCTATTGGGGGAAGGGAATTCATGGAAAACTGAAACTCTCCTTTTCCGTTTCCGAAAAATATGCGATCAAAATTGTAGAGATTGCCCGATTCGTATTCATTGCCGGCACTGCCAACAAATAAATCCACAAATCCATCCCCATTGAAATCAGCAAAAGCTGCTGCCACATCCTCTGCTTTTGCCAATAGATCAAACATGGGATTATCCACTTGATCAAAATTCCCTTGGGAATTTTGGACATAAAGGGACCCTGCTTGGTCCATGGCACCTCCCAAGTACAGGTCGTCCAATCCGTCTGCATTGACGTCCCCCACTGCTACTGCAGGCCCCATGCGCGTAAAACTTTTTGGAGCCAAGTACTCCCGCTTGAGTTCGTCCACTTCGTCTTTTTCTTGATGTGACCAGACCAGTTGAGGGGAAATCATTTCCTTGGCTTGAGTTTCGAGCCGCGGAGGAGCAGTCGCTTTTCCTTTGCCTTTTTCCAATACGGTGGCTTTGCCTAAGGACATGTCCAAAAAGATTTCCCTATCTCCATTGGGCCAAGTGACCCGCACGGAGTCAATCGCCGAAACTTTTCCCAATCCTAGGATCAATTTGGCCTCAGGTCCGGATTGAAATCCCCTACTGGTACTCACCCGCTGCGACCATTGCTTTCCTCCCGCAAAGACCTGTACACGGCCTCCGAGGGCTTGCCTATTGAAACCTTCTTGTTTTAGTGCGATGGAGGCGAAAGTATGGCCTAAGCGTTCGCTTCGATTTTCGTACACATAGGATTCTTGATCCAGATTATTGAGTACCAAATCCAAGTCTCCGTCGTTGTCCAAATCGGCATAGGTGGACCCGTTGGAGTACGTCTCTTGGCCTAAGCCTAAGCTGGAGGCCTGATTTTCAAAACGTAGATTTCCTACCTGCTTCCACGCAAAATTGGCAATCTTTAAGCTAGGTAGAAGTTCTATTTGCTTTTTTCTAAGTTCTTCTAGGGGCTGACTTGCATCGGCTTCTTGGGAATATTGGATAAAATCCAAATCGTTGGGTCGCTTCACAATCCCATTGCTCACATGGATGTCCTTGAGACCATCGTTGTCCATATCAAAAAGTAAGGGCGACCAACTCCAGTCCGAAGCATGCACTCCAGAGAAAAGGGCTACTTCTGCAAATTTTCCATTTCCCAAGTTGACCTGTAGGTGGTTGCGCACGTATTGGTCTTGGTAATTGTATTGCTTTTTGATCTGGTAAATTTCCGCCTTGTCTTCCCCCACGGATTTCATCCATATTTCAGGGTTTTCAGGAAGCATGTCGGTGGTAAAGATTTCGGGCAATCCATCTCCATTTAAGTCCGCGGCATCGTTGCCCATGCTGTAGCGGCTGGTAGATGAAATCATCTCAGCTAAGGATTCCTTAAACGTACCGTCTTGCTGATTGAGGTAGAGGTAATCGTTTTCTGTAAAGTCGTTGGATACGTAAAGGTCTAGCCACCCGTCTTCGTTAAAATCTTCGGCAGCTACGCCCAATCCAAAGCCAAGGATGCTGGAATAAATGCCAGAAGTGACGGTGACGTCTTCAAATCCCATTTTCCCTTCTGCGAGAAGGTTTTTGTAAAGTTTGTCCCCGCTTGCATCGGGAATGTTTCTATTTTCTGCTTTGGCAAATACCTCCGGAGACTTGACGTTGTGGTTGAGTAAATACAGGTCCAAGTCTCCGTCTCTGTCGTAATCAAAAAATACCGAATGGGTGGAATACCCGGAATAAGCTAGGCCATAGGCGGCGGCAGATTCTTTGAAGTTAAATTGACCTTGGTTGATATAGAGTTTGTTGCTTCCTGAAGTCTTACCCAATTTTCCTACCTGGCAAACGTAAATATCCAAGAGTCCGTCTCCATTCACATCGGCCATGGTGACGCCAGTAGACCAGCCTCCATCTCCGCTTACTCCTGCACTATCCGTAAGGTCTTCAAATTTGAAATTTCCTTTGTTGCGAAACAGTTTATTGGGAACCTGATTGCCTGTGAAGTACAGATCCACCAGTCCATCGTTGTCTAGATCTCCTGCCGCTACTCCACCCCCGTTATAAAAGTAGAGGTAATCCAGTATGTTTTCCTCCTCGGTGGACTGCAGTCGGTTCTCAAATCGAAGACCGGTTTCCTCCGGATTTTTTAGTAAAAAAAGAGGGTCTTCTTGGGGACTTTCACATGCGGTTCCCAAGAGGATTAGTCCCAAAAGCAGGTAGGGTGTGCGGATATGCAAAGCCATCAATAATTCCAAATTTCTGCAGGAGCACTGTTTTTTACCACCAAAAGCTGTTTGTTACCTAATCGCGTAAATGCCCGAACGTCCCCATCGAGGCGAAGGCCATGCGTGCGATTGGGCCAAAAAGTAAAGGTACCGTCACCCTTACCTAGCAAAATTTCTCCAAATCCTGCATCGTATTTTCCAAGCTCAGGCTTAACCTGAGCCAGGTTGCCGCCTAGAATCAAGTCCTCATTTCCATCTTCGTTAAGGTCTAGCACTGCTATGGCAAAAATCCATGTTTTTTGAGCTTCAATTGGGAAAGGCTTCCATTCAAAATTACCGTTTCCTTGGTTGAGTAAAAGCCCCGATTCGAGTTGATTCATTTCTTGGACAATGGACCTGTCTATCACTTCTTTGGAAAAAATATCCTCCAAGCTTTGGTTAGCATAATCTGCATAGCGAATGTATTTTTTCTTTATGCTTGGTACTTGTCTTTCCAGTTCATGCTTCAAGGTATAGGGAACCTGGACCGAAGCAATTTGTTGGGTGTAGAGGTGCTCAATGGATCCATTTTGATCAAAGTCATTGAGATACAAACGAATTGGTTGCTCTACCGAGCCTTTCATTCTGTTATTTTTTCCTTGATTTCCAAGTGCAAAATCAGGTTTTCCGTCTCCATTAAAATCTCCAATTTCTAAGCTTCGGTACCCTCCTTTCAGTAATTCTGTGCCAGGTACGGTGATTTTTTCTAGTTTTTTTCCTCGGTTTTTGAAAAAAGTAGGAGCCATCCATTCTCCCACCACCACCAGGTCCTGTAGTCCGTCACCATCGAAGTCTACTGCTTTGGCATCGGTTACCATGCCTAAGGCTTTAAACCCGGGGGCCAAACTTGCAGATTGCTCTGTAAAATTCCCCTTACCATCATTGATGAGGAGTTGGGTATCTGCAGGGGCTCCGTAGGTAAAGGGCACGAGTCTTCCTCCCACCACCAGGTCCATGGCTCCATCTCCGTTGAGGTCTAGGGGTTCTACTACAGAGCTACTTCCAAAAATGCCAATTAGCCCGGTATGAAACCCTTTGGTAAAATTGCCTTTGCCATCGTTGAGGTAGAGTCGATCAGCCAGGTCAGGGCTTCCAAATCCGGATTCATTCCCCCCGGAGGTCACAAAAAGGTCTGCATCTCCGTCCTTGTCTGCATCAAAAAATAAGGCGTCGGTATCCTCCGAAAGGGCATCTAGTAAAAATGCTTCCTGAGGTTTGTAGGTAAATTTCCCAGAGGTTGAACCCACAAAAAGCTTTCCAGGGAATGTTTTGGCACCACCGAAGTAAAGGTCTTCTAACCCGTCTCCTGTGACATCCCCTTTGGCAAAAGCTGGCCCCTCGGTAGAAAACATGGTGTAGGTAAGCCTGTCTCGATCGAAATCCACAAATTCATTTTCTTGATGAATAAAGTCTAGCGCCGTTGTTTTTGCTAGACTAAATCGAGCAGGAGGGAGTGCATCGAAGAAAGAAGTTCCTTCTGGCAAAGGAGTTGCCTCCGACCAGCTTACTTGGAGGAGCTTATCTACTGGCACATTGACCGATTGGGTCTGCGTCCCGTCCGGCCACAAAATCTTGACTTCATCCACAAGTGTGGCTTTTCCTAGGCCTAATGTGATTTTGGGATCAACGCTGGATTGAAACCCTCGGTTGGGCATTTGTTCGGTGTAGTACGTTTGATCTCCGACCTTGACCTGGATTTGTGCTCCTATGCCTGCCGTGTTTTTTCCTTTACCAATGAGCTGAAGTTGTAGGCTATGGTTTTCTGGATAGACGGTCTTGCCTTTATTTTTAAAAATCTGAGCAGGAGCATTCACATTATTCACTACCAAGTCCAGGGTTCCGTCATTATCTAAATCGCCGTAGGCAGAACCATTGGAATGGATAGCCTTACCTAGCCCCCATTGTTCTGCTACATTTTCAAATTTTAAGTTGCCTAAGTTTCTGAAGGCATAGTTGGGAACTGGGGTGATGGGTATGGGATCAATAAGAGCTTTGTAGTCCACTCCATCTTGGGTGATGATTTTGACTTTAGTTTCCTCGTCATCGATAAAGTTGAGGTAGTCCAAGTCGGTGATGTCTTGGTAGATTCCATTGGCTACAAAAATATCTCGGTGCCCATCGTTGTCCATATCGAAGAGCAAGGCCCCCCAGCTCCAATCTGTAGCCTCCACGTTGGCAAGCCGGCCTACCTCACTGAAGGTGCCGTCCCCATTGTTGAGGTGAAGCATGTTGCGGGAAAATTGGTAATGGTAGCCGTGTGTTTTGTTGAATTGGAATTTATCCCAATTTTCAAAGGTGGTGACCTGCTTGAGCCTTGCGGGAGGCTCAGGTAGCATGTCGGTTACAAAAATATCCAATAGACCGTCTCCATTGATATCTGCAATATCTGCACCCATGGAAGCCGCACTCAAGGAGCGCATAGAAGATTCTATGGATTCGGTAAAGGTGCCGTCTTGGTTATTGATGTAGAGGTAATCTCTTTCAAAAAAGTCATTGGAAATAAATATGTCTGGCCAAGTATCCTGATTCACATCTCCGATAGTAATCCCCAAGCCAAATCCAATCACGGATCCATAGATACCTGCTTCCTCACTCACATCGGTAAATTTTTCCCCGTCGTTACGAAAAAGCTTGTCTCCGCCTACAGGGTCACGAACGGGGCGTTCGTTTTGCATTTTATTGAAGCTGCCTATGGCTTGGTAGGAATTGTTGAGCAGGTAGACATCTAAGTCTCCGTCCTTGTCGTAATCAAAAAATACGGCGTGGGTGGAAAAACCCTGATCGGCTAGGCCATAGGCTTCTGCTTGTTCTTGGAAGGTTCCATCCCCTTGATTGATAAAAAGTTCGTTCTGTTTGTTGTCTCCGGCGATATCTCCTGAATTGCAAACGTAGATGTCTAGCCACCCGTCTCCATTCACATCTGCCATGGCTACTCCGGTGCTCCAAGCTCGTGTACCGGCCACTCCTGCCTTTTCAGTTACATTTTCAAATTGAAAGTTGCCCTTGTTGAGGTACAGTTGATTGGGGCCAAGGTTGGCAGTGAAGTACAAGTCAGCAAGCCCATCGTTGTTGACATCCCCTATGGCTACTCCGCCTCCATTGTAGTAGTTTCTGTAGGTGAAGACGTTGAATTCCTCATCAAAGGTGAGGTCATTTTTAAACTTCACTCCGGACTGTTCGGGGCTAATTTCTTCGAAAAGAACCGGGCCTTTTTTTTCTTCCGGAGCACAGGACGTAAGGGCAATAGATAGCACTAGTCCACCAAGTAACTTTTTCATGAGGGAGTTTGGCTAATCTTTTTTTGTAGGGGAAGATCTGAAATTTCTGCTCTTACAGAGGAAATCGTTTTTTTGAATACCCGTATTCTTCGATTTCCATCTAATTTTACATAAGCGATCTGGGACCTATCCTCGTTTGTCACTTCCAAAAATCCTTCTCCATACCATTGCTCAAAAAGTTTTACCACGTCGGCTCGAAGGACTTCTACACTAAGGGAGTCATTCCAAGGGGACCAAGCGTCGTAGCTGAATTCAATTGGCATGAAATATATTTTATCCTCATGAAATTGGGGATAAAACCTCATTTTTCCAGCATTTCCCGAAGGAAATACCAAGCTGTGCTCTACGGAAAGTTCACTTGGACCATTGGTCAGCACCCCTTCTTTGTTGAGGGTCCAGCAGGTTTCGAAAAATTCGCGTTGGCTCATCCCAAGCTTTAACCCAAAAAATAAATCCGTGACTACTTTTCCAGAGGCAAGTTCCTTTTCTTCCAATTTTTGGTACTCCGTTTTGCAGGAGGATAAACTGCTAAAGAGTAGACTAATGAGGAGAATATACCAGAGGTTTTTCATTGTTTCTAAATACAAATAATTGGGTACTATTGGAAGTGTTTATCCATTGGAAGTCTCGTATTTCTCCGCTTACATAGATCCCACTTTCCTGAGGTTTCAACACGTTCCATTGCTTGTTGGTGCCTTGCTCCACTACCCATGCATAACTACCAAGTTGGGTACCAAGTTCAGGTTTTATTTTACTTTCATTCCCACCCAAGAGGAGTAGGGGGGATTTTCCTGGCCTTTTAAGCAGGGTAATGGCATGAACGGGTGCGTATTGCACTTCTGCCGGCAAATTTCCAAGTTCAAATTTACTTCCCCCTTGATTGATCCATAGGCTAGTGGCAAGTCTATCCACTTGTAAAAATAATGAATTTGCCCAAATGGATTCAGGAAACAGTTCCTCCAAGGTTTTATCCTTGTAAGAGGCATAGGTCAACACTTGTTTTTTGAGGGAAGGGAGCTGCCTGAGCAAGGTATTTTTTAGAACCCAGGGTATGCTTTTCCCTTCTTCTTGGAAGTGTAAAATATGTTCTATGGAGCCATTTTGATCAAAGTCATTGACAGCCATTCGGAGTGGGCGTTCTAGGCTGGTTTCTAATCTTGAGTTTAGGCCCAAATTACCCACCAAAAGGTCTGGTTTTCCATCTCCAGTGAGATCTTCTATAAAAATTTTTTTCCAAAGGCCTCGCGTATTTTCAAAGCCAAATGCCGCAGAGGTATCCGTCCATACGCCTTGTTTCCAAGTAAAAATCCGTATGGGCATCCATTCTCCTACCAACACCAACTCCTGTTGCCCATCTCCATTCAGATCTGCCAAAGCTCCATCGGTAAGCATTCCTACGTTAGAAAATAGATCTCCAAAGCTTGAGGAAATGTCTTTAAACTGGCCTTTGCCATCATTTTCCCAAAACTGTACGCTCACGGGGATGCCATATCCAAAGGGAAGGGCCCGCTGACCCATGATAAGGTCAAGGTCTCCGTCCTGGTCTCCGTCCCAGCTCATGATAAATGAAGTGGGGAAAGGAGCAAATTGCTGGGTAGAAAGCGAAAAATTTCCTTTGCCATCATTGAGGTAAAGTCGGTCCATGTAAACGGGTGCATAATCGGAAAATTCAATACCCCCACTCCCTACCACTAGATCAGGCATTCCATCCCCATTAGCATCAAAAAAATGGGCTACTACGTCTTCGGCAAGGCTATCCTTCTGGAAAAGGGAGCGCTGTGCTTGGGTCCAAGTTCCATTAGCTTGCTGGACCAGCAGTTGGGAGGGCTTTCCTTTCCCTCCGGGAAGAAATAGGTCTACACGGCCATCTCCCTGGATATCGGCTTGCGCAACTCTCGGACCTTCGTTGCTGATAGACCAAAAGCGCAATCGATCTCGATCAAAATCTATAAAATCACTTTCTAGATGGGCAAATGGAAAAATCTCAGAAGGCTTTAAGGAAAAGTACGTTTTTGGACTCGTATTTATTTTTTTGGAGATGGAACCGGGAACTTCTTTTGGGGAGAGCAGTTGGTTGCTAGCTACTTGCTTGAGTACCGAAGTATTTCCTGATGGCCAAGAGATGAGCACGGAATCCACTAAAGTTGTTTGCCCCAATCCAAAATGAATTCGGGTATCTACCGAGGACATGTAGCCTTTTACTGGTTGATACTCCTGAGTTTGCGCCTCTGAACCTGCATACAGGGTTACCTTGGCACCAAAGGAGTTTCCCAGATCGAATTTTAGGAAATTTAGGGTAGCCCCAGGATTGGTATTGTTGCGGTATACGAATGCCCTTTCATTGAGGTTGTTGACGACTAAGTCTAGGTCTCCATCGTTGTCCAGATCGGCATAAGCTGCTCCGGTGCTAAAGGTAGCTTGGTCAAGCCCATTGGAGCCAGCTTCATTGGTAAACTGCATTTCCCCCTTATTTTTAAAAAAGAAATTTTGTTGGGGAACTGATGGAAACTCGTCAATCATTTTGGTTACCAAAACGGAATCTCTTTTGTAGGAAGAAATTTTTTCTTGGTTGTTGGAATAGAAGTCTACGAAATCAAAATCCGTAAGGTCTTTGACGATCCCGTTGGCGATAAAGATGTCTTTTTTGCCATCCAAATCTGCATCGAAGATCAGCGCTCCCCAACTCCAATCGGTGGCTTCTACCCCAGCAAATCGACCTATTTCTGCAAATATGGGAATGCTGTCACCGGGGAGTAATCCCAAATGTCGCTGCAGGGTATTCCTGGTGAATTGTCTGTGGTAGCCATTTTTGATATTGGCTTGAAACTTGTCCCATTCTTCAAAAGGAGTTTTAGTTTTCACCCTTGAAAGCTCCTGGGGAAGCATTTCGGTAATGAAAAGGTCAGGAAGCAAATCATTGTCTAGGTCGGCGATATCTGCTCCCATAGACCCCATGCTTATTTCGGGCATGGATCGAGGAAGAATTTCAGAAAAAGTACCGTTTTTCTGATTTAGGTAAAGGTAATCCCGTTCAAAAAAATCATTGGAAACATAGAGGTCAGGCCAGCCATCTAGGTTAAGGTCAGCTACGGTTACTCCTAGTCCATAGCCTATGGCACTTCCATATATACCTGCTTGGGAAGAAACATCATTAAATTTCCCCCCATCATTTCTAAACAGCTTGTTGCCCCCTTCTGGGTCTCTAATCTCCCGTTGTCCTTCTCTGAGGTCATAAATGCCTACCGAGCGACCGGAGTTGCTGAGAAGGTACATGTCTAGGTCGGAGTCTTTGTCGTAATCAAAAAAGACCGCATGCTGACTAAGGCCAATTTCGGCTATGCCAAACTCTTTGGCTCTTTCGGTAAAGGTGCTGTCGCCGTTATTGATAAACAGTTCGTTATGTCTATTGGGCCCTTCTAAGGGACCAGATTTACAAACGTAGATATCTAAGAGTCCATCGCCATTTACATCGGCCATACTTACCCCGGTAGACCAGGAGCCTTCAGAGTCTAATCCAGCTTTTTCGGTAATGTCTATAAAGGAGAGGTTCCCTTGATTGAGATAAAGTCGATTGGATTGTTGATTGCCAGCAAATAAAATATCTGGGAGACCATCCTGATTGATGTCTCCAATGGCTACTCCAGCGCCGTTATAAAAATTTCTAAAGGTATAGGGATTAATTTGCTCTGTATAAGAGAGGTCATTTCTGAAGCTGATGCCCGTTTGGCTGTCTGACAAAAGTGAAAAAAGAGGTAAATTTTCCTTTTGGTTGCAGGAGAAAAGGAAAGTTAGGGTAAGAAAAAAGAGAAGACTTTTTTTCACGGGACAAGTGTAAAAAAAAGGAAGTGTACTTGCGCACACTTCCTTTATAATTTAATTCAATGGATATTAATATCCAGGGTTTTGCTTCAATTTAGGGTTAGCATTAAGCTGGTTTTGAGGGATAGGGAAGATACCTCTAACAGTCGCGTTAGAAGCTGCCTTCTCCCACCAAGGTTGACCCCACTTGCCAAAGCGGATGGCGTCTGTTCTTCTGCTTGCTTCTGCAAACATTTCTCTACCTCTTTCATTGTATAATTCGTCCAAGGTAAGGGAAGTATATGCGGGCATACCTGCTCTAGTTCGGATTTGGTTTGCAGCAGCCAAGGCAGCAGCAGTTTTTCCTTGACGTAGCGCTGCTTCAGCTTTTGTTAGGATGATTTCACCCAATCTGAAAAGAGGGTAGTCGTTGCTCAAGCTTGGTCCTGCTCCAGAAGCAAACTCAAACTTACCTACACGTACACCAGCTTGTCTGAAGGCATTAGGAGCCAACATGTTGATCGCTGGTGTAAAGGTAAGATCTTGACCATCAGGATCACCTGCTTCAGCAGAGATATCCTTTAGACGAGTGCCATCTGCAGCAAACTGAGGACCTACCAAGAAAGACTTCTTTCTAGCATCCGCATTGTCAAAGGTGTTGTAGAATTCTTCCAAAGAAGCATAGCCATTCCAAGGCTGAGCTTGCAAGTTGTAAGTAGCCTGAGAAGAATAGTGCAAGGTCATTTGAGGAAGGTTAAATCCACCTGCGTTATTTTCATCGTAAGGTAGGGTCAAGATGTTCTCTGTAGATCCTCCGTTTCTCTCAGAGAAGTTGGAGAAAAAGTTAGAGGAAAGAGAATACTTGCCGCTATTGATGATCACGTCAGCTGCAGCTTCCGCATCAGCCCATCTTGCAGTTCCTGTATACACTTGAGCATTCAAGTACAATTTAGCAAGAATTGCGTGAGCACTGTAGAAGTTCAAAGTAGTCTTGTTTCCATCCTTAGGAAGCGCATTTACGTTGTCCTTGATAGACTTTTCGATGAAAGCAAATACTTCGGCACGGGTGTTGTTGGTTGGGCTTGATCCGGTAGAATTTTCATCGATAATGGGTACATTACCGAAAGAGTCGATTAACCACAAGTATACCAGTGCTCTCAATACTTTCAATTCCGCATTCAATGCAGGAACATTTGGATACTGAACTAGCAAGTTGTTGATTTCACCGATTGCTGAGTAGCAGTATGCCCAAGAGTTATTGAAAGATTCTTCTGAGGGATTCCACGTGTGTCTGTGCATACGTAACCACTGTCCACCATCTTCCCAGTCCGCCCCCTTTTGAGGAATAGACATTTCGTCAGATGATACCTCTTGGATAGACCAAATACTGTTGTGTCCACCCCAAGAACCTACGATTCTAGCATAAGCAGAAGCCTTAAGGACGCTGATCAAATTCGGGTTAGTGCTTTTGGCAATATCCTCCGCTGTCACCCCATCCAAAACGTCCTGCTCTAGCTCTTGACATGCGCCCATGGCAAAAACCAACGGGAGCATTAAACAGATTTTACTAAATGATTTAAACATATCTGTAGAATTTGATTGGTTATTTAAAGTTTACGGTAACGCCCAAAGTGAAGGAACGAGTTTGGAAATAGGTATTTCTACGCTCGATACCTGGAGATAGAGAGGTAGTAAATGAGTCTCCATTCTCAGAATCATTCACGCGTACTTCAGGGTCAACACCGGTATAATTGGTAAGAGTAAACAAGTTTTGACCTGCAAAATACACTCTTAAAGACGAGAAGTTTTGTGAATTTGTTTTCACATTGTAACCCAATTCCATGTTGTCCAAGCGGATGAAAGAAGCATCTTCAATCACGGAGCTGTTAAACGTAGGAGTAGAAGTTACAAGAGGGCTGGTTGGGGTCTTGTCTGTAATTACGGAGTTCCAAGTATTGGAAGCGGTATCACCGTTTTCATAGAATCCTCTGTAAGAGTTGTACAAATCATGCCCCCATGCTCCTCTAAGGAACATATTTAAGGTCCACTGACCGTACATAAAGGTGTTGGCAAAACCGAATTCACCTTTAGGAAGTCCGTTACCTAGTTTTTCAAATTGGTTAGGGTCTCTAGTAGAAAGGATATACTCTCCTCTCTCAGTCAAACCAGTCAATCGTGGACCGTAGAAGTCACCTAAAGTTTGACCTACACGGTTGTAAATGATAGGATTGTTGTTTTGTCCTGGAGCTCCTGGAGTAGCAAAACGCAACTCTTGGAAACCTAATTCACCAGCAGACAAGCTTTCGATAGTAGTCTTGTCGTAGATGGTGAAGTTGAACGCTGGAGTCCATTTGAAAGCTCCTTTACCGATTTGGTTTACAGAAGCAGCAAATTCAAAACCAGCAGCTCTCAAATCGGCCAAATTCACCCAAGTAGAAGAAGCGGTGTTGAATCTTCCTGGATCAAATGGGTTTGGAGCACCTGTTGCCACAGGAACATTAAACAAAAGGTCAGAAATATTTCTGGTGTAGTAGTCAATGCTACCGGTTACTTTTCCGTCCCAGATACCGAAGTCCACACCTACGTTAAATTCTTGCTTGGTTTCCCACTTCAAGTCTTTGTTAGGGTTAGAGAATTGATTGATACCTACGAAAACATCGTTTTGAGTAAGTTGATCTCCATCCAAATCAATACGGTTTCCATTACCATACACACCCAAGGCCAAGGTAGCAGAAGGAGGTAGGTTACCAGTGATACCGTAAGAAACTCTTGGCTTGAACTGGTTGAAAATACCCATGTCAAACAACTGCGTAAAGTCAGCTCCTAAAGAGACGGCTGGGAATATACCGGTTTGGTTATTGGCTCCAAATCCTGAATAGGTTTCAGCTCGTGTGGTAACTGAAAAGAAGAAGGTATTGTCGTAGTTGAAATTTGCTCTTCCAAATACAGAGTTCAATTGATCTTCGTTGGCAAAGGAAGATACGTTGGTGTTGTTACCCAAACGGATCGCACCTGCACCCAAATTGTTCCAACCTAAGTCAAAAAGGTACTGACGAACTCTAGCGTTAAAACCTTGGTTGGTGGTGTACTGTACACCTGCACCACCCAAAAGGGTCATGTTCAATTTGTCAGTCAGATTGGTCTCGTAACGAAGAGTAGTTTCTAAAATTCTTTGGCTTCTGTCAAAGGTATTTCTTTCAGCAGAACCTTGAGATCCAAAACCTACTTGGTAATCTTGGATGGACCAGAAACCTCCAGAAAGAGTATTTCTTCTATCTTGCGAATACTGAGCAGATAGCGTCAAGTTAGGAAGAATGTCAAACTCAGCTCTGTAAGATAGGAGAGCAGTTTTGGTTTCACCAACAAATTTCTGCTGTCTTGCTAAGGCTACTGGATTGTAGAAATCAAAAAGATCTCTCTGGAAGTAACCTCCAAAACGCTGATTAGCAGCTGGAGTATCTTCGAAGATAGGAGCAGTAGGATTGTAAATCGTTGCATAACGGAAGGCAGCATCGTTGATAGACTCTGAATTCACGTTAGAGAAAGAAAGATTTACATTCAATCTCAATCTATTGTTCAATGCACCCTGAGAAAGGTTCAAACGGGTGTTTAATCTTTCGTTGCCTACTCCTTCTACGATACCGTTGTTGTCACGGTAGTTTACCGCAGCCAAATAATTGGTATTTCCAAAGCTTCCAGAAACGCTAGCGTTTGTGGTGAAAGAATAACCATCATCAATCAATTCTTGTCTCCAATCGGTATTGCTACCGAAGTTGGTTCCACCTCTTGCTACGAATTCTTCAGCAGAAAGGACAGGAATCAAGTTGGTAGCCTTGTCTACTGTAGCGAAAGAGTTGATGCTCACATTGGTAGTTCCTTGCTTGCTTCCTTGCTTGGTAGTAGTAATCAAAATTACCCCTGAAGAACCTCTAGCACCGTAGATCGCAGCAGCAGAACCATCCTTCAATACATCAATTGACTGGATATCGTTCGGATCGACGTTTTCCAAGGAAGCACCAATCACACCGTCCAAAACAATAAGTGGAGCAGAGTTAGCACCGAAAGTAGAAAGACCTCTCAAACGGATGTTAAAACCGTTGTTTGGGTTACCACCTGGTCTGGTGATGGAAAGACCTGCTACCTTACCTTGAAGCAATTGTGCAGGGTTAGATACGTTACCTCTGTTGAAGTTGTCGGGTCTCACACCCACCACCGCAGAAGTAATTTCTTTTTTGTCTTGTGAGCCATAACCGATAACTACTGCTTCCTGAAGGCTCGTAACGTCCTCTTGAAGGCTAATGGTTAGGGTTGATTGGCTTCCGATTTCTACTTCTTGGGTAAGATAACCCACGAAGGAAACCACAAGCACTTGATCTCCAGCCTGAAGGGGAAGGGTAAATTTACCGTCCAAATCAGTTGCAGTACCTCGGGTAGTACCTTTTACGAGTACCGTTGCTCCCGGAACAGGGTCTCCAAGTCTAGCATCAAGGACGGTACCTGAAACGCTTCGACTTTGGGCATTGACACCAATGACTGCTCCCATAAAGAGCGCCATTGCTAGCATCAACGACTTTAGTTTTGGTAAATAATTTCTCATAGGGTTTTATGTGTTTTAAAAAAGCGAAATTGGTATGAGTACTTAATTTCGAGGCTAAAGTCACCCTTAAAATTGGATTTTGCAATATTTAACAAAAACCTTTCTATTTTAATTAAAAACGGCTTTTTAAAAGAATATCCTTTATTTTAATAAAATAGCAATTTAATTTTAAAAAATTATAAAAAATTTAATGGAAAACGTTTTCCATTTGTATATTCTTAAAAAAAATAATTTTTATTAACTAAAATAAAATTTATCTCTTTTATCAGAATTCCTTTTAGTTTAAACTTTAAGTGTCCCTAAATCAGCAACTTCTCTTTGACTCATTCTCGTTTCAATTAGCAATTAAAAACGTTTAATTTTTACTTTTGAGAAGTTCCAAAGGTAAAAATAAGAAGCCCAAAACAAGGAAAATCGAGACCATGAAAAACTTACCTGGCAACCCCTGCGTTTTACATTGCATCTTTACCTTTAGTATACCCCTTGGATTTATATGCCTCGTATTCCTTTTCTACTTACTTACTTAATTTTTTTATCCCTAGCCACGGTTACCTTAGGACAAGGAATCAAAGGAACGGTAAAAACTACAGCAGGAGAGCCTCTCCCTTTTGCTTCGGTGTACATCCGAAACCTACAAGATGGCGTGCCTACCAACGAAAATGGTTCCTATGAATTTAAGTTGGCTCCTGGATTGTACGATGTGGTAGTCCAATACCTTGGATATGCCACTCAAATCCAAACCGTAGAAGTAGGATCGAATTGGGTAGAGCTTAATTTTTCCCTAGAACCTCAGGCAATTACTTTGAGTCAGGTAGAAGTGCAAGCCCGGGCCGAAGATCCTGCCTTGACCATCATGCGAAAAGCCATTGCCAAATCTACCTACCACAGGTTGCAACTGCAGCGCTACTCCATGACGGTGTATTTAAAAGGAACTGGACAGTTGACCGACGCCCCTTTTCTCTTGAGGAAAAAGCTGGCGGAAGAAGGACTAAAGCTAAATGAGGCCTACACTTCTGAATCCGTATCCCGCATCACCTTCAGCCTACCCAATAAAGTAGAAGAGAAGGTAATTTCTATTCGAACTAACGGAGACAATCAGGGAACCTCTCCTGCGCCATACATTCAAACCTCCTTTTACCAAGATAAAATCAATGAGGTGGTCTCTCCACTTTCCAAATCTGCCTTCATTTACTACCAATTCACCTTCCAGGGAAGCTTTTTTGATCAGAATCTTCTTATCAATAAAATAAAAGTAACTCCTCGTTCAAGAGGTGAAAAGGTTTTTGAAGGCTATATCTATATCATCGATGATCTCTGGGCCATCCATAGCCTAGACCTCAAAACATCTGTTTTGGGGTTTCAAATACATGCCAAACAGCAATACGCGCCCGTAGCAGACAAGGTATGGATGCCTGTAACACAGCGCTACGTCTTCGGGGGTAAGGTTTTTGGATTTGCTGGAGAATTTAATTATCCGTAAAAGCGTTGGCTTGAAAATCCATACCTAAGCTCCGGCTCGATCCGTAATACTTTCCTTATGCGGTTCACTGAATCAGGCAATTTGATTTCCTCCACCTTGCGGTAGAAAAATCCTAATCCCAATTTCCAACCTTCCACGGTATTGAATGAAAACTTGGTCAGGTTGGCAGGAAATCCTATTGAAATCCCCTTTCCAAAACTGTAAGAGCCCCCCATAACCAGATCCTCTGGGCTAAATTTTGTTCTGGCTTTTTTTGCTATTGAATCTACCTCACTCTTCTTGGCCGCTTCAATGACGGCCAGGCTATCGTCTCTCTTGTAGCCCTCTAAT
>JAJTDZ010000040.1 GCA_021298245.1 Algoriphagus sp. | reverse complement strand
GATCGAGGAGCTGGGGAAATTCTTCTTACCTCCATGGATCATGACGGCACCAAATCAGGCTTTGACAACGATTTGACCGCAGCAATTTCATCTAGTATTCCTATTCCCGTGATTGCATCTGGAGGAGCAGGCAAGATGGAGCATTTTAGGGATGTATTTTCCCTGGGAAAAGCAGATGCGGCCTTGGCTGCTAGCATTTTTCACTTCAAAGAAATTGGAATTCCAGAATTGAAGTCCTATTTGGAGGAGGAAGGGGTGTTCGTAAGAAAATGAAAAAAGTAATTAATTGAAAAGATGAATATAGATTTTAAAAAAATGAAGGGCCTGGTTCCAGCAGTGGTGCAGGATGCATCAAGTGGAAAAGTGCTGATGCTAGGCTATATGAACGAAGAGGCCCTTGCCAAGACGCAAGAATCAGGGAGGGTTACCTTTTTCTCGCGTAGTAAAAATAGACTTTGGACCAAGGGAGAAACTTCAGGTAATTTTTTAGAACTAGTCAGCATTCAAGAGGACTGCGATGGCGATGCTATCCTACTCAAAGTCAAGCCATCGGGTCCCGTGTGCCATACCGGAAAGGATACTTGTTTTGAGGAAGCAAACACCTCTCTAACGGGATTTATCGACCAGCTTCGGGCGATTATCAAAGACCGTAAAACAAATCCTACCGAGGGCTCCTACACCACCAGTCTCTTTGCAAAAGGAATCAATAAAATTGCTCAAAAAGTAGGAGAGGAAGCGGTGGAATTGGTCATTGAAGCTAAAGATTCCAATAAAGAACTTTTTTTAGGAGAGGCAGCTGACCTATTGTTTCATTACTTAGTCCTTTTGGAGGCCAAGGGCTATGAATTGGATGAGGTGGTCGAGGTGCTTAAGCTAAGGCATACCAAATAACCTAAAAGGAAGGATAAGAAAAAAGAGCTCGAGGTACTCGAGCTCTTTTTTATGGGGTTAATTTTCGATTTAGAAAACAGGAAACTCTTGCTGTAAGCCTTTGAAGGCATCGATGATTTCCCAACTAGGCTTGTAGTAGGTGTCTTTCATTCTATTGCCCACAGTACCAGTACGGATGTACTGGATAGCGGCTGCGAGGCGTAGATCTTTCACATCGCCCCAAGGAAATTGAGGGCTATCTCCTACCTTAAAATCGGCAGGAAACCCTTCAAAATACTCTGCTTTTCCTGCCGCATTGGCAATGGCAAAGGTGATGGGGACTACTTCTACGTTGTTGGTCTGCAGGATACGGTTGTAGCTAGAAAGCGGGAAAGAGCCTACCGGCTTGCCAAAGGTATTGTCTCCAATCAAGACCACGTCCATATAAGGATCCAAGGCATTGATGATCAATTCTGAGGCTGAGGCTGAACTGCGTGAGGTCAAGAATATCACACGAGTCAAGTTGATACTTCCAATTTTACTAAAATTCCTCGACGTATTCTGAGCGGTTTTCAGATCGTTCAACTTATTAGTATACATCAGTCTACCGTTGTTAGAGGATTGAATCAGGTAATTGCAAATTTGTTCGGCTACTGCCACGGAACCCCCACCATTATAACGAAGGTCAATAATCAATTCTTGTACCCCTTGATTTTGGAAGAATTCCATGCTCGTTTGTACCTCGGCACTTCGTGTAGGACTAAGTCCTGCAGTGGCTTTGAAACTTTGGTAGGCCCAGTAGCCCACCTTTTTATTATCTACCTGAATCACGCGCTGATCCAATACCGAATTGGATTGGTATTCCGCTTTGATATTGGTACGGGTAGTGGTACTTCCATCGGGCAGTTTGAAAGTAAACTTATTGATGATACCTGGGTCAGGTCCACCCAATTTGAAATCGTAGCCACCTGTGGATAATTTGTAATCAGCGATGGGCTTATCATTGATTTGAATGATTTCCCAACCTCTTTTCCAGCCGTCTTTACCAGCAGGTGCCTCATCAAAAACAAAAGAAACAAAAAGCCTCTCGTCTGCTGTGAAGGCAAATCCAAATCCATGACCTGCATTTCTACCCACAAAGGAATTGTTAAAAGCTTCTTGGGTCGTTATGTAGGAAAAACGATCTATTGGTTTGTAGATGATACCATCAAGCAAGGCTTCGTTCGATGCATATTTGGTTAAATCAACTGTAGTAGGAAGCTGTCCGTTCCAGAAATACCATTCCCGCATCACATCCACAATGGCTTTTTTCACTTCATCCACCACCGGTTTATCAGGAGTAGGAGTTACAGTCGGATCTTCTACCGGTGTACACGACCACAAGCCAATCCACAACCACGCACTAATCCAAATCAGTTTTTTCATAAGGCATTTTTTTTCTAAACGCGTAAATCTACTTCTTGTTTTATAGTAATATGTCATAAACTTTAACTGTTTTCCAAAATTTACTATATCGAGCGATAAATTCTAGATGCAGAGGATCTTGTTGGTAGGCCGCTTGGCCCTCCAAGGAATCAAAAAATAAGGTACATGAAGCGTGAAAACTATGGTCTACCACCTCTCTTTTTTCGGTAGGTGCAGGAACACCTTGATAAAATTGAACCACATCCTTGCAACGCCCTAACATGGGGACTGCATCAGTAAGAAATTCTTTTATATCTGACTCCTGGTGCAGCCAGAAGTAAACTTGGTGAATAATTTTTTGCTTGGGCATGGTGGTAGAATGACTATAGTGTAGGGGAAGTAGACTTGCTGCGCTTGCAAGACTAAGGGTTTGAATAAATTTTCGTCTAGATCTCAAATTAAAATCCTTAAAAGCTATACAAGTGTGGTCTTCGAAGGGCTAAATATAGAGATTCTACTTTTTACAAAAAATGCAAGGAATCTTAAAAAGTCAAGCTTATATTTTACAAGATCACAAAAAAATAATGCCCTTTTTAAGTAAAAGGGCATTACTAGCTCGAATAAAAAGAGTTTTAATCTTCCTTCTTCGCCATACGGGTACGCTCGTTTTCGTCCAAGTAGATTTTCCGCATGCGAATGGACTTAGGGGTAATCTCCAAGTACTCGTCTTTCTGAATGTATTCCATGGATTCTTCCAAAGAAAACCGTTTGGGAGGTGCGATTCTAACGTTGTCATCCGAGCCTGAGGCACGCATGTTGGTCAATTTCTTGCCTTTCTGCACGTTGACCACGATGTCGTTGTCACGGGAATGTTCTCCAATTACCTGTCCAGTATACAGTTCGTCTCCAGGCTCTATGAAAAACACCCCGCGATCTTGCAATTTGTCGATGGCATACGCGGTGCATTGCCCTCCTTCCATGGAGATCAAGGAACCGTTGATTCTACCTGGGATGGGTCCTTTGAAAGGTTCGTAAGCCGTGAAGCGGTGGTTCATAATGGCCTCTCCTTGGGTGGCGGTCAAGACATTGTTTCTTAATCCAATCAATCCTCTGGAAGGAATTTTAAATTCAAGATGCTGTAAATCTCCTTTGGGCTCCATCACCAAAAGTTCTCCTTTTCGCTGGGTAGCCAGTTCGATGACCTTTCCTGCGGTTTCCTGCGGCACATCCACCACCAAAGTTTCAATAGGTTCGCATTTCATGCCATCAATTTCTTTAAAAATTACCTGCGGCTGCCCTACTTGAAGTTCATACCCTTCTCTTCTCATGGTTTCTATGAGTACAGACAAATGGAGAATTCCCCTTCCGTAGACCAAGAATCGATCTTCAGAATCTGTAGGCTCTACCCTTAAGGCAAGATTTTTCTCTGTTTCCTTCATCAAGCGATCTCTCAAATGTCGAGAAGTCACAAACTTACCTTCCTTTCCAAAAAAAGGAGAGTTGTTGATGGTAAACAGCATGTTCATGGTAGGTTCATCGATCGCGATTCGTGCCAATGGCTCTGGATTTTCTACGTCGGCGATGGTATCCCCGATTTCAAAATCTTCTATGCCTGTGACCGCGCAAATATCGCCTGCAGTGACCGTTTGAACCTTGTTTTTTCCTAAGCCTTCAAAAGTATGTAACTCTTTAACCCGCATTTTTTTGATCGATCCATCGGCCTTGCAAAGGGCAATCTGCTGGTTTTCGGAAATACTTCCTCGAGCAATCCTTCCTATGGCAATCCTTCCTACGAAGTTGGAATAATCCAAGGAAGTAATTTGCATTTGCAAGCTTCCTTCGCTGATTTTTGGTGCTGGGATGTATGTAAGTATAGCATCAAGGAGAGGAAAAATGGAGTCGGTGGGATTTTTCCAATCGGGACCCATCCAATTTTGCTTGGCTGATCCATAAAGGGTTTGAAAATCCAACTGCTCTTCGGTAGCATCCAAATTAAACATCAACTCAAATACCGCTTCATGCACTTCATCGGGTCTACAATTTTCCTTGTCCACCTTATTTACGATGACGATAGGAGTGAGGCCTAGTGCCAAGGCTTTGCCTAAGACGAATCGGGTTTGTGGCATAGGCCCTTCAAAGGCATCTACCAACAAAATTACCCCGTCTGCCATTTTGAGTACGCGCTCCACCTCCCCTCCAAAATCGGCGTGACCTGGAGTGTCGATGATATTGATTTTATGATCCTTGTATCGAACCGATACATTTTTGGAAAGAATAGTTATGCCTCGTTCCCGTTCTAGATCGTTGTTGTCAAGGATAAGGTCTTCAAATTGTTGATTTTCTCTAAAAATTTTTGATGCATGGATGATTTTATCCACTAGGGTAGTTTTGCCGTGGTCAACGTGCGCAATGATGGCGATATTCCGAATATTCTGCATGATTTGCCTTTTTCAAGGCGCAAAAGTACGAATATTATTTGGGAATAAGGTTATCCACCTATGAAGTTTCTGAGGGCAAAACAAGAATATCCAGTTAGGATATCTACATTCCGCTTGCTAAACTGAATAAAAAAAAGGTAATTCCAAATCAAAATAATGTCGGTTGATGTTTAAGTTTTTACTACTTCTTTCCCTAATCTTGGCCTTGATAAGTATTCCTCTTGCTTGGCTCTTTGGGGCATCTGGAGCAGGAATTGCCTTGGTGCTTTTTTGGTGGGTGCTTGCGCTCTGCTTTCGGCTTAAAAACTCCTTAGCGCCATACAGTTTTCCCATTCTCATTTTAGGAGTAGTGACCTTGGCTATGTTTTTTCCAAAACCGTTTCTGGAGGTAGGAGGATTTACTCTTACTGGTTTGATTAATCCCTTGATTCAGGTGATCATGTTTGGGATGGGAGCCACCTTGAGTTGGAAAGATTTTGCTGCTGTCGTAAAAAGTCCAAAATCAGTTGTTGTAGGAATTTGTCTTCAATTTACCATCATGCCTATGGTGGGGTTTGGCTTAGCAAAACTCAGTGGTTTGGCTCCGGAGGTAGCTGCAGGGATCATTTTGGTGGGGTGCTCACCTAGCGGTACAGCTTCCAACGTAATGGCTTTTTTAGCGAGAGCCAATGTGGCCCTATCCGTGACCTTAACTTCCATCATTACCCTAATGGCTCCTTTTATCACTCCCATTTTGATGAAATTTTTAGCTGGCCAGTTTATTGAAATTGATCTTCTCAAGATGATGTGGGATATTGTAAAAATCATTTTGCTACCCGTGGGAGCGGGCCTTGCGATAAATCATTTTTTGAAGAAAAAATCAATGGGTTTGGATGCAGTCCTTCCTGTAGTTTCCATGGCGGGTATTGCCATGATTATTTTGGTCATCACGGCAGCAGGAAGGGATAGCTTGCTACCCATGGGCCCTATTCTTCTGGGCTTGGTTTTGGCTCACAACATTTTGGGATACGGTTTAGGGTATGGATGTGCTAAAGTATTGGGTTTTCAGGAGCAGGATGCCAGGACCTTAGCCATTGAAGTGGGAATGCAAAATGCTGGACTTGCTTCAGGATTGGCCAATATACTTGGAAAAATCACCACCCTGGGACTAGCTCCAGCGGTGTTTGGTCCTATGCAAAACATTACCGGATCGATGCTGGCGGCCTTTTGGGGTAGAAAAAAGTAGTCGGGCCTAATTTAGGTAGGGCTTGAAAATTTTTGCCCAAACGACATAGCCATCCGCGTTTAAATGCAACTGATCTTTGATATAAAGCTCGGGTCTGGCATTTCCTTCTGAATCGGTCAAGGCAGCCCAAGTTGCTATAAAGGTGACACCTTCTTTGGATTGACAGTATTTTTCTAGTTGCTGGTTAAAAACTTGGTACAGCTCTTTTTTTGACCAGCGGGAAGGGCTGGGCTTGGCTCCAATGAGGTAAATTTTTGCTTGGGGTACTGCCAATTGAATCCTACTTACGATTCGGTCAAGGCTGTTTATAATTTCCTGGGGGGCTATCCCCGTCCATAGGTCATTGTCCCCTTCGTAGATAAACACTTCTTTGGGCTCAAATCGAATCACCAAGGGAAAGAGGTATTTTTCCAAATCGGATGCTTTGGATCCCCCGAATCCCGTATTGATGAAAGGTTTTCCTGGGAAGTCCTGAGCTAGTGAGGACCAAAGTCTGATGGTAGAGCTTCCGGTCCATACCGTAGCTCCGGATGCCCAACCTAGGCTATCTATACCTGCTCCCAAACGCCTCACTTCGGATTCAAAGGGCGAATCCTGAGCCAGACTGGGCAAGGACAAAGACCAAAGAAAAATAGCGCAGAATAGGAGTCGGAGGTTCATGGCAACAAACCTAAGTAAATTAGGGTATGAACCAAAATCGATTCCTAGTAGCTAACAAAAAGAAAAGTTTATTACTGAAATAAGCCTGGACGAATTAAGCCAAGTGGAAATTATTATTTGAAAAATTGTTCCAGGACATCTCCGACATAGTAAGCTACCACGGCTGCCAACAAACCAAGGAGAACAGTTTCCCCTATGCCTCTAAGCGCTGAAGTCTGGGTAACTAAGCTTTTGAGCCACCCTACCAAAAGAAAAGCCAATCCTGTCAGCACACTGGTCCAGAAAAAGATATTGATCGAGGAAGGATTAAAAAAATTCCATAGGTATACCGTCAAAGGAATCAATCCCACCAATAAGAAGGAGGCAAAAGTGGCTAAGCCTATTTTGAAGGGGCTTTTGCTATCTCGCATCATGCCCAATTCGTCTTTCATCATTTCATTTACCCATAGGGTTTTGTCCGCGCAGATATGATCTACAATTTGTTGAAGCAATTCTCCTTCAAATCCCTTGGCTCTGTAAATGTCTTCAATCTCTGCCCGCTCGATTTCAGGCAAATGCTCGATTTCCCAATATTCTATTTTTTCATGCTTATCGTAGGTATCTCTTTCGCTTTTTGCTGAAAGGTAGGCTCCTACCGACATGGAAAAACCATCTGCCAGGAGATTGGCAAAACCAAGTATAATTAAAATCCCTGTATCGAGGTTAGCTCCATAACCCCCTGCTACTACCGCAAACGTAGTAACTGCCCCGTCTATCCCTCCATACACAAACTCTCGCAGGTAGGTTTGCAATTTGCCAAAGCGCGAATTTTCTAGATGGATTTCTGATTCCATGGAAAGAAATAATTGTGCCTACTAACCTACAAAATTGAAAGCATTTATTTAGAGCAAGGGAAAAATGAAATTTTGGAGTGGAAAAAATTGCTAAAAAGTTCTTTTGAAATTTTGATTAGTTCTTTGCATTGTATACGTTTAGGTAACTTTACTGCAAAGAATCATTGCTCAACCCAGCACATTGCAGAAGTTTATATGGTTTTTAGCCATTGACAATAAGCCCAATCAGAGAGTCTATTTTATTAAATAGGCTCTCTTTTTTTTGGATGAATTTTTTAATAAAGAAGAAATTTTTAAAAATAGGTTCAAAAAAAAATCACTATTCAAGATTTTTGTGCTTATTCTCCAATTTTTGGTTTTTAAAATAATACTTCCTTGATTTTTTAAGATTTTGATTTCACCCGAAAAAATGAATAAAACATTACGAAAATTTCGAGAATGGGAAAATGCATATCCAAACTCAATTGAAAAAATTGGGCTTTAAAAATTCCACTCTGGCCTGCTGATGGATAAGCAAGTAAGAATTTACTTTTTTTAAAAATCACTTGGATTGATTTAGGTAGGATTCTTGATTTCTCAAGAAGCAGGAAATAGGAGGCATTTCCTGCTATTTTAAGATGATAAAAAGCTAGTTGAGAAATTAAAAAATGTAAGTAAAATTTAAATTAATAAAAAAAATTGTAAAAAATCTTTTTTTAATTAAATAAAATAAATTAAGTTTCTTTTACACTTTCTTGATCACCAGGCAAATCCCAGAGGCTAGCCCCCTTATTTTTATGAGCATTTTTTAGGTTTTCATTCACTTTTCAACAAATCAATCATGAAACGAAATCCATTAATTTTTTTAGGATACCTCTTGGTAGGTCCTTTACTTTTTAACGCCTGCCTTCCCAAGGAAGAGGTTCTTGTAAATCCTATAGATCCAGAAGGAACGCTAGTGCTTCCAACAGGCGAATGGAAGCAGGTAGAAACGGCCAAAGAATTTTCACAATTGCTAGGCCAGGTGCTGCTAGACAAAGGCGCACGGATTACCCTCAGTGAGCACATTCGACATTACGATTCTTTTGGGGATGCCGTATCCCTTTCCGCCTTACTAGGGGACAAGCAGCGAATGCCTCCTTCAGAGTTGGCCCAATGGGATCGGGAAAAAATCAATGCTGCAGTCCGTACAGGCAATCCTTTTCGGGAAGTTTTGCTTGCCCATTCCTTGAAGCATTTTGAGGCCTATCCTTTTTTAGAAAAAGCTTTTGAAAATTTTCGCGCTCGGCCAGAGCAAGCCCAGCAAAGGGTATCCTTACAAGAGGAGTTGATTGCATTTTTTGCAAGCCAAGGCCTAGTGATTCACTTTCCTTACGAAGAGCAGTTTGACTGGCAGACTTACGATGGGGGGATTACCACTACCTACGATCCCATCATTCGAGAGGACTGGAACGAAGGATTTTTGTACTCGCTTACAGGCTCTGGCTCATCAGGTAGTTTGGTTCCCTATGTAGACGACGCCTATTCCTTCCAGCATCCTACCCTGGTGGTCACCTACTTGGATGAAGATTTTTACGAACTCCAAACTACCCCTCCTGTGCCAGAGCTTCCCAAACCTGCCGCCGATGCGGTGATTTTGGATTACAATGTCAACCATACCTCTATCTCCCAAGCGGATATTTTATTTTCGACGATTCCGGAGGTGAAACTGACGGGAAGAGATTACTTAGGTCTTTTCGGACGAATCGTCAAGGTGAGATTGTATAGAGGTTCTAGCAAAGTACAGGTAAATTTTGATGGAACTATAGGGTCCTCTGCACAGGGAGAGACTTATCGATACGACGAAATTCGTTTTTCTAAAGATGATATCAAATTGGAGAGATGGAAAACGGTCAATATTCAATTTGATCCAGACTGGGATTTATCTGAGAATAGCCAGCAATTTTTCCTATTCACCGAGCATAATTTGACGGGTAAAGCCAAGGCAAGTGCTGGAGTCAAGGTGGGCTACGATTTCCTTACTAAAAAACCTACTGCTGAGGCTACTGGAACTGTTCAGCTAGAAGTAGAGTCTGGAGGTTCGCGCTTTCGCGTCAACTCTGAATTACCTCGTCGGTCAGTCCTAGCCTATATTGTAGGTCCAACTGATCATGGAGTTCGCACCCGAAATGGTATTGATTTTAATGTGAAAAGCGTGGGTCTTTTACACTATTATTTTGAACACAGATTTACTGACATTCCTGATTAGTCTGCTGGAAAACATATTTTCAACTTAACTCCTAATTCAATGAAAAAAGTAATTTTTATCGCCCTTGTACTTTTTTACGCGTACTCCCATGGGTATGCCCAAAAGCTAGATTCCATTCTATCTAAATCTAGCCTAAGCTTTAGTTATGGCCTTTCACATGATTTCTTTGCTTGCTGTGTGGATACAAACGATAAGTTACCAATCGTAAGCTTTAATAATCGAAGCGATTTGGTAAATTTTGATGACTATAGAATACGAGGAACAAAAAATTTCCATTACCTGCTGTACAAGCGGCATTTTATTGAAGAGAAGTTGATTGGTGCAGCTGGAATTTACAACCTAAGGTACCGAGATCCTTATGTGGAAATTATAGGAAACTCAGACCAAACTATAGTCACATTAAGCGATGAAGTTGTAGTTATTGATTTTGGAATTTTTGCTGGCCTAGAGTACTACCATGCCCTTCGGAAAAATTTTCAAGTGGGGCTGCGTACGCGCCTATTTTATACGCAGGGCTATGACGAGTCCTTCGAGAGTTTTGAATTGACCCCGGTACTGCGATTTAGGTTGTAAAAAATGCACAAAACAAAATTAGCCCCACATATTGTGGGGCTAATTATTGTTAATTGGTATAATCGTGTAGTCTCTACTTTTCCTATTTTTGTATATGGTACTTACAATTTATCAAGTAGATGCGTTTGCAGAAAAAGTTTTTGAAGGAAACCCTGCTGCAGTTTGTCCATTAATTGAATGGATTGAGGATGAAAATCTTTTGAAAATTGCATCTGAAAATAACTTGTCTGATACTGCATTTTATGTGGTAAAAAATGACTGTATAGAAATCAGATGGTTTACACCTACCATTGAAGTCAATTTATGTGGACATGCTACACTTGCCGCTGCATATGTATTAGCTTCCAGGGAAAATTTCAAGGAGAATAGTATAATTCCCTTCCATTCAATCAGAAGTGGAAAATTGCCCGTTAGGGTAAATAAAGACTCTTTTACCTTAGATTTTCCATCAGACGAAATTGAAGAAATTAATTTATCTGATGAGCTTTTGAAAGCAACCAATCAAAACCCAATCTCAGCATTTAAAGGTAGAAGTGATATTATGCTGGTTTTTGAAAATCAAATTGAGATTGAAAATTTAAAGCCAAACCTAACACAGATTGAAAAGTTGGATGCTAGAGGATTAATCGTAACAGCAAAAGGAAATGAATGTGATTTTGTTTCGAGATTTTTTGCTCCTAAGTCTGGTATAAATGAAGATCCAGTGACAGGTTCCGCCCATACAACATTAACGCCTTATTGGGCAAAAAAAATAAATAAAGGAGACTTAATTGCAGAGCAAATTTCAAACAGAAAAGGAAAATTGAACTGTAAAACAGTAGGGGACAGAGTACAAATAACAGGAAAGGCTGCCCTATATATGAAAGGGGAAATTTACATTTAATCTTAATCATTGATTCAATAAAATCTCTGAAATTTCAAATCCAAATAATTGATTATTGACTTCGATCTTAATTTTTTGACTAGTCATTTTAAAGATTTCAACTTCCTTCAACTCTTTTCCTTCAACGAAAGTGCTTGTAGAAGCAATTTTCGGCGGTGTTCGTAAGTGAAGTAGCGCTCAATACGCGCTCGGGGAGAGCTCAGTTGAGTTTTTCCGGCAATCCAATCTCGGATCAACTGTTGTAAGGTGCCCAACTCTTTCCGTTCGAGTAACAAGCCCGTATCCCCAATGATCTCTGGAATGGCACCAACTGCCGATCCAATAGGCACACATCCACAGGCCATGGCCTCACCCAAGGCATTGGGAAAGCCCTCCGAACTAGAAAGTTGCAAGTAGAATTCATGGGCATTGTAGCGCTGCACCAAGGAGCTTGCTGTTTCTTTTCCCAGAACCTGAATATTGGTTGATTGAGGGTTGTAGTTGGAGTCTCCCACCAGGGTAAAGCTCCATTCCGGATTACTAGCAGCCAATTGCTCAATCAAATCGTATCCCTTGACCCGAGCACGGGCAGGAGTAGAGGTGCTCGTAGCTACCGAGATAAAGCTGTGCTTCACCCGCTCCAATCCCAAGTCCTTCCAAAAATCCACATCAAATCCATTGGGAATAACTTGAATGGGTGTCTTCAAATCAGGAATCAGTTGCAATAGGCCCTGCTTGGGACTGATTCTTGAGTCATAGCGGTAGTCCTGACTTACCAAGGCCTCGGCTACTGGCAAGATCAAACTGCAGTGTTCAAAGGAAAAGCGAGTGGCCCAAGCAAGTCCTTTTTTACGAAAGTTGCCGTAGCCAATCTCCGGCATGTTGATGCAGTCTGTCCCTCCTGCTTGGATGCTGCATTTTTTTCCAAAAACCTTCCCAAAGATTACCGGAAGAACAGTATGATATCCTCCAAAAAAGCAGAGGTATTGACTGGTAAACGGAAGGTACCAAAGCAATTGAAAAAATTGGAGCACTAGATAAAAAGGGAGTTTCCAAGGTGTCTGGGTGAACTCTATGGGCACAATCTGGGCCACAGGACGAATCATTTCCAGATCACGTTCAATAAAGGTGGTTCGTACTGGAAACAAATACAAAATCATGTGCTAGTAGGGGATTTAATAAGAAAGTTACAAAAAAAAGAGCGGGATTTCCCCGCTCATTGATTAGTTCACCGCTGGTTAAACGACCAAATTCACAATTTTTCCAGGCACGATAATCACCTTTTTAGGGGCTTTGCCTTCCAGCCATTTTTGAACCTGTGCATCCGCAAGGGCTGCTTTTTCAATTGCTCCTGCGTCTAAGGAAAGGGATAAATTTACCTTTGCCCGCAATTTGCCATTGATCATGATGGGGTATTCAAAACTGCTCTCTACCAGGTATTCTTCCTTAAATTCTGGGAAAGAGGCCTTGGTGATGGATGTAGAATGGCCAAGCAATTCCCAGAGTTCTTCAGCAATATGAGGGGCATAGGGAGAAACCAATACGGCAAGGGGTTCTAGGATTTGGCGCTTATTGCATCCCAAGGCGGTCAATTCATTCACGCAAATCATAAAGCTAGACACGGAGGTGTTGAAGGAATAATTGGCCATATCCTCCTCCAATTTTTTAATGGCTTTGTGAAGTGCTTTGAGTTCATCTTTGCTAGGCACTTCCTCTGACACCTTAAATTTTCCATCAGCATCATGGAAAAGATTCCATAATTTTTTCAAAAACTTAAACACCCCGTCAATGCCGTTGGTGTTCCAAGGCTTAAATTGCTCCAAGGGTCCCAAAAACATTTCGTAAAGTCGCAAGGTGTCTGCCCCATAGCGCTCAATGATATCGTCTGGGTTGACCACATTGTACTTGGACTTAGACATTTTTTCTACTTCGGCTCCACAATAGTACTTTCCATCTTCTAGGATAAATTCCGCATTGGCAAGATCTGGTCTCCAGGCCTTGAATTTTTCCAAATTCAACTGGTCGTTGTGCACGATGTTGACATCCACATGCATGGCAGAGGTGTCGTAGTTGTCCTTCAATCCCAGGGACACGAAGGTGTTACTTCCTTTGATTCGATACACAAAATTAGATCTACCCTGGATCATGCCTTGATTGATCATTTTTTGGAAGGGCTCGTCGATACGTACGGCTCCGATGTCATACAGAAACTTGGTCCAGAATCGGGAATACAGCAAGTGTCCCGTAGCATGCTCCGAGCCTCCTATATACAGGTCAACGGCACCCCAGTAATCTGTTTTACTTTTTTCTGCAAGGGATTGATGGTTGCTAGGATCGGTATATCGGAAAAAATACCAGCTCGAACCCGCCCATCCCGGCATGGTGGAAAGTTCCAAGGGATAAGTTCCCGTTGCAGTGGTATAAGTCCAATCTTTTGCTCGGCCAAGTGGAGGCGCACCATCTTCCGTGGGCAAGTATTTGTCTACTTCAGGCAATACTAACGGCAAGTCTTTTTCATCGATCAAGTAGGGAAGACCTTCTTTAAAATAGACGGGGAGAGGCTCTCCCCAGTATCGCTGCCTGGTAAATATGGCGTCCCGCATGCGGTACTGTACCTTTCCACGCCCAATACCCCTCTCTTCCAAATAGGAGATACATTTGGCCATGGCCTCTTTCATTTTCATTCCGGTAATCATTCCCGAATGAATCAAGGTTCCTCCTTTGCCAGGAAAGGAACCGTGCTCCATAGATCCTTCGATCACCTGTCTAATTTCCAAGCCAAAGTGTTTGGCAAAATTATAGTCCCGCTCGTCGTGGGCCGGTACAGCCATTACCGCACCGGTTCCATAGCCAGCCAAAACGTAGTCTGCTATCCAAATAGGAATTTCTTCTCCAGTAAAAGGGTTGATTGCATAAGAACCTGTAAACGCACCCGAAATGGTTTTTACATCACTCATGCGCTCTCTTTCGGAGCGATTTTTGGCCTGTTGAATGTAGGCCCCTGCCTTTTTTCTCTCTTCCTCTGAAAGCAATGTCTCCGCCAACTCCGATTCAGGAGCTAAAGCCAAGTAGGTAACCCCATAAATGGTATCCACTCGGGTGGTAAAGACTTGAATTTTTTCTTTAGAGCCTTTTACTTCAAAAACTACCTCAGCACCTATGGATTTTCCAATCCAGTTGCGCTGCATCTCTTTGATGGGTTCCGACCAGTGTAATTCGTCCAAGCCTTTAAGTAATCTATCGGCATAGGCCGTAATTCTCATGGACCACTGCATCATCTTTTTCCGCTCCACCGGATGGCCTCCTCGCTCGGAGAATCCGTCTTTGACTTCATCGTTGGATAGCACCGTACCTAGTGCAGGGCACCAGTTGACCGTAGTTTCTGCTAAGAAGGTAAGTCGGTAATGCAGGAGAAGTTTTTGCTTTTGCGTTTCGCTAAAGGCATTCCACTCTTCTTTGCTAAAGCTGGGAGTACCTTCATCACAGACAGCTTTTATTGCGAGGTTTCCTTCTTTTTCAAATCTAGCCTCCAAGCTGGAGATGGGTAAGGCTTTGTCAGCATCCAAATCATAATAGCTGGAAAAAAGCTGCATAAATATCCACTGGGTCCATTTGTAATAGGAAGGGTCGGAGGTTCTTACTTCGCGGTCCCAGTCGAAGGCAAAGCCTATATTTTTTAATTGCTCGGTGTATCGCTGAATATTTTGGGCAGTAGTAATGGCAGGATGCTGTCCGGTTTGGATAGCATACTGTTCGGCCGGTAGGCCAAATGAATCATAACCCATGGGATGGAGCACATTGAATCCCTTCAGGAGCTTGAAGCGAGAGACGATGTCGGAGGCGATGTATCCCAGGGGATGGCCCACATGTAGTCCAGCACCAGAAGGGTAGGGAAACATATCTAGGGAATAAAATTTTGGCTTCGAAGGATCTACTTCTGCCTTAAAAGTGCCTTGAGCACTCCATTTTCCCTGCCATTTTTGTTCGATTTCCCTAAAATTATACTCCGCCATTGCTTACTTAGACTTAAAATTTATTGCCAAACGCTTGCAAAAATAGCAAAATACTAGGGTTTTGATAGTCTAATTTCCAATTCCTGCTTCCCTTTCCTCCGCCATTGATCATTTTTTTGAAACGAGCATCACAATTTTTCCTATTTTACATTACTTAAACTTTCCCTCCATGAAAAAACAGTTAATCCTTACCCTTCTTCTTGCGGTTGGTCTTTTATCGCCGGTCCGAGCCCAGAAAAAATACACCGCCAAGCAAATTGAAGCCTTGAAATCAGAAGTATCCCAACTTGTGGAAGCCAATCACAAACAAAGCCAAGTGATGGTAGACAAGGTCTTTAGCTTTGCTGAATTGGGATTTCAGGAAGTAGAGTCCTCCAAGTACTTGACCGGAATATTGGAAAAGCAAGGATTTGCCATCGAGCGGGGAATTTCTGGAATTCCAACGGCCTGGTTTGCCACTTGGTCCAATGGGCCAGGACCCGTGATCGCCCTGGGTTCCGATGTGGACAATATCCCAAAGGCATCCCAATATCCTGGGGTAGCCTATCACAAACCTATGGTAGAGGGGGCTCCGGGTCATGGAGAAGGACACAATGCTGGAATTCCTCTCAATATCACGGCTGCATTGGCAGTGAAGCAACTCATGGAAAGGGAAAAGATAGGGGGGACACTCATCCTTTGGCCAGGAATAGCCGAAGAGTTGGTAGCAGCCAAGGCTTGGTTTGCCCGAGATGGAAAATTTGAGGGGGTAGATCTTTGTATTTTTACCCATGTGGCCAATAATCTTGGGGTAAGTTGGGGGCAGGCATCTGGCACGGGACTCATCTCAGTGGAATATACTTTTTCGGGAGATGCTGCACATTCTGCTGGTGCGCCCTGGAGAGGAAAAAGTGCAGCGGACGCTGCGGAGTTGATGAATATAGGATGGAATTACAAACGGGAGCATTTACATCCCTTGAAGCGCTCCCACTCCGTAATCACTGATGGAGGAGACCAGCCCAATGTGGTACCTTCAAAAGCCTCTATTTGGTATTACTTTAGGGATGTGAACTATGCGGGCATCATGGAGATGTATGCCCAAGCCAACGACATAGCCAAAGGAGCAGCCCTAATGACAGGTACTACCATGACCTCGAAAGTATTGGGAACTGCTTGGCCCAGGCATTTCAACAAAGTCATCGCTGAAAAAATGTACCTCAACATTCTCAAAGTGGGGCTACCTACCTGGGACGAAAATGACTTGACCCTTGCCAAAGCGGTACAAAAAGAATTGGGGGTAAAACAGGAAGGTCTAGCGACGAAGTTGGATACCTTAGGACTTCCTGTGAAAGAACCTGTATCCGGAGGCTCGGACGATATTGGAGATGTCTCTTGGGTGATTCCTACGGTGACTTTGCGATTTCCTTCCAATATTCCTGGACTTCCTGGACATCACTGGAGCAATGCCATTGCCATGGCCACGCCCATAGCGCACAAGGGAGTGACTGCAGGGGCAAAAGCCGAAGCTATGACGATCCTAGACTTTTTGCTTCAGCCGGAGTTGGTAGCTCAGGCATGGGATTACTTCAAAAATGTGCAGACCAAGGAGGAGACTTACAAACCCATGATTACTCAAGAGGATGCCCCTCCGATTTATTTGAATAAAAGCATCATGGATCAATTCCGGCCTCAATTGGAAAAATTCTATTACGACGAAAGCAAATACGGAAGCTACCTAGAGCAATTGGGAGTGACCTACCCGACGATCAAAAAAGACTAATCCTTATCTAAAGCACTCCAACTTATTTCTTTTTCTATGGATCCCAATTCCCCCCTTCAGCTCCGAGAGGCCAGCCTAGCGGAGCTGCTTTGGGTGCACGAACACATCTTAGAATTTCCAGGAAAAGCGAGTCTATCCTTTTACCAAGATCGCCTTCAACATCGCTTTTCCCTAGCCTTAGTGGCCGTCTGGGAAGGGGAATTGGCTGGATTTAAGGTGGGTTACCAAAGTGAACTTCCTGAGACTTTTTATTCTTGGATGGGAGGGGTGAGGGCCGAGTTTCGGGGAAGAGGCATTGCTTCAGCTTTGGCAGAGGAGCAGGAGCGTTGGGCCAAAGCGCAGGGATTTACCTCCCTATTTTTTAAGACGCGCAACCGCTTTCCTGCGATGATTCAGTTTGGGATCAAGCGCGGATTTAAAATCGTGGATCTTCATCCCAAAGGTGGGGTGGAGGACTACCGAATCGTTATGCACAAGGATTTGTAGCAGATTCATTTTTACAAAAAGCTTGAGGTGCTTCACAATTCCATACTTCGTACTTTGTACTTAGTACTTAGTACTATGTACTATTTCTTTCAATCTTATCGCTTACCTTTGCCTTCTTACTAGCGGTCGAATCACCCGCTTTAACAAAAATTCAAATGGAATCTAAGCCATCTACAGCATCTGGTACCCATCTTCCCGTTATGGAGGCGTTTTATACGCTTCAAGGTGAGGGAAAATTTGCAGGTCATGCAGCCTATTTTATACGTCTTGGAGGTTGTGATGTAGGCTGCGTTTGGTGCGATGTAAAAGAAAGTTGGAATGCCAGTCCCTGGCCAGTACTATCTATTGAAAAAATTGTCTCCGACGCCCTCACTTTTCCAGCGAGACTGGTTGTTATCACGGGGGGAGAGCCTTTGATGTACCCCATGGGTCCATTGACCGCTTTGCTAAAAGAAAATGGATTTTCCATTCATTTGGAAACTTCAGGAGCTCATCCCTTTTCGGGCACCTTCGACTGGGTCTGTTTTTCTCCAAAAAAGTTTAAAGTACCTCATCCTTCGATTTATCAGGTGGCTGACGAATTGAAAGTGGTTATTTATCATCCCAGTGACTTGGCTTTTGCAGAAGAGCATGCGGCTCGGGTTTCTTCTGCCTGTGAGCTTCGGCTTCAACCCGAATGGAGCAAATTCAGTAAGCGAACCCCAGATTTGATAAAATATATTAAAATCCACCCTACTTGGAAAATATCCCTTCAAACGCATAAATTTATGGATATTCCCTAATCCATGCGTTTAGTCCTCCTTGTGTTTTTTGTATTTGGCTTAGCATTCCAGGCTGCAGCCCAAAACTACGCGGTGTCAGATGGCAGGGCAATTAAATGGTATCAAGAAGGGGAAGAACTGCTCGGGATAAAGAAGTATTCTGAGGCCTTGGAGAAATTTAGATTGGCCTTAACTAAGGCTCCTAACTTTTTTGAAGCTTACCAAAAGGCGATTCAAATTCTAGTAAGTCAAGGCAAATACATGGAGGCAGAGCAACTTGGATTACAGGGAAGAGCCAATCTACAAAGCTTACGAGAAGCTTCTTCCTATTTGAGGGATTTAAGTTGGCTTTTCTGCACCATCTACCTCAAACAAGGTCGATTTGAGGATGCGTATCACGAATTTATTTCTTTGGAAGGCAGCCTAAACCCGAGTTTCAAAAAAACGACCTATTTTTTAGAAATGAAGGCCCAGATGAAATTCTTGGGCGAGCAACTTCCACTCAAAAAAGAAATCGAGAAAGAAAAATTAAGTTTGCCTTTAAATGGCTTTGCATTGCAATATTTTCCAGTACTGACAGCAGATGGAGAGCAACTTTTTTTTACCAAGAGAGATGGGACGAGCTCAAGAAATAATGAAGATATTTTTTATACTCATGCCGATTCAACAGGTGCTTGGTCTATCCCTCAGGAAATTTCTAAAGAAATTAATTCCACCTACAATGAAGGAACCTGCTCAGTAACGGCTGATGGAAATTTTTTGATTTTTACTTCCTGTGATGCCCCTTCTACCCTGGGGAGTTGTGATTTGTATGGTGCCCAAAAGGTAAATGGGGAGTGGCAGGCGCCAATTAACATAGGCCCAAAGGTAAATTCCTCCTCCTGGGATTCTCAACCTTCTCTCTCAGCAGATGGCCGAATTTTATTCTTTTCTTCAGATCGGAGAGGTGGATTTGGTGGTAACGACATTTGGTATTCTATGAGAAAAAAGGATGGATCTTGGTCTGAGGCCAAAAATGCAGGATCCGTAATCAATACCGCAAAAGATGAAATTTCCCCTTTCTTATTTTTCAATAATGAAACGCTTTTTTTCGCCTCAGATGGGCATGTAGGTTTTGGCGGAATGGATATCTTTCTTTCAAGGGTTAAAGAGGGTGAATTTCAAGCTCCTGAAAATTTAGGATTGCCCATCAACGACCAATTGGATCAGGTGGCCCTTTTTATCACAGCTCAAAAAGAATATGCTTATTACAGCGAACTCAGTACTTTTCAAGGAAGTAATGATAGGGCATTTCTTTACAGGTTTAATTTTCCCCAGCAGATCGAAGTGGGGCAGTCTGTTACCGTGACCCAAGGTCAAGTGCGGAATTCATCTACTGGGCAGCCCATTCAAGCCACCCTATCCTTAGTTTCCCTCAGCAATGACAGTACCTATTATCAATTTGAATCGGATGGAAAAAATGGGGAATTTGTCATGCTTTATCCCGAGCAAGGGATTTCTGGTCTTTACGTGGAGAAAAAAGGATTCCTTCCCAAAATTTACAATGTAGATCGAGATTCTATTAAAAATGTGAGCGAGCTTCAGGTAGAACTTGTGCCCATAGCAGCAGGGGAGCAGTTTGTCTTTGAAAATGTATTTTTTGATTTTGATAAATACGACTTGAAACCAGAGTCCTTCAGTTCGCTGAGAAGGTTGCTTGCATTTTTACAAACCAATCCTGAGGTCCGCATCTTAATTACAGGTCATACCGATAATGTAGGAGCTGCCGCCTACAACCAAAAATTGAGCTTGCTTAGAGCCATGGAAGTACAATCTTTTTTACTAAAGGAAGGCATTGTTCCAAAAAGGATAGAGGTGGAAGGTAAAGGAGACCAACAACCCATGGTCCCAAATACCGATGCTCAACAGCAAGCACTCAATAGGAGAATTACTATTCAGGTTAGGTAATCAGTAATGCCATCGCATAGGTAAATTTTATATTGGAGAAAGTAATTTTTTATTAATTTCTTTTCGCAGACATAAAAATTAGTTTTAAAATATTTTTAAATTGTTCAAAATCTATGCTTCCTTGTTAAGCGATGGGATCAAGTAACTATCAGGTCAAAAAGAATAATTTTGTATTTTTTTAACGTTTCTTGACTTGGTTTTTTCCCTCAACCACTAAAAAAAAACAAAAAATTAACTTTTGTTAACATAAGAATTCCAAATTATTTACTTGTGTAATTTGTTTTTTTTTAAAAAAAACAGAATAATATTTTGAATCAGTAAAATAAACCTAATTTTTGTACCAGTTTAGGGTTTAAACTTTTCTAACCTATTTTGGGTAGTAGATTTGAGTTATTCCAATTTTAAGGATAATATTGAGTCTAAATTAAACCAAAATTTAACCGATATGAGGAAAGTTTTACTTCTAGGACTCATGCTGTTTTTAGTAAATGCTTTTGCATTTGCCCAAGACCGTGTGATCACCGGTACGGTTACTTCGACCGAAGATGGTCAAGGAGTACCAGGTGCAACAGTTCTGGTTAAGGGAACGACCATTGGTACAGCTACCGATATTGACGGTAGGTTTTCCATTAGCGTCCCAGCCGGAAACAATGTCTTGGTCTTCACGTTTGTGGGACTAAGATCTCAAGAGGTATCCATTGGAAACCGATCCACCATCAATGTGGCATTGGAGTCTGATATTACTGCTCTTGGGGAAGTTATTGTAACAGGGTATGGTACGCAGCCCAAGCGAGAAGTAACCGGTGCGGTTTCTTCCGTTAAAGGAGATGCGATTCAAAACCTCCCTCTACAATCGTTTGATAGAGCCCTACAAGGACGTGCTGCGGGCGTACAAGTAAGGTCTTCTAATGGTCTTCCAGGTGGAGCCGTAAACATCCGTATTCGTGGCGTTGGTTCTATCAACGCAGGTAACGAACCTCTATTTATTGTAGATGGCGTGCAGTTGAATAACCAATCTAACGCTGCCTTTACCCAATCCAACCCATTGGCTTTCTTGAACCCCAATGACATTGAGTCTATGGAAATCTTGAAAGATGCAGCTTCTGCAGCAATCTACGGTTCTCAGGCTGCAAACGGGGTAGTTATCATCACAACTAAAAAAGGAAAGCAGGGTAAAGCAAAATTTGAGTTTAATGCATTTGCAGGGGAAACCCAACCCTTGAAGTACTTGGATGTACTTGGAGGTTCAGAGTGGTTTGCTATGAGAAGAGATGCTTTTATCAATTCTGGCAATACGGCACCTGAAGCCAATGCTTTAAATAACATGGGAAGACTTCCTTCCAACTGGGCCTCTTTAACGAGAGCACAATTGAACGCGCTAGGTTTGGCTTTGCCTACCTACGACTGGCAGCGAGAAGTAATTGGTACCGGTAGACTTCAAAACTATGAAATGTCTGTTTCTGGGGGAGATGACAAAACCACCTTCTTCCTTTCCGGATCTTACAATTACCAGCAAGCATCTATTCGACCAATTGACTTTGAAAGAGGAACCGTTCGTTTGGCATTGACACATAAGGCTACGGATCGATTGAGCATTGAAACCAATATCAACTTATCTACTTTCCAGCAGAATGTACCTTTTGCTGTGGAGGGTTCTTTCTTAGGTAACCCTGCTTTCTCTGCATCCGCAGTTTTGCCTCATAACAACCCTTACAACGAAGATGGCACCTACAACTTGGCTATTGCTGGGGTTTTAGGGCAAAATATAGTACAGGTAAACGATTACAACTCCGGTATCCAAAGAACCAATACCGCAGTGGGTAATTTGATTACCAATTACAAGATTTTGGATAATCTTACTTTCAGATCCCTATTTGGTTTGGATTACCGTTTGCTTCAAGGTGACAACTACCGAGATCCACGTACTCCAGATGGTGCAGGTGTAGTAGGTAGAAGTTCCGTACAGTCTGACTGGAGAACTCGCTTTATTACCACACAAACCTTGAATTGGAATAAATCTTACAATGGAGTTCATAACCTTTCTGCCATTTTAGGTATAGAATACTTATCTGAAACTAGAGAGGGTATCTCTGGTGCAGGTATTGGATTCCCAACTTTCCAATTTAGAACTATTCAGTCTGCTGCAACTCCTGAATCCATCACTGGTTTCTGGACCGGTTACAGAAGAGCCTCTGCTTTTGGTTCTGTAAACTACGATTACAAGAAGAAATACCTAGTGACCGCTACTGCTCGTTACGACGGATCTTCCCGATTCGGAATCAACAACCGTTACGGATGGTTCCCATCTATCCGAGTAGGATGGAGCTTGGTGGAAGAAGAATTCTTGAAGTCTTCTAGCTCAGTGTCAGAAATGAAATTGAGAGCTTCCTACGGTTTGACAGGTAACGACCAGATCGGAAACTTTGCAGCAAGAGGTCTTTACGGAGGTGGAGGTAACTACTCCGGAAGCGCAGGTATCCTTCCTTCTTCCTTGGCTAACTTCAATTTGGGATGGGAAACCAACAATACCCTTAACTTCGGTTTGGATTACGGTTTCTTTGACAACAGAGTAACTGGTTCATTGGACGTATTTGATAGAAGAACCAAGAATTTGTTATTAGATCAACCAATCCTTTGGATTAATGGTTTTGGAAGCATTGCCAATAACGTAGGTGAACTTCAAAACCGTGGTATTGAATTTGAAATCACTACTGTTAATATAGATAAAGGAGGATTCCGCTGGAATACCAGCTTCAACTTCTCTAAAATCGACAACCAAATCGTGAAGTTGTACGATAACTTGAAGTTTTTGCCAGCTAACCCTGGTATTGCCATCGGCCAGCCAGTAGGTAGAGACGGTGGAGGAGCTAATTTCGTAGCTCTATATGCCGGGGTAAACCCTGCTACTGGTCGTCCTATGTGGTTTGATATCAATGGTAACATTACCTATTTGCCATTGGCTGCCGATAGACAATACTTTGGATCTAACTTGGCTACCACCTTCGGAGGTATGAACAATACTTTTTCTTACAAAGGTTTTGAATTTACTGCCTTCTTTACTTACGAATACGGAGGAATTATTTCTGACGGTCAGTACAGTTTCTTGAGAGAGAATGGTACACGTCTGACCTTAAATGCCCTTCGTGAAGTAAATGACAGATCTTGGAAAACTCCAGGCCAAATCACAGATATCCCTAGAAATTTGACTACTAACGCAGGTAACGAAACCAGAGGATCTAGTAGAAATTCAGGTTCTGCCGCTTTGTTGAAATCTGATTTTATCAGACTTTCTCAAGTGACTTTGGCCTACAATTTTAAACCAAGCTTAATAAGCAAAATTGGACTCTCAAGAGCTCGTGTTTACATGCAAGGATTGAACTTGTGGACCTATGCAGATTATCCTGGCTATGACCCTGAATTTACAGGTGCTGGTACAGGAGCAACTCCTTTGACCAAGAACTATACCCTTGGTGTTCAAATTGGTTTCTAAACATCAAAAGGAAAAAACTATGAAATTATTCAATAAAGCTTTCTTATTCCTTGCGCTTACTGGAACCTTACTGGTGAGCTCTTGTGATAGCTTGCTGGATGTACAACCAAGACAATCCATTGATGCCAATGGTGCCTTGTCTACTCCAGATGCAATGAACGCGGCCCTTAATTCGGTCTATTCTAAATTAAGGTCTACCAGAAATTATGGACGTGACCTTCTAGCCATGTCGGATGCTTTGGCTGATGTGGGTGTGACTACCAGTAACTCTGGACGTCTGATTGGCGAAAACAACAACCAGCCTGGGGCACATTTCCAAGCAGGTTTTTGGCAAAATTCATACTATGCAATCAACGAAGCCAATTTGATTTTGGATGGATTGACAGCAGTAGAAGGAGCTTCCGCTGCACAACTTGCCCGTTGGGAAGGTGAAGCGAAGTTCTTGAGAGCTCTTTACTATTTTGATCTGGTGAAGGTCTACTCCTACATTCCTACTGCTATTTACCAGCCTGGTGTAATCGATCAGGGAGGTATACCTGTGGTGACCGTAGGAGTTATATCTTCTGGAGAGGCTTTGGGACGTAAGGTGGCTAGATCTACCATCGACCAAGTTTATGCACAGATTTACAAAGATTTAGAAGATGCCAAGCGTTTGCTTCCTACAGGAAGAGGAGTACAGTATGCCTCAGGCGCAGCAGCTTCAGCCTTGCTTTCTCGTGTAGCCCTTTATAGAGGTGACTACCCTAAGGTAGTAGCTGAGTCAACCACTGCTTTAGCAAGTAGTGTGGGTACCGTTTTGTCAGGTGCTGCTTATGTCAACGGTTGGAGATCTCCAGTACATCCTGAATCCATGTTTGAGGTTCGATTTGCTCTTGCTGAAGAATCTATTGGTGTAAACGAATCCTTGCAGTCCTCTTACACTGCATTATTGAATTTGACCAATAAAAATTCACAAGGTGGATGGGGTGATTTTATCCCAAATGCTACCGTTAGAGGTTTCTTCGGACTTGCCGCTTTGCAAATTGGTACTCCTGCTACTGACAATAACAACTGGGACGTAACCCGTAACGCCGATATTAGAGCACAACTTTACACTACTGGAAATACCGTTCGTGGTGCTGGTCGTCAGATCGAGTGTACCAAGTTCATGTCCAAGTCAGGCTTTGCTTATGCGGACAACGTGCCTGTAATCCGTAAGTCAGAGATGCACTTAAATAGAGCGGAAGCAAATTACCATTTGAAGAACGAATCTGCTGCTTTGACCGAATTGAATGCGTTCAAGTCCCTTAGAGGACTTCCTGCAGTTACTCTTTCAGGTGCGCCACTTTTGGAAGAAATTCTTTTGGAAAGATTCAAAGAGTTTGCTTTCGAAGGACATAGATTCTTTGACTTGAAGCGTTATGGAAGAGCAATTGTGAAAACTACACCTGCGGTAAATCTAGCATTTGACGACTTCAAGATCTTACCTCCAATCCCTCAGCGTGAAGTGGATGGTAATCCAAACATTAAACAAAACAAAGGCTACTAAAAAATAGAAATCATGAAAAAGTTATTTTCTTTAGTCGCTCTGGCCTCAGTACTTGTATTCTCCTCTTGCATAGAGCAGAATTACCCAGTATGGGAAGGTCTTGTGGTTGAATTCCAGGATGCTGTAGACCGTTCACCTGTGGCAGGTCAAGTTTATCCTAGAATCACAGTAGCTAATACAGTAGGAACTGTAAACCTACGTGTTAATCTAGTAGGAAAGCAGAGACCCTCTGACGAAATCATTACTTACAATGTAGCAGCCGATGGCACCACTGCAGTGGCAGGTAGAGATTACGTAGCTCCTGGCACCTTGACCATTCCTGCAGGTTCCAGCTTTGGTACCTTGACAGTTAACGTTTTGAATACGGGTAAGATCGGTGGATCTGTTGATTTGTTACTTCAGTTGGTAGGTAACGATGAGGTTGGTAATAGCGCCAACTACAATAAAGTTCAAATTCGAATTACTAGATAATCCACTACTTAGTGGTATCTTCATAGCTAAACTAAAAAAGACCGGAATTTCCGGTCTTTTTTTTCCTAATAATGATGAAAACTAACCTCCTCCTAGCAGCAATTTTGCTTTGCCTATTGCCAAGCTTTGCAGATGCACAGTTGACGATTTTACGTGACAACGGTACAGGTATTCCCATTACCGCCAACCCCTATCGTGAAGTTAAGGGATCGGCTTATTTAGAAGATTTTACCAAGGGTAAGATTTTTCTACCTGACGGACAATGGGTAGAAGGCCTCCAAATTGCCCTAAATGCCTATGAAAATACCTTAGAATACAAGTTGGAAGGTTCCCTTTTCTCCTACACCTCTGACAAATTGAGTGGGTTTACCTACACTTCTGCTACTTCAGGTCCAGTGGAATTTACTTCGGCCTATGAGCTGCCCACGTTAAAAGAAAAGAGATTTGTGAGGGTACTAGAGAATGGAAATTATTCGCTTCTCCTTCATACGTACAAGATTATGGTAGATGATCCATCGGCAACCTACGGTGCGCAAGCTGCCAAGGTGTTCCAGCCCCAGCAAGAATTGTTTGTGGTCTCAGGAGGTAAGGTGTATTTGATGAAAGGTAAAGAAAAGGACCTCAATGAAATCTTTGGTCAAGATGCCGCGAAGGCGGGTGAATGGATCAAATCCCAAAAGCTTAACGTAAAAGATGTGGATGACATGCGCGCTTTGATCCGGCAGTTAAATCAATAGATGATGTTTTTTTAAATTCAAAGCTATTGTACCTTTTCATTTGTGAAATAGGAATAAGGTCTTCTATTTTTTTATAATTTTGGCGCTTAGTATTACAGGTTCATGATTTACGTTTCAAGAAAGGAGCATTTTAATGCTGCTCACAAGCTTTGGAATCCCAATTGGTCCGAAGAAAAAAATACAGAAGTGTTTGGTCCCTGCGCCAATGTAAATTGGCACGGGCATAATTTTGAACTTATTGTAACAGTAAAAGGCCAAGCTGACCCTGAGACGGGCTTTGTAGTAGATTTAAAAAAATTAAGTAGCGTGGTTAAATCTTTGGTTATTGATAAGGTAGATCACAAAAATCTAAATTTAGATGTGGACTTCATGCAGGGAAAATTGGCCAGTTGCGAGACTTTGGTGTCAGAATTTTGGAAAATACTGTATCCTGCAGTCAAGGAAATAACCACACAGGGAGAGTTGCATAAGCTAACGCTCTACGAAACTCCAAGAAATTTTGTAGAATATTTTGGGGAGTAGCCTAGGTGGTAAGCAAAGTTTTTTGGGAAGTAGGCCGAATAGCCTACTTTTATTTTTTACTTGAACCAAAAGAATCCGGTGAAAAAATTTTATATCATTTCTGGAGAGCGCTCCGGCGACATGCATGCAGGCAATTTAGTCTTGGCCCTGAAGCAAATGGATGCCGAGATTCAGATGCGAGGGATGGGAGGCAGTTATTTAAAAGCAGCAGGAGTACATCTTACCTTAGATTATGCTGAAGTCTCTGTCATGGGCTTTCTGGAAGTCTTAGTGGGATTCAGAAAGGTGCTCCGCGCACTGAAAATTATCAAAAATGATCTTCTGGCCTTTCGTCCAGACCTGCTGATTCTGGTTGATTTTGGTGGATTTAATATGAAGGTGGCTGCATTTGCCAAAAAAAATGGAATTCCTGTGCACTATTATATCCCTCCTAAAATCTGGGCCTGGAATCAAAAAAGAGCATTTGCCTTAAAAAAAGTGACAGATGAAGTTTATTCCATATTGCCTTTTGAACCTGCATTTTTTGAAAAGTATGGCATGCAGGTTCGCTATGTTGGCAATCCGCTTTGGGACGAAATCTCTGCCTATTCACCTCAGAAACTTTTTCTTCAGCAACACGGATTGTCCCAAGCGCCCATACTGGCCTTATTGCCAGGGAGTAGGAAGCAGGAGGTTCAGGCCATGCTGGACATCATGCTCTCTATAGTAAAGGAATTTCCCCAAGCCCAGGTGGTAGTAGCAGGGGTAGCTAACTTATCTCCAGAAGTTTACCAGGCTGCTGTAGATCAAGGGATCAAGGTGATTTATTCACAGACCTATGACCTGTTGGCGCATGCTTTTGCTGCGGTAGTTACTTCGGGAACAGCCACTTTGGAGACCGCACTTTTTAGGGTGCCTCAAGTGGTGGTCTACCGCACCTCTTTTATTTCCTATCAAATCGGAAAAAGGCTCATTCGTGTTCCCTTTATCTCTCTACCTAACCTTATTGCAGGCAAGCAAGTGGTCAAGGAGTTGATTCAGGATGAATTTTCTGCAAACCAGCTGCAAAAGGAGATCACTAGGCTTGTGGAAGACCTCCCGTATAGGGAAGGAATTTTAAAAGGCTACGATCAGGTGATAGAAAAATTGGGAAGGCAATCGGCCTCTACAACTACTGCTCAACTCCTTCTAGGGAAGAAATAATAGCCTAAGTCTGCGTGCAAAAAAAAATCCCCGAAACAAGTCGGGGAGAGATATTAGGCTACTTGAAGATGTTTAAACTTTGAGCTATCAAACTTCGATTTGGCATAATCCTCAGTAATTCGAAGTTGTTTTACCTCTGGATCTGAGGGGATTTCATACATGGCATCTGTGATGATTGCCTCGCAAATCGATCGTAAGCCTCTGGCTCCTAGTTTGTATTCTACCGCTTTGTCCACAATAAAATCAATTGCCAAGGAATCGAATGTCAGAGCTACCCCTTCCATTTGAAGTAATTTGGCGTATTGCTTTACCAACGCATTTTTGGGCTCGGTCAAAATCCGCTTAAGCGTTTCCCGATGTAGGGGATCCAAATGGGTAAGTACAGGAAGCCTACCTATAAGTTCGGGAATAAGACCAAATGCCTTCAAGTCTTGTGCACTTATAAAATGAAGCAAGTGATCCTCCTTACTTTGGATAGGGTTTGCCGTAGTACTGAATCCCATGGGCTGGGTATGCAGTCGTTTACCGATGTGACGGGTAATACCGTCAAAGGCACCTCCGCAGATGAAAAGGATATTTTCGGTATTGACAGCAATCATTTTCTGATCTGGATGCTTTCTTCCTCCTTGAGGAGGCACGTTCACAACGGTTCCCTCCAGTAATTTAAGCAGGGCTTGCTGCACACCTTCCCCGCTTACGTCTCGGGTGATGGAGGGGTTATCTGATTTTCTCGCGATTTTAT